>JAZUKC010000091.1:0-13201 GCA_045643065.1 Prevotella sp.
CATCACAGTGAACGTATCAAGGTACTGCCTTCCAGGCAGATATTGTGGATACGCGCTATCCCCGCACTGCGTACGGGGTTACTCAAAGTATTGGCTTCCAGCCAAATATCGGGTTTTACAAAATTCGTCGAACTCAGGTTAATCATATTCCACACACTCTTCTTGTAGAACCATCTAAATTGATGCAGAACCAAAAAAAGATGGGAGGGCCATGCAATGTTATGGCATGTTGTGCGTTATATAAGTAGAAACGTTAATGAAACATATTCAACTTTCAAACTCCGCTTGCTTCAGTTTCAAGAAGTTATAGAGAAGAAACAAGGAAGATATAACGGAGATACAGGGACAATAGTAATGTCGCTATATCTTCTCTTTACCTTCGCTGACGCTATCTCCTCTTTATCTCCCAAGAAAGCTGGACATGCGAAACTTAAATTAAATATATAGGTGGGTTCTATTAATTACCACCTTAGGTTTAACATATAACAGTGAGTTCGGCGTTTTGCCATCTTTCGGACTCTTTTCGGTTCAAACTGTCAGTTCACTCGGTCACAATGCCCGCATTGCTCCCTCCCTCACTAACACTTTGAACTCGAAAATAGCCTCGAAATATGACAAAGCTAATTAATAGAACCCACCTATAATAAAACGATGAGAAAAATCTGGATATACATGATGACGCTGCTGTCGGTGTGTGCTATGGTGGCGGGATGCTGTGAGTTCGCAGAAGGAGATGACCCTCTGATCATCGAACCGGATGATATACCGATGTTCCAGTTTGGAGACGACGGCATACCTTACCGATGGAACTTGCCTACGCTGCCAACGGACATACAACGAGACCTGCAGAAGGAGTTCGTGGGCTACGGATGGAAGTGGATGCAGACGCACGAGATTGAGGAATACGGATTTGTGTGCCCGGAGAATTATTACGGGGAGATAATAGGTCCGTCGCCACAGTCATACTACATCGCATCGGACACAGAACTGGTGACGTTCTTCCACTCTGACGCTGTGAATGACGATATCTGTAGCTACAGCGTGTATCAGATGAACCCAAAGACCGGACTGATGACCGCCGGCATGCTGTCGGCCTATGGATACCCATGGAGCATCTATATGCGTGTGTGGTCAATATACATGCTTTCAGGCAAATGGTACATGAGTTGCGTAGAGCCTTTGTGCACAAGAACTACTGATTCTAAAGAGTTGAAGGTGGTGTGGGGCACGTCGCAGTATGTGCGCATGACAGATGCGGAACTGCGAGAAATGCTGAAGAAACATTCGTATAAACAAGAATAACCTACATAAAATGAAACCGATGAAGAATATTATTTCAATTATGATGCTGGCGATGCTGACGTTGTTGCTCAATTCATGCGCCGTTGAACCATTTGATTGGGGGGCGTCAGATGACGACATTTATCAAGGTAATGGCATGCCAGAGAATTTTTTCTATCCGCTGATTGACGGCAACGACGTGGCAAACATATACGGAAAGGCAAATGACAACGACAATATCAGCGTGATTGCATCAGGCTGTACGTTTGAGATATCTGGACTTCCGCAGGACATTTTCCTTGCCCCATTCCCTGGGGGCAGCGTAGATGCTATGAGTAACAATATCAGTATGTTACGCGATGTGATACCATACACCCACGAGGAGTACAAATACTATAATCCGAACCAACCGTGGGATAGTTATATAAAGTTTATCTCGTTCAAGATTTCCTTCCCTGAGCATACGATGACATATACCGTCAGACAGGGGAACGATACTCATACCGTGTGCGTAACATTCGGACAGACAGAAGGAAAGACGGAGTTTATGCCAGTAGTCAACGCCCCTTACTGGGTGTATCAGTTCACGATGGACATCACGAAGATGACTGTTGACGGCGAGGAACGTCCTGTGCCAGAGAAGCATAGCATCGAATACCGACTTTATTACAACAGGTTGAAGGACAACATCTGATGAACGAAGAGAGCATCATAAGGCGAATCAGGGACGGAGAACGAGCGGCGATGCACGAGTTGTATGCCGATTCCGTGGCGTATCTTGCTGGCGTCTGCCAGCGTTACGTGACGAATCAGGAGGATGTCAAGGACATTCTGCAGGACAGCTTCGTACAGATATTCCAGCGCATCGGCAACTTCCGACCGCGGCATTCGGGCAGTTTGCGCACGTGGATGGCACGCATCGTTGCGAACAACGCCATCGACCTGCTGCGGCGTCAGCAGAAACTGCACTGGGATACAGACGCTTACGTTGACGATATCCCCGACGAACCGCTTGACCCTAAGCTTGTCAGAATAGAGACGATGCACCAATTGATACGCCAGTTGCCGCCAGGCTACCGCACCGTTCTGAACCTCTACGTCTTCGAACAGAAGTCGCACAGGGAGATAGCAGATATGCTTGGCATAAAGGAACAAACCAGCGCTTCGCAATATCTTAGGGCGAAGGCGATGCTGAAAAAACTAATGTTGAACCACATAAACCACGAACAATGAACGAAAACTGGACAGACGACCTGAGACAACAGATGGAACAGTACGAGAGTACGCAGGTTCCTGAAGGTTTGTGGGAAGGCATTGAGCAGCGCCTTGACGGCAGTTCGCGTGCTGTTGTCGTGCCTATGTGGCGACGTTGGGCTGCCGCTTGCGTGGCTGTTGGCATCGTTGGCGTGGCTGGTGTGATGTATTTCATGCCGTCGGATGATGACAAACCGCTGGCAGAGGGTGGGGTAGAGCATAGGCTTCCAAAGCCGAAAGTCGCGGGTTCTGATACGCAGGACGACATGAAGCAACCTGACAATGCTGCTGCTTTCTGCCGCAAGGCAATGCCGGAGCATCAATATGCTGTGGTGAATCAGGTGCCAATGGATGAAAAAACGGAGCCTGTTGTGCAGGAAAAGCAAGAGGAACGGGTTGTAAATCAGAATGATACGGAAACCGTTCCGGCGGATGTTCCTGCATCAAGTGTACCTCCTTCGCCACCTTCTTACCCTTACGAAACAACCGTTTCTTTCCCACAAAATGACCGAAGGAATGCATCCGGAGGCAACGTCAGGGTTGCGATTTATACTACTCAAATGCAAAATGACAAGTCGCTTGGCATGAATGGCTATTTCGCTTTGTCTGAACATGGCACTCCGGACAATACACCATTGATGCTGTCCAAGGGCAAACGAGGCAACATGGACTATCTTGCGTTGACCAACGACGGGAAGAATCCTGTCACCGATGCCCATCATCAGCAGCCAGTGCGTATCGGTTTCAGCGTAGGTTATGACCTGAACAAGCGTTGGAGCGTAAGCGCCGGTGCGTCATACACTAAGCTGAAAAGCACTCTTACGGCAGGAACGGAGTCGTCATATTATACTAATGATCAGACCATTTCGTATGTTGGCGTGCCTGTAAACCTGAGTTACAACCTGCTGAACAATAGGTATTTGCGCCTGTATGCCATGGCAGGGGGAATGGCAGAGTATGGAGTCGGTGGCGAGAGCATTGTGGAAACGGTTGTGAAGAACAATCATCTGGCAACCGAAAAGCATGACATCGACGACATTCCGCTACAGTTTTCTGCTACGATAGGTGGCGGAGCAGAACTCAATGTCTATCGTTCGTTGGGCGTTTTTGCCGAAGTCGGCGCCGCTTATTACTTTGATAATAACAGTAAATATACAACAATCTATTCCACCCATCCGCTGAATCTGAACCTTCAGTTTGGCGTAAGGTGGACCGTAAACTCAACAAAATGAAACAGTTACTATTAGTATTCTTCGCTATACTGACGATATGCAGTTGCGGAGACGATATTGAAAAAGATGGCGATTGGTCGCAAATGAAGTGGGTAAAGACCGATTATCCTACGGTTAAAGATGGTGAATCTGAGTATGTTAGTGTGCCGAAAGAAGGCGGAATGTACGTTTTCCTTTGTACAAACTATATGGGTTTTTGGCTTTCAAATTCCTGGTTTGAGGTGGATGGGAAAGTAAAATACATGTATGAAGATGCATTTGACAATCCTGATTACGAGCCTGATCCGCACCATTATTCCAACGAGTGGATAGACATAAAGGCGAAGGATGGTGGCGTACTTGAGGTCGTGTTCCAGCCAAACGCCGGATCGGTGCGTAAGGCAGGTGTAGGCGTGACCGCCGGAAACATCTTCCATTCGTTCGAGTTTATACAAAGTGCTGAGGAATAATAATAAATGTTTTGCTGTTAGTTAAGATTTTAAGTCCAATTTTTAGTTTAGATTTTGAGCGTTAGCGACTACCCAAGCGGAACTCCCCTCCTAATTGTCAGTAAGATTTTTAGTTTGGATTTTTAGAGATGTTTTATAATTCGACTGAAAATCTTGACCAAAAATCTGACTGAAAATGGGATGTCGATATTTAGGAAGGATGGTCGGGCAAGCCCTCAAAATCTCAACTAAAAATCTAACTGAAAATCATTACTAATTCTAATTCCTTTTTATAGACTATGAAACAAGCAATTATCTTTATACTTTTAATGCTTGCTGTGCCTGCGTTTGCACAGGAAGAGGGGCGTATGCAGTTTGGAGTGAGAGTGGATTTGTCAGATTTAGGCTTTAATGCTTATAGCACTCTTGATGCCACAGCAGGTTGGCGCTTCAACCGTAGGAACTATCTCGGCATCGGTACCGGATGTCACATCATTGACGTTTATACTGATGCTGCCCCTTGGGTGGATAATGGCTCAACGCCATCCATACCCATTTATGCCGACTATGTGCATTATTACCCACTGAAGAATGATCGTAACTCTTTCTATATCGGTGCCGAAGCCGGCATGACGATATACCCAGACAAGTTGCCAACTACGGATGATGATGGCCGAATAGATCCATACTACAGTCTGAAAATTGGCTGGGACTTCACGCTGAAGAACCGTTTCGGCCTTTATTTCGGTCCAAGTCTGAAGATCTATCGTGGCGCATGCTTTAGCCTTGACTTCGGATTGAGAATCTAAATTGTTGCATTTTCATAGGTTATTTATTTGCATGTTTTGCCGAAGTTGGCGCCGCCTATTACTTTGATAAAACAACAATCTATTCCGTTCACCCGCTGAACTTAGACCATAGTTTGGCATTAGGTGGACATTAAACACGTTAGAATGAAAAAGTTACTATTATTTCTCTTCGCGATGCTGACGATATGCAGCTGCGATGTTATTAGTGAAGATGGACGTTGGGAAAGAATGAAGTGGGAGAAGACCGATTATCCTACGGTAAAAGTTGGTAACACCGAGTTTATAAATGTGCCTGTAGAGGGTGGAACATACACCTTCCATTGCACTAATTACCCGGGTTTCTGGCTTTCTGATATGTGGTTTGAGAAGGATGGTACGCAATGGTACTCGTATCAAGAGCAACATGATGATCCTGATTACGAGCGCAATTTTGAGCATTATAGCAAAGACTGGATAGACGTTAAGGCTAAGGGAGAGGGCATACTTGAGGTGGTGTTCCAGCCAAACACAGGCTCAGAGCGTAAGGTTGGCGTAGGCGTGACGGCCGGAGACATATTCGATACGTTCTCGTTTATACAGAGTGCAGGGGAATAATACGTTTTATGGCGATGAAACATTCCTACTTATTAATATTTTAAGGGAAAAAGTTTGGTGTTGTCAAATCTTTATCGTAACTTTGCAAAATTATAATAAACCAACACAAAAAAAGAAAAAGACATGAAGAAGATTTTGATGTTGCTGGTCGTTGTATTTGCGCAGTTGGCGATGTTTGCCCAGTCAACGCGTGCAGACCTGGCACAGATTAGGGTAGGTAAAGAGGGAAACTTCAAATACTGGAATCAGGATTCACCGGTATTGCAGAAGTTGAAGGCATTTGTGGCACGTGTTACTGACGAGAGCAGCGCTGACTTTGTGCCAGTGAAGGAACGCCTCGCTACGTTTGATGTTGACGGCACCCTGCTCTGCGAAACAGCTCCATACTATTGCAACTGGATGTTCTCGTTTCACCGTTACCTGCATGATGACAGCTTTACCCCTGACGCAGCAGACAAGGCCCTGATGCAGGAGATGGAGGAATATGTGCTTGCCAACCACACATCGAAGGATGAGTGGGGCGACATGCAGCAATGTCTGCAGGCCAAGGCCTTCCGTGGATACACCTTTGACGAATATGCAGAGTATATGAACCACTATTTTGAGACCGAACCAGTGAAGGGACTCACCAACCTGACATGGGGCACAGCGCTCTACTGGCCTATGATTGAGGTGGTGTCGTATCTCATTGCCAACGACTTCAAGGTGTTCCTGTGCTCCGGCGTTGACCGCGACATCTGCCGTGTGCTCATGAAGGATATCTTCGACATTCCACCATATCAGATGCTGACCTCGGATGTGAACTATGTGATGCACGGACAGGACGAATGGGTAGAGCGCATGAATATGGAGAACTATCCATACGTTGCGGGTGAGCGCATTGAGCGAGGCGACTTCAAGCAGATATGTACTGCTGCCAACAAGGTTGTCTATATACGTCGCGAACTGGGAACGAAGCCTATCCTCTCATGGGGTAACTCAACGGGCGATTTCCCGATGTTCCATTATACAAATATCGACAATCCGCGTCCGCACATCTCTTTCTGCTTGCTCTGCGACGATCTGGTTAGAGAATTGGGAAACATGGGGAAGGCAGAGAAATGCCGCAAGGCTTGCGAAGAGAACGGATGGGTGGCTGTATCTATGCGCGATGAATGGGCTACCATCTACGGCAATGACGTGAAGCGTGCCGATTAACAAAATACTGCCATAAAATAGCAAAACAGAATGGAATTTGCGGCCATAGTTACACTCTTGACGATAGCCCTGAACATATATATGTTGGGGTTCACACGTGTAAATGCTGATGTGGTGCATCTGATGACGCTGGTGATTCTCACCTCCTCAGGCATACTCGATGTCGTGGAGGCATTTGACGGTTTCACTACGTCAGCAGCCTTGACATTAGCATTGCTGACGGTCATCGTCAAGGTAATACAGGACATAGGCGGCATGGACTATCTCATGACGCAGGTGTGTGGCAGGAAGGTAGCATCCACACCGAGAGTATTGCTGCGCCTCATGGCGACATCGTCGCTGGTGAGTACTGTCATCTCTAATACAGTAGTGGCAACGGTGTTCTTCGACCCTGTGGCAAAGTGGTCAAAGAAGCATGGCATTGCTCCATCGAAGGTAATCCTGCCTATATGCTATGCCATCGCACTTGGATCGTGCTGCACCATTATTGGTACGGGCAACAACCTTCTGATCTGCGATATGTATCATGAGCTGACGGGGCAGACGATAAGTTTCTTCGAACCTTTTGCCGCTGGCTTCATGTTGCTGATAGTGGGCATAGCCTACATTATGTTGACTAACAGACTCTTCCCGAACAATGCCACGGTCAGTCAGGACCTGCTTGATGAGAAATCGGTAATGGTGGAGATGCTTGTGCCTTCTGATAATAAATATGTAGGCAAGCAACTCTCTGAGATAGAAGCACTGAATGCCTGCCGAAGCATGCTTGTCAAGTTGTACCGCTTTGACCAAGTGACGCTCTCGCCTATTCCGGCAGACGAGTTCCTGATGGGTGGCGACCGACTGGCATTCTACGGCAATTACGACATGCTTGTCAAGTTGCGTGAAAGACTCGGCTTTGTCTGTTCGCCCGATTTTGTCATGAATACAAAGGAATATCGTGAGCGTCCGCGTCTGCAGCAGAATGCCATTGTCACGAGCAACAGTAGTCTCAGTGGCAAGCGAATGATGGACATGGACTTTGAGAAAAAGTACGGCGTGACGCTCATGGCATTGATGCGACATAATGAACGAATGACTGACTCGCCGCGTGAGACTGTCATTCGTGATGGCGATATGCTGGTGTTTGAGGGTGGTGGTATGCCGTGGGACGAAGTCGTCAACGACATGCTACCGTACGGCAACGTACGCAAGATAGAGCCGGACCGCAAGCAGTTAATCGCCCTGGGGCTGCTCTTGGCCATCATCGTCGGCTCGTGTCTCGGACTGTTCTCTATCATTACTGGCAGCTGTGTTGTCATCATCATACTGGCAGCCATGAGGTGCCTTGGCAACAAAGAGGCATGGAACTATATACCATGGTCGCAACTCATACTCTTTGCTGGTTCCACTGCTATTGCCAATGCCATCAATCGCTCTGATCTCGATGACATGGCAGCAGACTGGGTACTCGGAATATGTGGCGGCAGCAATGCCCTCATGCCCCTTATGTTCATCGTTGGTCTCAGCTTGGTGCTGAAGGTGTTCGTTTCATCCTACGCCATCGTTGCCATATTTGTGCCTGTGAGCGTCACCGTCGCAGAACTGTTGGGTTGCAGTGCCATGCCATTCCTCATGGGCATCATGTTCTCCACAGCATACGGTTTCGCCACTCCTTACGTCGGAGCAATGGAAAATATGGCGATGACATACGGAAACTACACAATGAAGGATATGGCACGCTTTGGCATTCCGTTCACACTGGTGATATACGCAACAAGTATCTTTGCCTGCCTGCTGTTTTATTCTTAGTTCAAGTTCGGCATGTTCTTCGACCTGAAGGTATATGACGGTTTCAACATCAGCCTTAACTTCGGATTGAGAATCTAAATTGTTGCATTTTTATAGGCTATTTATTTGCATGTTTTGAAGAAATATTGTATCTTTGCATCAAATTGTCATAAAATGATAATCATAAAATGATAATCATAAAATGATAATACGAGAAAAGATGGCATCAAAACTAAGGAATCCATTTGTTATAAAGGGGTATTCTGGTCCGGAATACTTCTGTGACCGTGAGAAGGAAACCGCTGATATAATGCAGTTTATGATCAACGGAAATAACATTTCGCTGATATCGCCTCGTCGTGTAGGCAAGACAGACCTTCTGCATCATTGTTTCTCACAATCGGAGATAAGAGATAACTATCACACGATAATAATCGATATATACAACACAAACTCCTTGCGTGATTTTGTCAATGTCTTTGGCATTGCCATACTTAATGAGTTGCGTACAAAGGGACGTGCTGCGTGGGAAGCATTCTTGAATGTATTAAGTTCTCTGCGTCAAGAGATTACGTTTGATATCAATGGCCTGCCTGTCTGGGGACTTGGTGTTGGCGCAATACGCAATCCCGAGCTTACACTTGACGAGATTTTCCGCTATATAAACACAGCCGACAAACCATGTTTCATTGCCATTGACGAGTTCCAACAGATTACGCGTTATGGTAAGGATGAGGCATGGAAGGTGGAAGCAACTCTCAGAACGTACATCCAGCAATGCACAAACGGAACGTTTATATTCTCGGGTTCACATAGGCATCTCATGTCCGAAATGTTCCTCTCCCCTTCACGTCCGTTCTATCAGCAGACAACGCTGATGTCGCTAAAACCTATACCAACGGAGAAGTACCATGCTTTTGCTTCTGCTAAGTTTGAAGAAGCAGGCAAGCATCTTGCCGATGATGTCGTAGAGAAACTTTTCTCTCGCTTTGATTGTGTCACGGCATACATCCAGAAGGTCATGAATGTGCTCTATGATGCAACACCAGTTGGCGGCACATGTACTGAGGATATGATTAACGATGCGTTGGACCGAGTGCTGGATATGGCGAGCGATGCATACGCAAGCCTGCTGTATCAGATGCCACAGAAACAGCGTGATGTTCTCCTTGCCATAGCAAAGGAAGGTAAAGCGCAGAATATCTCAGGAGGTGCTTTTAGTCATAAACATCGTCTGCCATCCGCAAGTTCGGTTGTGTCGGCAGTAAAGGGATTGTTAGAAAAAGACTTTATCACAGAGGAACGTGGCGTCTATTGGATTTACGACCTGTTCTTTGTAGAATGGCTGCGGCGCGAAGGGTATTAATGATACAAATGTAAACGGTTATTTATATAAATGGTCGTTTATATTGTGAAATATATGGAGCATAAACAAAAGCACACCGGCCATTGCGGTCGGTGTGCTCGTTTATTGTTCGCTCAGCACGAACGTATTCTAAAGGGTGCAAGTCCCCAAGTTGACTGGTTAGCGCTTCAGGAATTTCTTGCCATCGATGATAACGATGCCTGGCTGCTTGCCTATCTTCTGTCCCATGATGTTATAAGTAGCAGAAGGGGTGAACGACTTGCTGCGCATTGTGCTGATGCCCGTGAGCACGTCACCATTGATACTGATGCCCAGTTTAGGGAATGCGCTATCGGGATCAAAAGAGGTGAAGTAGGCAGTAAAAGGCGTTGTCGTGCCAGGGGTTCCCATCTCGAAGATGCCGCCTGCAGGGTGGAGCACGTAGATATTGTCGGCAGAAAGGGTGCTGAAGGTGCCCTTCATCTGATAGTTGGCCTGATTTACGACAGCTTTCTTGTCTGCCTTGATAAAGGCATTGGTGGCGGAGAAGGTGAGAGGCTTGCCTGCGAGGCTGGATGCTTCTCCCCATGTAGCGTCAGGAACGGCGATGAGGAGTGGGGTGTATGCAGGAACGCTTGTGTCTGATAGATGGTTGAAGACTAAGTTGGCTGCTCTCTTGTCTGCGAACTGATAAATCCAGAAGTCATAGCTGCTGTTGCTGCTGCCGGTGAACCAATTGAGTGGGGTGGAACCATTCTTGACGCTTGTTGCCTCGAATGGCAGAACGATAGTGTTCCAGCCATAGCCATTGCCATTGGTGCCAGTGAATGACTGGGTGAAGCTCGCCTGCTGAGCAGTGAAGTCCTTGGTTGGTTTGAAGTCGCCAGCAGCGGTGAGGGTGAGAGATTCCGCTACGTTGCCCACAACGACATTCTTGCCCGCCATCCATTCAGGAGCGGTAGCGCCCTTAGCTATGTAATAGACGCAGTTTGGATTGCTGCTTGCCGTAGCAGAGAGCGAAGACACTGCATCGCCGATACAAGAGAAGTCTGCCGATGTGGCATTGTCAGGTACAGTGCCGCCAGGAGCAACATAATACTTGTTGCCTGCTGCATCCTCAGCCTTGCCACCACGGCAGGTGATGATGTCGGTGAGAGAGAGAATGTGACCATCGTATTCGCCCTGAACAATCCACTGGTAGCTGTCTAAAGAATCTAACTCACTTATTGAATAGGTATTGGTATATGAAGAACCTGCATAGACGGTTATTGTCCAATGCCAACCACGTGTAATAGTTCCATCAGAACCAACACCTATCTTGATGCTCTTGATTCCATCTGTATCTGTAGGGTTATAGAAGGTGATCTTAGCCTTACACTGGTCAGAGAACATCACGTTCTTGTCGCCATCGAGAACCTCCATGTCTGTGAATTCGCAGGTAGCGAACCACTTGCTGGTGTCAATGCCCGAGTCGGCGAGGGTGATGGTACCCGAACCGATGATTGTGTCATCCTCCTTGATGACGAACTCATGCTGCCCAACAGAATACCCCATGAAGCCAAATTCGAGGGTGGTAGTGCCGCCACCTCGGATGACGAGAGCTGCAGAACCTCTTATTTTGCCATCGAAATAGAAGCCAATTTCCTTATTGCAATCGTAGGCAGAGGCATTGCTGAAGGTAATCTTCAGATTCTGTGGGCGGCAGTTAAAACCATCGCCGGTGTTCTCGTAACTACTTATACTAATGTCTGAGGCAGTAGCGCTGTGAACAAACTGAACATTCTTCAGTGAACGCTGTTGGACAGTGAAGCTGATGTAATGGAGCTCAGCACCTTCGCACTTCTGTAGTTCATCATTAGGCCAGTTGTCTGGTTTGCATGTTGCAGGGTAAATATTGTAGTCACCGTCCATAAAGTTTGAGGCAAAATTAGAAGGAATTCCAAATGAAGTGTAGCAGCCAGCATCCACTTCTTGGTGATCATACACCTTCGTGCCCAAATACTCACCCTGAGCGGTCTCGATGATGACAGCGCCGCTGAAACCTATATTCTTTTTAGTATTGTTACATATCTTAAAAATGAACTTATCACCTTCGATGTAGGGGTCATCCTTTATTGTGAGAATGTCAACGCCAGCAGCACCATTCATATGGACGCCGATGACAGCAGCCTGGTCGAAGTTGTAGGCGCCGCCGGTAGGGCTGGCACCACTGCCACTGTTGTCGCCTGGGTTGAGGACAGAGATGAGGAAGTAGCCATCGCACTTGCCGCTCCATCCCCAGTTGACGTGGAAGTAACCATTGTCGTAGCCATCGACAACGAACGCATGCCCCACCATACCTGTTGACGTACCGCGATAAATGATAGGACGAGAAGCAACGAGTTCTGTATAGAGGAGATTGTCCCAACCGTCGATGGTGTAGTTGTTTCGATAAACAATACGCGTTTTCTTTGAATAACCGAAGGTGTTGATCAGTGCTTCAGGGATTATTTCGCTTCTCGCTTCTGACATCCTCGTACCATACTTCATACGAACAGACTGGCCACAGTAGCGCATGAGTTGAGCCACGGCAGCAGCCTGATCAGCATTGTACTTCCCTGCTTCATAGACATCGAGCATATTATCCCAGTCCATAGTAGCAGCAGGCAGGTCAGGCATGTCTGAAAAAACACCCCCTACGGCAGCGACCTCGCTCCTAGGCCACTTGTGGTAGTTGATGACCTGAGCCATAGCAGTAGCTACACAACCAGTTAAACATTTTTCGCTGGTTCCATTATACCTTTTCGCAATACACTGGTCGTTGTAAGGCTCGGTTTGATCCCACATGGTCTGGATAAGAGGTTCGATGGCAACCTTGGGAGCAGCCTTCTGCATAGCACGCTGCTTGGCGGCAGGGGTGTTCTCCATGGCCTTGAGCTGGTCGGCATAGTCCTGCAGCCACCCCTTGACATTGTCGGGAGCATTGGTGAAGTCGAACTGTCCCTGGTCGGCATAGCCGAGGACAAGCTCTGCGTCGGCATCGCCTGAAAGGAGCACGAAACCATTGGCTGGTGAGTTGACTGCCACGACAGAGCCGCCGAGTATCTGCGTTGCTCTGTACTGGGAATCGTTGAGGCCAATGGCCTGATTCCTGTTTGTCATCTGGCGTGACTGAATGAACTGTCGTGCCATGCTGATGGCCTTCTCGTTGCTGATACGAGCAGCACTGCAGAGGAGTGCCGCATGGAAGAGCAGAATGAATGTAAATGTTTTTTTCATAGAAGACCTATTTATTATTTACTATTTGACTAT
>JAZUKC010000092.1:0-3585 GCA_045643065.1 Prevotella sp.
CCAACGCTGACGAAAGAGTTTCACGCAGTATGGCTCTACGCAATGCTGGCGGTAGTCATCGCGCCAATAATTATAATAGGTGAAATGTATGAGATGGTTCTTCTTCATTGCATCTATTATAGGCTGCAGGTATTCTCTTCCAGAAGGGACATCTTCAAGAAGAATGCGGTCATTCAGACTTCTGTTCTCCAGCAAGAGATTGCGTGTGCTTATAGTGTTCAACATCCATGAGCGCATCCCACCTTTCGTTATCACATGTTCGTTTTCGATGTAATAGCGGTACTCACCACGCTTTTCGTTCTCGATAACCAGTCCGAACATTTCCTCCACGGCTATACGCCATTTGTGGAACGTGCGTAAGGGAAGTTCAACGCCTTCGCTGAAATCTTCGTCGTCCAGCCATTTGCGGTTGATGTCCTCAAACGAAATCTTATGTGCTCGGTAGATAGTTTCTACCAACCATACATACTTGTTAATAATGTTCATTGCCATAATCGTACTGTTTTGTCGGTTACGAATGCAAATTTATCTCAATGGTATGCCTAATGAGGGCATGGCTTTGGTAAAAATCACATTTTGCTGTAAATTTTTCTATGTAAGGGGAAAAACATGGGGTTGTGAAGCATACACTGCAACCTATTATTTACTTTGACGCTTCATCCAATGTCCAACCATGCTCTCCGTGATACACCATCTGCTTGGTCATACCACCATCTATGCAGATGTTCTCACCAGTGATGAACCCTGCCTTGTCTGAGCATAGGAAGAGTACCATATTGGCAATATCGAGAGGATTGCCGACACGTCCGACTGGTTGCTGAGTGGCATCTGGACCTTCATAGACAGTATAAGCAGTATCAATCCAACCAGGAGAAATGGAGTTGACTCGTGCCTTTCCTGCCAGACTGACGGCAAGGGCATGGGTGAGTGCGGCGATTCCTCCCTTGGCTGCTGTATAACTTTCTGTCTGTGGCATACTCATACGGTCGCGTGAGGACGAGATGTTGATGATGGATGCTCCCTCTGCTAAATGGGCTGATAGCAATTTTACAAGATAGAATGGTGCTGTAACGCCAACACTCAGTGCATATTGGAAATCCTCATACGAACATTCGTCTATGCCTTTCATGATTGGGAGGGCATTGTTGACGATGACGTCAACCATTCCGTAACGCTCTATCACATCTTTGGCAAAAGCCTCCAGCACTTCCTTCTTACTGATGTCACCCACATAGTGGTTTCCTTCCTGAATGTCGATGATGCATACTTTTGCACCTTCTTTTCGAAACTCATCGGCTATGCACTTGCCAATGCCTTGTGCTCCACCTGTAATGATGGCAACTTTGTCTTTGAACTGATTCATATGGTTATGGGTTATGGGTTGTGGGTTATGGGTTGTGGGTTATGGGTCAGAGTCTTTTGTGGTTTTGCGGTTATCGTGATGAGCTTGCCTTGAGCTTAGTTTACCCTGAGCCAAGAGTTTACCCTGAGTTTAATCGAAGGGATGGGATGGGGTATTGTTGAGTAAATTATTTGTAGCGATACAATCTGAAGTGCTGAATGTCAAACTGCCCTACAGGGATACGAATGTGCCGTCCTTGATGTGTCTGGTCGCCATTGAGATGACGATTGATGTGCATTTCCCCATCTGTAATGCCGACCGACTCACACTTGGCAAGTCCGATGCATGTGTTGCCTTGCTTCCATGTCTGGCCTGCTTTGGCATCGGTGTAGGTGATGACAACTCCACTTCCTATGACGAGATAATCCTCCTTGTCGAGACGCAGGATGATGCAAGCTGCTTCCGGCCATTCGGCATTCTGGGCACCTGGTTCCCAACCGAGTGAGTAACTATGTTTTATGGTGAGGCGAATGCCATCAGGCGTGACGACTTCTGCCTCCCGTTGTTTGTTGTCAAGCAGCACAGCATCCATGTTGGGTGTGCCTTGTCGGTCAAGAATCAACGGCTCAGCCTGACGAAGGAGCTGATAGGATGCTGCCAGTGGGGAAATTCCACCTCGGCCATCGTCAAGAGAGAGGGATGAAGAGAAGGCATTCAACTGGTCGTCTTTCGATAGATCCATACTATTCATATCATTGCCCTTGGCATTTGCAAAAAGGGGATAATCCTTGATGCTGAACGGACAGAATCCCATCGCGTCATGATGACCGAAGGCATAGAGAGCATACATGGCATTCTTATCATCTAAACGTATTTCTGGGACGAAAAGCGGATTATTTGTCAGATGATACTTTGAAAGCCATGACTTTATTCCTTTGTCGTAAATGTCAACTCCAAGTACATCGATGCTCGGTGCTCCGCAGTGCCAGACATCAATCAGGTGTGCCAAGGGACCTGCGGAAGGATATTCGCCAGGGATGCGGTCGCGACTGTTGAGTGCAACGTTCACGTACATAGGCAGATTGTAGATTTCCTTTCCAGCCTTTGCCATTTCTTCTACGTAAAGTGCGTATGTCCAAGCCTGGAAGATTTCCTCTGCATAGATGTCGTTGCCGAATAGTTCTCCCCATGTTCCTTTGTCTGTCTTGATTTGCAGACGGCTGTTGTTCAGTTGCTTGCTGTTTTTCTGGAGGTAGTCGGTCAGTTGTTTTGGCACTTTACTGTTGTACATCCTTGTTGCATCCTTGCTATAGTCGCGAGGTTCGGTCACCATGCCAATTTCATTCTCCACCTGCACCATAATGACTGTCTGTTCGTTCATATCTACTTCGCGTATATGCTGCATCATTAAGCAGAATATCTTTTTGTCAGCTTCAAGTACATTGGCTGACAGGGATGATGCTTCTTCTAATGGGATGCCTTTCTTGTCGTGAACACGAGGAAATCGTTTGGTGTCTCTTTTGAACCATTCAGGTGCGTAGCAACTCATGCTGTTTTTCCAAGCTCCGAACCACAGGAGCACAACTTTGAGTTCGTTCTTTCGTGCCTCGTTGATGATATGGTCCAGTGTGCTGAAATCGTATTCGCCTTCGTGTGGTTCCAGCAGTTCCCACGAGACGGGAGCAAGCACCGTGTTGAGCCCCAAACGGTTGAGATGAGGAAAGATGCGCCTGATGTCTTCTTTGGTAGAAGCTGACGAGTTTCCTAATTCGCCACCGATGAGCAGCATTGGTTTGTCGTTTACAATCATTCTTGCCCAGTCGCCATGGTTTTCCAACTTTGGCTGTGCAAGAAGGCAAAAACAAAAGACTGAGCACAAAAGGCTTAAGACTGATTTCTTCATTTTAGGTTTAATTTTCTTAGTTAATCAAAAATACGTTCTATTAGGAGCAGTGTCATGAAACCTAACAGAAGGGCGTATGTGGCTTGTTTCTGATAACCATGAGCATGAGTCTCTGGTATCATCTCATCGCTTGTCACATACAACATAGCCCCTCCAGCGAAACCGAGCATTATCGGCAAGAAAGTAGCCGATGCTGAACCAAGAGCGAATCCCAGCCACACCCCGATAACTTCAAGTAAACCGATGGAAAGTGAGATGACGAGTGTCCTCATACGTGTTACTCCTGCAACAAGCAACGGTGCTATGATAACCATACCTTCTGGGATATTCTGAAGTGCAA
>JAZUKC010000093.1:0-36316 GCA_045643065.1 Prevotella sp.
AGTCTTATGGCGGAATGCAGAGAGCGAAATGCGGGTGCCAAGCAGGCATAACTCAAAGCCGATGTCCGTCTGGTCGGTGCTCTGCCATCTTAGCGAACTATTATAAATAGGTGTTGTCGGCGAGGTGTAGTAGGCGTAGTACGCTTTGTTGTCGTATGTGCTACCAGGGGTGAACGCTAAGACATCCTCGTAGGAGGGGGCAGGGTATAGCACCTGAAACGATGGCAATTTGTAGGAGCGTCCCCATCCTGCATGCAGCGTAAAGCTCTCCATAGCAGCATCTTCGTCTGCGTTTCGCCATGTGTAACGTCCTGTCAGACGGGGTGCCAAGGCGCTGACGTTGCCGTATTCCGACTTCCTTATTTGACTGATGTCATGTCTGACGCCAGCCGTCAGCTGCAGTGTGTTGCTCTGGTTAGGCATCAGCGTCATCGTCTCCTCTGCATAGAGGGCGTAGTTTGTAAGCCAAGGCAGCTGGTCATACCTGTATGGTCGCCATGTCGGAGCAAGGTTATAGTCCTCATAGTAAGTGCCTTTGCCCTTGTTTCCGGTAGTCTTCAGGTCTGCGCCGAGGGTGAGATTGCTGATAGTCTTGCCCATTCGCCTTACCCAATTGCCCTTGATGTTGGCGGTGATTGTCAGTGGTTTCTGGTCGCTGAAACTGCGAACGTACCAGTAACCAGTAGGCCCAAGGATGATGACTCCTGATTCCCCCTTTAAGGGGGGCAGGGGGTCCTTGGGGTCTTCTGCTATGTGATACCCCTGCTCCGTTACGTGGATGTAAGGCTGCGAGGATGCGCTGTTAGCGTTATTGTAGTTCTCTACGAGGTGGTCCTGATAGGTCACGCTCGACTTCAAGGTGAGATTCGTTATCCATGACTTGTTCAGCAGCCAGTGCAACTCCATGTTTCCTCGCACCATATTGTCACGACTCTTTGCGTAAGACTCAAGGATATTGTCCGGGTCGCTTTCAGAATTGTAGCCACCGATGTTGCCAGACGTGCCAATGGTGAGAGTCAGTGGCGTTGTCTTCGGCATGAAAGTTCGGTTGTATCTGAGGGAGAGCGTGTTGCGGGAATATGCCGTATGCGGAGACGCTGTGTTTGAAAACGAACGCGCATGCTCAAAGGATACGTTGAAAATCCCACGCCCTTTAATTCCCCCTTTAAGGGGGTTAGGGGGTCCTCCCCATCCTTTGCTGACGGCATATTGTTCCGTTGTCTGGTTTACCTTTGCTTCTACGATAAATGGCGAGGCTCCTTTACGCAGGTTTACCTTAACGATGCCGTTGCTCAGGTCGCCGTATTCCACTGACGGAATGCCGCTGATGACATCCACGCTCTCAATGTCCGACGTGCCAATCATGCGTGTTGAGGCCGAAGAAGTCTCGTTCATTGCTGCATTGTTGTCCAGTCTTACGCCATCGATTTCTATACCTGTGCCAAAGCTTGCGTTGCCTTTCTCCTGACTGCTGCTGCGCAATGCCATGCGCGAATCGTCTGTCAGATTGTTGTTTGTAGTCTTTCCGCCAGGCAGAAGACTCATTACATTGGCGAGACTCAGCACTTGTTGGTTGTCCAACGCCATACGATCGATGGAGTAGGATGTTGATGTCGCGCTCTTCTTTCGCTGCGCTACGACGACCACATCCTTCAGTTTCAGCGTCGTTTGCCTTAGTCGTATGGTGACCTGCAGCACGTTTTCGCCAGACTTTATCGTGCATGTGGACTCGTGATTCTCATAGCCCATGCTCTGGATTCTGAGCGTGTAGCTGCCCGAAGGAATGCCGTTCAGCACGAATTCGCCCTTGTCGTCGGTTATCGCCCATAGCGACAGTTCTGCTATGGAGACGTATGCTGCCGCAATGGCGCTGCCATCCTCCTCGTCGATGACTGTTCCGACGAGTCTGGCAGCATGCGAAACGACGCAGGCGGCGAGAAGAAATGGGAGTATGAGAATGCGGTTATACATAGCCAAACGAGCAGTAATTTTTGATTTGCGGCTGCAAAATTACTGCGATTTTCAGACATACGCAATACCTAAAAATGAGCATTTTGGTGTAAACTGGCCTATTATATAAGAGGTTATATCTATTTGTCGTCAGGTGCTGGTATTAGGATTTATGTTCCGAATCGTTACGTTTCATCGTGCGAAAGGTAACGAATTAAAGTGTAAAGACTCAGTAATTAGAATGTAATTACTGAGTCTTTACGCTGTGATTACTGAGTCTTTACATCGTAATTACTCAGTCTTTACAACATGAAAGGCTACGAAACGCAGGATGAAACGCTACGAAATATTCCTTAATTTCTTAGTCTTTTAGTCTCTTAGTCTTTAATTTTTTCTCTCCTTCCAACTATGCGGAATGAAGAATGCCATGCGGTTTGGAACCAACAGCGGTAGCAAATTCTTCATTCTTCACTCTTCACTCTTCATTAAAATATATTCAGTGGATTACTCAACGTTGCACCAACATGTGTCCCAACCTCAGCCCTTACCTTCTTGGCAGGGATGGAATTGTATGCATACGGAATGCTTACCGTGCCTAACGGAGCCGGGAGTTGGAAGCTACTTTCTACGATGTTGTCCTTAAACTGATACGCTTTCGCATCGCTTGCACGGAATACATTTTCTACATCGTTGGCAAAATAGCAACCTTCGAGCAGCACTTCGCTGTCTCTACGTGGATTGACTGCAAGGCTGCAACCGCTACAAGTGTAAAGGTTGTTGAGCAGATGGATGGTGCCGAAGCGTGCCATTGGCATTCGTTGGTTACATCCTGTGTCCCAGTTGCAGAACGCGTAGGTTATGTTCAGGTTGTCCTCTCCGTTCATGTCTGCCCGGTCGTTGCTGCCCACGAGGTTGGTGTTGGCATGGTCGTAGGTGTTCTCGGTATAGTGGAACCTGCACCAAGAGATGGTGATGAAGTCGGAGAACGAGTTGATATCGAAGTTGCCGTCCATGCCATCGATGAACTCGCAGTGGTCAACCCAGACGTTCTTCGTTCCGGCAGACATAGTCATCAGGTCGCTTCCGCCTACATCTACAGCACCCGGGCCAATGAGAATGAGGTTGCGGATGATGATGTTGCTTGCGTTATTGAATACAAACAACCCTGATTCGCGGAACTGTTCCTGCTGGTCGCCGGTGGTGTCTATGATGGCTTGGCGGACTGCCCATTCTCTTACTTCCTTCACTTTGTTGCCGTTAGACAGCACGTGGGGTTTGCCGTCACCTGACGATGGCAGGTCAAGGACGTGCTTGTCGTCAAGCATCTTGCGCAGATCTGCAGTCAACTTAAACTTCGTAGTGATACGTGCGTAGTTTGTTCCGACGATGGTTTTGCTGGAAATGTCCTTGAAACGCATGACGGAAGAGACCACAAAGTCGCCGCCTTCGCCGTCAAACACGATGATGTCATAGTTGTTTATGGCGTCTATGATTTTGTCTTTCATGTCGTTGCCGTCGCTCTTCAGCACAATCTTCTTGCCACCCTGTCCACCAGTAACCTTTGCATCAACTTGTGTGAGAGATGAGCAGACAGCCCAACCGAACGGTTTGTTAGAATCGTATCGCGACAGTTCCTGTGCGTAGTTGGTTAATGACGTAAGGAGTAAGAGCAGCAACAGGATGCACTTTCTTGTTGCTTTCTGGAGCAATTGTGTGTTATCTTGCATAATGTTTTGTTTGATAGGTGAATGGTATAATTAGGTAAATGTTGGCGCAAAGATACAAAAAATATGTTTTCCAAGCAAATGATTTGCCAAAATACTTTCATGTATAGCCATATATTGTCTAATACTCAACATTTGTCTGCTATAGTTTGCTTGTGTCAAAGACAGTTCTTGATGCGTATAAGGAAGACTTGCCTAATAGAACAATATGCGATGGCAGTGTTGTCGCTTTTGCTTTGTCAATACCATTGGTTCTTAACGTCGTAACAAGTGTATCAGAAGTGAACACTCTGTAGTACAGACAGTTGCAATACGTCAACACATTATCGTTAAAAAAACTCTATGGGGGGAATGTCTTTTTAGTGTGTGTGTTTGCAGGTAAACAAATAAGAAAGAAAGGGTGACGGTGGGGTGACGGTGAAACAAAGCACCGTCACCCATCTACCTTTTTGATATACAGCTATATACACAAAAAGTGTGACGGTGACGGTAATGTGAATAATTATATGAGAGAGTGTAGCAGAGTTGTCTCCATTGTTCATGCAAAAAAAACTCACTCCCTGTTGCTGAGAGTGAGACTTATATTTTATTGGAAAAGGAATTAGAATAAATCATCAGCGGATATTACTGATGTGAATGAATCGTTGGCATTGTTGTAAGGATTATTGCTGATGAGTGTCATGTGAATAGTCTTATCCTTGTTTTCATCTTCCATCATTGCCAATCTTCTTTTGATTGTTTCAGAGTATGATGATGGCATATGCTCTACAGAACGCAGGTACTTCATCTCACATACATTTATTATATCATCATCCCTGTCTATGACAAGATCAATTTGTGTGCCTTTACTTTCGTCCGTTCCGTGTACAATCATTGCAGATTCCCGAGATGATACTCCAGATATTCCAAGGGTCTGCTTTATTTGTTCAATGTGTTGGAAGCATACCTCTTCAAAGGCAATGCCACGCCATGAAGTAATCTCGGATTCCTTCAGGTGATGCTGCCAATAGTCTGTTTCCTTCACTCCCTTATCCTCCTTGAAGTGAAGCCAGAACCAACAGAAGCTATCAACGAGTTTATAGTGTTCCTCACGCTTACTGTAACCGAATGGCACATACCTGATGATGAAGTCACTCTTGCATAAAGCCTTGAGCATCTTCGAGAAATCTCCGTTCGGATTTATTCCTGTCATCTTGGATATTTCATCACGAGTATAGCCATATCTGCGCTTACTCAATGCCCTGACTATAGCCATACAGTCGTTTGCCTTGTCGAAGATGGAATTGAACAGTCGTTCAAACTCATCATCAAGTTTCGGGTTCTTTGTAAAGAACAGGGCATCAATGTTCTGGGCGAGACTATAGGATGGATTGAAATAATTCATATAATAAGGTATTCCTCCTAATGCCATGTATGCTTGGATGATGTTGTAGCGTGTCATCTTCACACCACGGTCATTGTAGAAGTCCTCACATTCCTTCAGTGTGAATGGTGAGAGTTTCATGGAATTGGTTGTACGACCATAGAGGCCTCCTTTGTCTTCGATGAAATTGTCAAGCATCCACGATGTTGCGGAACCACATACCACGACACATAGATTGTGACGTGTGTTGCCCCATCCGTTCCAGAAGCCTTCAAAAGCTGTAAGGAAACCAGAACGAGGTGTGTCCATCCATGGCATTTCGTCAATGAATACAACCTGTCGACTGCCGTTGTCCAGTGTGGTTAACAGTTGTTCTAACATAAAAAAGGCTTCCATCCATGATTTTGGGATAGCAATACCCTCTGCACCATGTCTGAGTAGTGAGAAATAGAAGTTCTGCAGTTGGTCCTTCAGTGTCACCTTGCGTTTCTTATTATACGGTGACAGTCCTGTATGGTGGAATACCATCTGGTCACGAAAGACCTCGTTGATAAGAAATGTCTTACCAACACGTCTTCTGCCATAGACTGCTATCAGTTCTGCTCTACCACTGTTCAGATAGCGCTTCAATTCGGCTGTTTCTTTTTTACGTCCGATTATTACACACATGGTCTTATTCATTTTTGTACGAGTGCAAAGTTAATAATAAAAATTGGATTTTATGCAGAAAATGCGCTTTATTTCGCTACGAACTGTATGTTTTAACATTTCGTAGCGGATTATACAATGTTTTAGCGTAAATAAGGTGTTTGCAGGTGTACAAAAAAAGGAAGACCGTTAAGTCTTCCTTTTTGGGGTGCCCGGTCGGGCTCGAACCGACGACATTCAGAACCACAATCTGACGCTCTAACCAACTGAACTACGGGCACCATGTTGTCGCTTTGTTTTCAAAAGCGAGTGCAAAGGTACTAATAATAATTAAGAATGAAGAATTAAGAATGAAGAATGTTTGTATCCTTAACGATTATTAACGTTTGCGGGGCTTTAGGGTTACTAACGGGACTAGCATTTCTTCCATGGAGATGCCTCCATGCTGGAATGTGTCTTTGTAGTAGGAAACGTAGTAATTATAGTTGTTCGGATATGCGAAGAACGAGTCTCCTGTGGCAAAGGCGTAGCTGGTGGAGATGTTTGGAGATGGCAGCTGTGCCTTGAGAGGCTCTTTGATGGTAAAGATATCCTTAGCCTGACAGTTGAGGTTCTTGCCGAGCTTGTAGCGCAGGTTGGTATTGGTGTTGCGGTCGCCTATGATCTTTACCGGTTTGGACGAACGTATTGAACCATGGTCAGTTGTTATGACTATCTGACAATCGCTCTGAGACAACTGACGGAAGAGTTCTGCCAACACACTGTGTCGGAACCATGAGAGCGTGATGGAACGATAGGCAGACTCATTGTTGGCAAGTTCGCGCACCATCTTCGACTCTGTTCGTGCATGAGACAGCATGTCAATGAAGTTGACAACGAGCACGTTAAGACGGTTGTGGGTAAGGGATGGAAGTTTGTCGATGAAGCGTTCTGCTCCCTGGGAATCGTTCACCTTGTTATAAGAGAATGTGTAACGCTTGCGGAATCGCTCAAGTTGTGTCTGAATGAGAGGTTCTTCGTTGAGATTCTTTCCCTCTTCGCTGTCTTCGTCCACCCATAGCTCAGGGAACATCTCTGCTATCTTGTTAGGCATGAGTCCTGAGAATATGGCATTGCGGGCATATTGTGTTGCAGTAGGAAGAATGGTGAGGTAGAGGTCTTCCTCTATGTCGAACATGTCGCCAATCTCCTTAGACAGCACGCGCCACTGGTCGTATCGCAGGTTGTCTATAACAATGAAATAGAGTGGCGTCTCGTTGTTGTCAAGCAGAGGGAATATGCGTTCACGGAAGATGTCTGGAGACATCATCGGGCGCTGGCTGTGGTTGAGGAAGGTTTTCGGATCGACCCACTGCATGTAGTTCTTCTTTATGAACTTTGCAAAGCCGAGGTTTGCTTCCTCTTTCTGCATCTGCAGCATCTCCGTCATCTGAGAGTCAGTCTCTGAGAGGTCAAGTTCCCAGTGGACAAGTCTGCGATAGATGGCTATCCAATCTTCCAGAGTACGGCAATCAGAAATCTGCATTGACAGTTGCCCGAACGACTGCTGGTATTGCGTCTGGGTAACTTCTGTGACGATTTCGCGTCGATGTATGTGCTTCTTCAGTGTCAGAAGAATCTGCGATGGGTTGACAGGCTTAATGAGATAGTCGGCAATTTTCTGTCCGATGGCCTGATCCATGATGTTCTCCTCTTCTGACTTTGTGACCATGACAACGGGAGTCTGTGGTTGTATCTCCTTTATTCGCTGCAGTGTCTCCAAACCGCTGAGACCTGGCATCATCTCGTCGAGCAAGATGAGGTCGAAGGTTTGCTGCTGGCATTGCTCAATGGCATCGGTGCCGTTGGACACCGTTGTCACGTCATAGTCTTTTTTTGTAAGGAAGATGAGGTGTGCGCGGAGATGTTCAATCTCGTCGTCCACCCATAGCAGTTTGCCGTTTGTCATGTTTTGGGAGGTTATAGGTTAGGGGAAGTGGTTTTAATGAAGAGTGAAGAATGAAGAATTTGCTACCGCTGTTGGTTTTGAATGGAATTCTTCATTCTTCATTTATAAAGAAGGGTTAGAAACCGTCAAGGTCGAAGTATTCGTCTTCGTTCTGCTGGTTGTTCTGCTCCTTGACACTTTCGGTCTTCTGATTGTTCTCAGCTGGAGCAGATTCGTCTATGATCTCAAGTATGTTAGCGTTGAGTTCCTGACGTACTGTCGTTGCAGAATTTGTATTCTTCTTTGTTGCAGATGTTGCAGAATTACTGTTAGAAGATTGGCGCTCCGTGTTCTTGGTTGCAGTAGTACCTGTCTTTACCTCTGCAGTGTTTGCTTTTACCTCTGCAGTGTTTGCTTTTACCTCAGTAACATTGGTCTTTGCTTCCGTAGTCTTTGCGTTTGTATCGACTGCAGATTCTGTTACTGTCTCTATTACGGTTTCTGTCTCTGTCTCAGTGTTGCTTTGCTTCACTGGGTTGAAATTCTCAGGAATGACGAACTCATCGGTATTCTCGGTCTTTGGATCAGCATTCTGTTCCGGAATGATGTCAAAGCCGTCATCGACAGCATTCTCCTGCTGTTGAGAATTGTCCATGATGTCGAAACCATCATCTTCGTTTGCCTGTTGTCTTGTTCCGTTATCTTCAGCCTTAGGCTTTGCTGGCTCGTTTTCTGGGTTATACAGCTCAGGATCAATAGCTTGCTCGTTGAGAATGGTAAGTTCTGGCGATGGCAACGGAGCAAAGTACTTCTCGTAGAACTCGTCGTAGTCGTTGTAACTGAACTTGGTGCCTAACAGAGCCAGGTTCTGTTTGCTGATGATAGTGCTTCTGCTACCAGCAGACAATGTGCTGAGCCTTGCGTTTCTGTAAAGACTACGTGCATATACCAATGCCTCGTCGAAGTTGTTGAAACCAGAAATGATGAGGCGGTGCATATTGCCGAAATCCTCAATGTCAATGTTGAAGTTACGGACAAGATAGCTCGTGAAGTTGTATTTCGCGAGTTCGTATAGCAGTTGGTTCTCTGAGATAGAGTCCGGATCGTAGGTCATCATGAAGACAAAGTCCTGCAAAGGTTCCTCAGAAAGTTTCTGCTCGGTGGTGTCTGCCGATTCTGTAAGGACGGACGAACGATAATCCCAGATGTTTGTTATGTCAAACTTAGCACCATGCAGTTTCTTTCCTGCCTTCACACCATTGATGATCATGCCCGCCATACCAGCCACTTCGCTTTGTGGGAACTCCTTAACGACACGTTCCATTGCGTGTACGCAACTGTCTGCATCACCCATGTTGAGGCGAGACAATCCACTAATGAACAAGAACTTGTCCCTATTTGCCCCCAATGGGTAGCGCATTTCAGAAGTCCGGACGTTTCTTGCTACATTATCATGCAAGTCATTGCGGAATGCTTCGTAAGTGTCAGCATACAGAGAGTCCTCACGATGAGTGCCGAATCGGGCATTTTCTTCGAAGTAAGGGTCATTGACAACCTTGTTCCATTGGCCATCGGCATACTGCTCTGCCAGCATGCGCTTATACTTTTCTGCTGTCTTATGGTCATTCTTCCTTGAATAGAGCAAGAAGAGATGATAGAAAATATCCTCCGTTTTCTCATACTCAGGGAACGAAGTGTTGAGTCTTACGAGAGCTTTCTCAGACAAAGAAAGATTGTCGAGTTTATCCTTGAAGATGATGCCAGAGTTGAAAAGACCATCGGCAATTATGGCATTGCTTGCCGTAACCTGTTCTTCGGTAAACGGAATCTGTGCCATGTAGTACTCACGCTTGTGAGGGTCAAGAGCAGCAGTGTCAGCCTTCTCCTTCTTGCTCTCGTCAGATTGTATGGAGTCATTGCCAGCAATGTCTTCGCCGTTGGCAGATTCGTCTTCACCGTTTTCGTTAGAAGCAACATTGGTTTTGTTCATACGTTGCCAGTTATCGACATTCTCACGATTGCCCCATACCTTTTTAAACGTCTGCTTACCTTGCTGTACTGCAGCCGGACTATAGAAGTAGAACCCGCCAGACTGCCTTGCGTTTGGAGGTGGGGGAGTGTTCGTAGTCTGACGATTGGCAGCATTTGAGGCATTGTTCTTCTGCGCCTGCTGCTCGAGTTGGTTCAGTCTCTCTTCCTTTTCTTTCTTCTTCAGAGCATCGATGACTCTGTCGATAGCAGCATTACGGTCCTTTTCGCTCATCTTTGCCAAAGCCTGCAATGAGTCCTGAAGATGAACGGCTTCGGTGTGAGGTGCCAGTTCGTCAAGAACCTTTGAACGATATGACAACAATGGGTAGTCAGGTCGCTCCTTGTCAAGCAGACCAATGGCCTCGCCGTAGCATCTCTGTGCATCGCCAAACCTCTCCATCGTCCAGTATAAGTCACCAAGATTAAGCAGTAGCACGCCCTTTTCTATTCCTGAGCGCGTAGCTTTCTTGTTGCCCTGCTCGTATGCACCTATCGCCTTTAGAGTGTCACGTTCAGCAAGATATACATTGCCCAATGCATAGTACACCTGATCAAGGTAGTCCTTGTTCTTATCAGAACGAGCCATTCTGCGCAGTCTTGCTATCTTTGACTTTGCAGCACCGGTCGGCATTACCTCAGTCATGGCAATGCGTGCATTGAATTCCAGTTCATAAGGCGGATTCTGTGCTATACACTTACGGAATGCATTGTAGGCATCGGTGTTCTTGTGCTGGGCAGCAAGAACCTGGCCGAGCAAGAACCATTCGCGTGCTTTCTGCTTGGAACGCATTTCATGCTTCACCACCTTACGCAGGTAGTTGGCCGCCTGTTCCATATCTCCGTTATGCAGATAGTAGTCAGCCAGAGTATAGTCCCATTCTTTTTGAGCGCTGCGATCAATGCTGTCGCGCTGCATGTTGCGTATGACATCCTCTGCATCATACATCCAGTCTTGCTCAATATAGCACTTAGCAAGCCATGCACGCGCCTTGGCGTATATGGCAGGCTGTGTCCTATAGAGACGCGACATGTAAGAGAATGTTGCAGCAGCCTCGTCAAATGCTCCGCTATGGAACTGCGAACGTCCCATAAGCATCCATGCTTTCCAAATGAAAGGGTTGTACTCTCTTCTGTTCAGCCATTCCAAGTCACGCTCGGTCTTTTTCCTGCTCTTGCTCCATTCCGGGCGCTTCTTGATGCTATGCTGCTTGATGGCCTTCTGCGCTTTAGTTATAGCAGTCTCAAAATTGCTCTTTCCGATTTCCTTGCTTGCTTTGTTTCCTACAGTGTAAAGCGGGATAGGCTCGGTGTAGTTGTCCTTGTTGCCATTTTCCTTTGCCAGCGAACCATCAATGTATGCCAGCGAACCGTTGTAGTATGTGTTATAACGTGCAGTGAAACTATGCCAGAATCTTGATGACGAAGTGTTCTTTTGGGTAGAACACGCCGAAAGAACGTTAACGATGACGCTAACGAGCAGGATGTATGGCAAATATTTACTGATAGACTTCACTGATAGTATAACTGAAAAAAACGCGTTCTATTGTGCTGCGTTGGTATAAATATAAGAAGATAGACTCATTATTCTACGACATCAGACTAATGAGGTCGTCTTTCAGTTGGTCAGGGATGTTCACTTGCCTTAGTATCAGGCTGCGGTTCCATCCAGCTGCATCCTTCTGCTGCAAGGTGTAGAGCACCTCGGCAAATTCCTCTATTTCGCTGTCCGAATAACCGTCAGACGGTCTGCCTTTGAACTTGTCGAGATGTTCGTCGTCATAGTATTCAATGTCCTTGACGGCAGCTTCGAGCATGCATTCTTGTTCGCATCTGCTGTCGTCGCCCGTACATGTGGCACATGTAGGCTCAGGGGATACTGGCTGGCTGCTATTATCTTTAGAGAAGATAGCGTACAGACCAACCAGCAGACCAAGTGCCAATATGGACAGGATGAGTATAATCATGGCTATGATATTTCCTCTATGCCGAAGCCCGCCTTGCGCAAGTCGTCCCAGAAATGAGGGTATGACTTAGAGACAACCTCCGGATTGTTTATTGTTATAGGACCAAGGATGATGCACATCGGTGCTATGGCCATTGCCATGCGATGGTCATCGTAGGTCTGGATGATAGCATTAGGCTCTGGTTCGCAACGATCGCCATCCCAACGTAGTTCAGAATCGTTGTAATCGTAGATGATAAAGCCCAGTCGTCGCATCTCAGTCTTCATGGCTTCGATACGGTCTGTCTCCTTGATCTTCAGCGAGGCAAGTCCACGGAAGTGGAACTTCAGACCGCAGGCAAGACATGTTGCAATAAGAGTCTGTGCCAAGTCAGGCTGATGAGTGAAGTCGAAGTCGAAGCGTGGCAATAGGCGTGCGTGGCATGTCAGCAATGCTGTAGTAGGCTGAAGCTGCTTTGTTGTGCCGAAAGCAGTCTTTATGCCAAGCATTGAGAACATATATTTCACTTGTGAATCACCCTGACGCGAACCGTCCATAAGACCATTCAGCACCACCTGCGAGTTCTCTGAACAGTACATTGCAAGCATCTGGTACCAGTAGCTTGATGCACTCCAGTCGTTTTCAATATAGTAAGGTGTCGGTTTGTAAGGTGTCGGCTTAACCTGAATGGTGTCAACTCCAGTCCATTCGACATCTGCTCCGAAGTCCTGCATTGTACAAATCGTGAGGTCAATGTATGGTCTTGATACTATCTCGCCTTCAAGAGTGAGTGTCAGACCGTGCTCAAGGGCAGGACCAATCATCAGCAGTGCCGAGATGTATTGAGAACTTACGTTGCCAGGTATTGACAGTCTGCTGCCTGGCAGACGCTTGCCTGTGATGCGAAGTGGAGGATAACCCTCCTCGTTGACATACTCTATGCATGCTCCGAGGCGGCGCAATGCATCAACGAGAATCTTGATAGGGCGATGCTTCATTCGCTCCGTGCCAGTGATAATGTGAGTCTCGCCCTCCTGAATGCTAAGGAATGCGGTCATGAAACGCATGGCTGTGCCAGCCGCCTTGATGTCGATAGTCTCAGGCATGTCGTTCAACGCCTTGATAATGACATCAGTATCGTCGCAGTCAGAGAGATTGTCCGGAAGAATCAGCGATGCCTTATCCCCTTTGCTTGCTATGGCCGAGATGACAAGAGCACGGTTGGAAATGCTCTTGGATGCCGGTAACTTAATCTCAGTGTTTATGCTATTTGGTGCAGTAACGATGTATTTCATTTGAAAATAATATGGTTTTAGGTGCGTCTTATCACCTTATGAGTTTAGGGCGATGCCCATTTCGTTCGCCTTTTTGAGCAACAGTTCCATCAGTGGTTCTCGCTCGTTAGGCACTATATTGTCCAAAACGGCATTCTTCAGCGTTTGCTTCAGTACGCCCACCTCCCTTGAAGGCTTCAGATTGAACATCTCCATTATCTCGTTTCCGTCAATGACAGGCTGCAGCAGACGCTTGAAGTCGCGCTCCTTAAGGTCAGCAAGCTTCTCTCGAACCATTCTGAAATTCTCAAGGAACTGGCGCTTGCGCACCTCGTTCTTGCTCGTGATGTCAGCCTCGCAGAGTGTCATCAGGTCGTCTATGTCATCGCCAGCGTCGCTTATTAAGCGTCTTACGGCAGAGTCGGTAACTATTTCGTCGGCAATGACTATTGGTCGCATGTGCAGGTCAACGAGTTTCTTTACATACTTCATCTTCATGTCGAGCGGAAGCTTCAGCCTGCGGAAGAGTTCCGGAACCATCTTTGCGCCTATGATGTTATGATTGTGGAAGGTCCATCCTGCAGGGTTTTCCCAACGCTTCGACTTAGGTTTGCCGATGTCGTGAAGCAATGCCGCCCATCGCAACCACAGCTTGTCGTTAGGGCATGCGGCAGCAACGTTGTCCAGAACCTCCAGCGTATGATAGAAGTTATTCTTATGTGCTCTGCCGTTAGGTCCCTTCTCCACGATGTCAAGGTTAGCGAGTTCAGGGAGAATAAGCTGCAGAAGTCCGCATCGATGCAGTTCGTATAGTCCCTTGGAAGGAGTGCGCGTCATGAGGATTTTGTTCAGTTCCTCCTGTATTCGCTCACCGGAGATGATCTTTATGCGTTCCCTGTTTCGCTCCAAAGCACAGAAAGTGTCTTCGTCTATGAAGAAGTTCAGCTGTGTGGCAAAACGTATGCAGCGAAGCATTCGCAGCGGATCGTCAGAGAATGTGATGTCAGGGTCGAGTGGAGTACGGATGATTCCGTCTTCCATGTCGTAAATACCGTCAAACGGATCGACAAGTTCTCCGAATCGTTCCTTGTTCAGACAGATGGCCAAAGCATTGATAGTGAAGTCGCGACGGTTCTGATCGTCCTCCAGAGTGCCATCCTCTACTATTGGCTTTCTTGACCCTCTGTTGTAGCTTTCCTTACGTGCGCCGACGAATTCCACTTCGATTTCCTTGCCACCTTTCTGCCTCATCTTCACCTGAGCAGTACCGAAATTCCTGAAAACAGACAGGTATGCCTTCTTTCCGAGACGGTCTTTAAGAGCCTGTGCCACACTAATTCCCGAACCGACGACCACGACATCGATGTCATTGCTTGGCCTTTCGAGAAAGATGTCGCGGACGTATCCGCCAACAACATAGCATTCCACCCCGAGGCTGTCAGCTGTCTCGCCTATGAGGTGGAATATCGGGGTGTCAAGTATTTCTGCCAGTTCGTCGTCAGAATATAGCTTCATTGTATCTCTTTTAGTGGTATCATGACAAAGTCCCGCTCATGCATCAGCGGATGCGGTATTGTCAACAGGGGCGTGTTTATTTTTAAATCATCGTACAAAAGAATGTCAATGTCTATGACACGGTCATGATATTCGCCGTTCACAGACTTGGACAGTCGTCCCATTTGCCGCTCGATGTCCTGCGTCAGACGGAGAACGCCGAGCGGTGAATGGGCTGTATGGATGCAGATAGCACAGTTCAGGAACGTGTTGTCGGAACTGAAGCCCCAAGGCTCGGTAGTGATGAACGACGATTGCCGCACCACTTCGCCCACCTTTTCGCCAATCATCCTGATGGCATCAGTAAGGTTTCGCTCCTTGTCTCCAAGGTTAGTCCCTAAACTTAAATATACAGTATGCATCTTTTGCTTATACCCCCTCCCCTCGAGAGGGATGGGGTGGGGGCTTTTAATCGTTCATAATCAGCATGGCATCGCCAAAGCATCCGAACATATAACCATTGTCCAGCGCCTTCTGATATGCCTCCCATACCAAGTCGTAGCCACCAAATGCAGCTGCATTCATGATGAGAGTAGAGAGAGGATGGTAGAAGTTGCAGATCATGCAGTCTGCCAGGCCGAACTCGTATGGAGGGAAGATAAACTTGTTTGTCCATCCTTCGAAAGGCTTAAGGAAACCATCCGTGCCGACAGCGCTCTCTGTTGCCTTCGTAACACTTGTTCCGACGGCGCAGACACGATGTCCCTTACGCTTTGTCTCGTTGACAAGGTCGCAGCATTCTTGTGTGATGAACATCTGCTCTGAGTCCATCTTATGCTTCGTAAGGTCCTCAACCTCAATGTCGTTGAAGTTTCCGAGACCGCAGTGCAGTGTCAGGAAGGCGTTGTTTATGCCTACGATTTCAAGGCGCTTCATCATCTCGCGTGTGAAGTGCAAGCCTGTTGCAGGAGCTGTTACGGCACCTTCATTGGCTGCATAGACACACTGGAAGTCATCCATGTCGTCTGGAGTGACAGGGCGTTCGCGACCACCGTTGAGGTCAGGGCTGATGATGTATCGTGGCAGTGGTGACTCTCCCAGGGCATAAAGCTCTCTCTTGAACTCGTCGTGAGGACAATCATAGAGGAATCTTAATGTACGTCCGCGGCTGGTAGTATTGTCAATGACCTCAGCCACCATAGTGCCTGAATCGTCAAAGAAGAGTTTGTTGCCGATTCTTATCTTACGGGCAGGCTCAACGAGTACATCCCATAGACGCATCTCCTCGTTCAGTTCGCGAAGCAAGAAAACCTCAATCTTGGCGTCAGTCTTCTCCTTTGTGCCGTAGAGACGTGCAGGGAACACCTTCGTATCGTTGAAAATGAATGTATCGCCCTCATCGAAATAGTTGGCGATGTCTGTGAAACGCAAGTATGATGGATTGCCGTCAATGTCCTTCATTGGGTTGCCATCCATGTCGGTTCGGTACATCTCGATGGTCTGCGACTTCTTGTGAAGCACCATCAGACGAGCCTGGTCAGGGCGCTTTATGCTGAATGTCTCGCCTGATTTCAGCGTATGCTCTTCTGTGTGTGGATAAAGTGCCACCTGCTCCTGAGGCAGCTTGAACTTGAATTCTGATAATTTCATTGTTGTATATTACGAATTACGAATTACGAATTACGAGTTTTCTTCTGTTGCCTGTTGCTCTGTAATTTCGTCGTTTGCAATAGTTTTATATTTTCGTTTCTTTTTTCTGTTCTTTTTCTTGCCAGTGCCGGGAGGGTTTTGCACCTCGGTTATGTATGGCGCAACCTCTTGTTGCTCAAACCATTGGTTGAACTGGTCGAAGTCCATGCAGTCCTCCAGACTAATGTCTCCTGACTTTGTGCGCACGAGAGAAGTCATGTACGCACCGCTGTCAAGTGCTTCGCCGATGTCTCTGACGAGCGAACGGATGTATGTACCCTTGCCGCACACTACCCTGATGGCAGCAGTCTTCTCTGCGTCGTCATACTCTAACAGCTCTATTTCGTCAATGTGGATAGGCTTGGCAGGCAGTTCTACGTCTGCGCCTTTGCGTCCAAGCTCGTAAGCACGCTTGCCGTTTATGTTGATTGCGCTAAAGAGAGGCGGCGTCTGCATGATGTCTCCCTCAAACCGGTGGAGGGTTTCGGTGAGCAGTTCGCGTGTGATATGGTCCTTCGGATATGTCTTATCCACAGGGTGCTCCATGTCATACGAAGCAGTGGTGGCACCGAGTTGCAGCGTGGCACGATACTCTTTCGTGTGTAGTTGCAACGCCTCTATCTGCTTAGTCTTCTTTCCCGTGCATAGCACGAGTACTCCTGTGGCAAGCGGGTCAAGCGTTCCGGCGTGTCCTATCTTAACCCTCTTAATGCCAAGGCGCTTTGACACCACATAGCGGATGTGTGCCAAAGCTCCAAAACTCGACATGCCGTAGGGCTTGTTTATGTATATGTATTCTCCTTCGTGGAAGTCTAACATGATCTCGCTACGCTCGAAGTTTAAGAGTTATAAAGTTAAAGAGTTAAATATAATGTTATGCGCAGCAGAGCGCGATGATGCCGACTATGGCGCAATAGATTGCGAAATAGATGAGTTTGCACTTCTTTACGAGCTCTATCATGCATTTGCAGGCGAAGCAACCGCTTATGAATGCTGCCACGAAACCTACTGCGAGCGACAATGCTGGAACGGGAGCATCCATGCCATGCTCTGCCAGATACTCGGCAGATGGTGCAAAGATGTGCTTGAAGTCAAGCAGAGCCTCACCCAGAATTGGTGGTATCACCATGAGGAAAGAGAACTGTGCGAGAGTCTTCTTTGAGTTGCCGAGAAGCAGACCGGTAGCGATTGTCGAACCAGAACGCGACAGACCGGGCAGCACAGCGACTGCCTGAGCAATGCCAATGATAAAGGCATTCAGAGGCGAGATGTGCTCTTTCTCCTGTGGTTTGTAGAAATGTGTCATGGCAAGCAGTGCCGACGTGAGGAGGAGACAGCAACCTACGACGATGATAACGTTATCAGCGTAGAGTGCTTCGATGCTGTCCTTGAAGCAAAGTCCTACGACTCCGACTGGAATCATCGATATAATGATGTTCATAGTGTAGCGAGCCTCGTCGTTCCACTTACACTTTGCCAAACCAGCCAATAGCCATACGATCTCTTTCCAGAGAATAACCAAAGTCGAAAGCACCGTGGCTACATGAACCACGATGTCGAATGTCAGTCCGCCGGCTTCTGCCTCAGGACCGAGAATAATCTTTCCTAACTCCAGATGTCCACTCGAACTGACCGGCAGATACTCCGTCAGTCCCTGTACAACGCCCAGAATCAGAGCTTGTAACCAATCCAATGTCTATTTGTTTATTAGTGAGTTTGAACGTAGCGAACACATCCTACGCCCCTTAATTCTTTAACTTTATAACTCCTTAACTTCGAGCAAAGCGAGACTATGGCTTGCGAACGATGGCGTAGATGATAGAAACGAAGCCGATGAACGTAACTATCGGTGCCACCTTGATGTGCTGAGCGTCGAAGATAGAAGGGTCATACGCCTCGCGTGTTGACTCGCCTCCGCTCATGAGGAACAGACCTATGACGATGACGATGATACCAATGCCGAGGGCTATGAAGTTCTTCTTGCCGAAAGCAAGATTCTGCTTGTCGTGTATCTCTTGTTTTTTTTCCATTGTAAATATCCCGAATATGATTTATGCAAAATAAGAATTCTGCACTGAAAAATTATGAATTATGCATTATGAATCATGCATTAAATTTATATCTTGTAAAGATCTCCTGCCCTCATCTTAAGGAACTTGTTCACAGAAAGATAAGAACAGATGGTGGTGAAGAGCAGACCGAAGCAGATAACGCTGGCACCTGTCACCGTGATTACCAGCCAATCGACCACTAACAGGATGTCAGGCGAGAAGGTGTAAAGACCGTAAAGGCATCCTGCCAGCACTCCGTCGGCAATGATGGCGGCAGCGAGACCTTCGCCGATGGCACGTTTCATGAAAGGCCAACGGATGAATCCGTAGCTTGCGCCAACCAGTTTCATCGTGTGAATGGTGAATCGTCGTGCGAAGACGCTTAGGCGTATCGTGTTGCTAATCAACGAGAACGAGATGAAAGTGAGCAAGGCGGCTAAGGCGAGAAGCACGAAACTGATGTTGCGGATGTTGTTGTTCACCTTGTCTATCAGGTCCTTCTGATAGATAACCTCCGTCACTTTCCTGTTCGCCTTCAGTTCCTTTTCTATCCATTTCAGTGAGTCGTTGTTGGCATAATCAGACGCCAGCTGCATCTCGATGCTGCCAACGAACGGATTGCCACCCTCAAGAAACTCCGAAGGGTCTATCCCCATTGCCTCTTTCTGCTCCTTCAGCGCCTGTTCTGGACTGATGTACGTTGTCTTGACGGTGTATGGACGAGCCTGCAATGTGCTGTTCAGCGTCTGCGCCTCCGATATTGTCATGTCGCTACTCAGCACCACTTCCACCGTGAGATTCTCACGCATGTAGTTCGAAAGATTGTGGGCTGTGAGCACAGAGAATACCACCATGCCCAGCAGAATGAGCACCATGGCGGTGCTTATGCATAGAGTGACAACCTGCAGGCTGCCATGTCTGCGAGTCTTATTTTTGCGTTTCTTTGCCATTCCTATTTTATATATAATATATGTTTATGCGCAAGCCAATATGCGCGAGGCACATCAACTTGCGTACATTATCACTGTTCAGAAAAGGGCACAATGCCCTAATTTGCTGCAAAGTTACAAATAATAATGTGAAAAAGCAACAAAATCCCTCAATATTTATTTTAATTTAGCATTTTCCTATAAGCGCGTAACTACTCAGGTCCCTTGTCTTTTTTAACACAGAAGCAGAGGACACGGAGGACACGGAGTTTTTCGAGGGCTATGCAGCATAGTTTATTCCGCATGGATCTCAAAGAAACTCAGTGTTCTCCGTGTCCTCTGTGCCTCTGTGTTAATAAGATTCTGCGTAGCTGCGATAATCTTTTATCCGCTAAAACGTAGCGATTCATGATGTGAATCGTAGTAGTTGATGTTGTAATTACTCAGTCTTTACGATGTAATTACTCAGTCTTTATACTGTAATTACTGAGTCTTTACATTGTAATTACTGAGTCTTTACAACATAAAAAGCAGCAAAACGGCGGATGAAAAGCTATCATCCGCCTTATCAATCGTTACCATTTACGTTATTGATGCGTTTCGTTTACAAAAAATGCAGCTGTAGATTTGTAGATGATTCGCTAAAGATGCAATCTACATTTCTACAACTGCACATTGTTATGAGCATACGCTCATTTTTGGTAAACTATCGCCTAAGCGATTTCTTCCTGTTCTTGATGATTATTCCGCGATAGCCCTCCTCCTGTATAAGGCGACCACTTAGGTCGTAGGCTTTATTAATGGTAACTTGATTCTCTCGTGGCAATATGATGCCATCAATCATTTCACCTTTGCCATTACGGAACTTGTATTCACGCTGGATAATCTTCTGTTCTACATTACCTGCGGAATCAGTCGCTAAAACACAGAATCCATAATCTATGTCTTCATAGAAACGGAAATCAAAACAAGTAGTGTCTGTTTCACAAATCTGATTCCATGAAGTATTTTCACCATACTGAACATACGCTGCATATTTCCATATACCAGAACGACGATCATATCCATTAATATGAACACGAACTATACTGTCGTTTAATTGTTCTATATCGCCGATGCGTGAATTTGGAGAAATACGATCAATGATGTTTGTCCAAACAGGGGTTTCTATAGCATCATTGCTGTCAAAGACGATAGAAGCCTTGTTGTTGATTTCTGTACCATCAGCAAGATTTGCCAATCGGTCGATGTTGAAAGCAACTTCGCCTATTCCACTACCATCGAAATTGACAGGCAAGAAGCCCTGCATCACGTCGTCAGTCTCCTCCATCGTCATCGGGTCGAGTGAGGTGAACTTCCAAGTAGCAATACCCTTCTGGGCATCATACAGACCTTCCACCTGTGCAATGGCATTGATTGCTGGGCGCATATCAACAGTAGTCACAAACGTCTTGTCGCCATTCAGCTGCACATCCTTATCGCCAATCTTTATGCTTGTTGGCTTATAAGATGCCAAGTCGAACTTGCTTGCGTCGAGAGTGTCCTTAACGATTACCGTATGGGCAGAAGCAGTAGCAAATGTAGTGTCGTTCTCAAACTCAATGCGGTAAGGAAGGTTAATCACTTCTTCGCCTATGAACTTACTTCCTGACGGAGCTATGTAACCATAGATGTCGTTAGGGTCGAGAGAGTTGACTGGAGTGGAACTTTTGTTGTCATCTTTTGGATCAGGCAAGCATTTTTTTGCTTCCCTTATTTGTTCTTTACATAAAATATCGTTGAAGATAGCTTTTCCTATAGTTTTTCCCCAAGAATAAATATTTCCCATCAAATCTTTAAGTTTGAGGTCATATCCATCGATTTCATTTTCAATCAAATAGCTCCTCAGCTTCTGTTGTTCGTACAGTTCTTTATTTACAGTTGCTTCAATATCTGCAGCCTCTGCTTTAGCCTTCAAAACTTTAGCCTCAACTGCCTTTGCTTCAGCTTCTGCTATTTTTCCTGTGTTGTACAAATCTTCCGCTTTATACATCATTGTATCATATTCCTTCCACGCGTCTTTTGCTTTTTGGGTAGCATCTTGATATGCCTTCCTAAGATTATCCTTCACTACATTGCTGTATTTTAAGTCACTTTTGAGACCAGATAATTTTTTACCAATGGAACCTAAAAGACATCCTATTCCTGCATTTATCGTTTTGTTCAATAAAGATTTGCCTGCATTATTTTTGTTCAATACTGCGTTCTTGATAAAATTAAATTGTTTTTCATAAGGCCAATTACCATCAGAGCACGCAATTTCAAATTGTTCATAAAAGGCAAGATCTGCGATACCTGTTATACACCCTGCTACTGGTATCAAACCTATGACGTCGCATGTAGAACTCACCAAACATTCCCACTTTTCTTTTTCGCAACAAGCTCGGGAAGCAAAACTATTAGCTCTCATTTTTTGCCCCTTAACCAAAGATTTATTAAAAGAAAATGAATTCCATACTCCTGGAATGATAGCTTGTAGGTTTATTTGTGTTGAACTCTTGACTTCTAGATGTAAAACAACCGTGGAATTAGGAGAAATCGTTAATAAGTGTGTACTATATCCTATTGTTTTCCTTCCAAGAGAATCAGTCTCAATTACGAAAGAACTACACATTGCACTCTTCATGTACATATCCATGATATAATTGTATGTATCCTCGTCAATAGAATCTCTGTCAGCTTCAGGGATAAGACTATCATCAATTAGAGATGTTTTTCCATAATATATGTTAACATATTCAATTTGGTCATCTAATCCATTTGCAGTAAGAATCATCTCTAAAGGAACCGAATAGGCTGTTGTGTTGCCTTTATTGGTAATCTCAACTGTATATATAGCAGATGAACCACGTAGAAATGTTAAGGGACAAGATACTTTTGTCTCAAGTTCAATATCCTTTGCCTCCTCCACAGTAATGTTCTCAGCAAAGGTCTTGTCTTCCTCTGTGAAGTGGAACACAGCATTGTACTTACCAAGTTTTGCACCTGTAAAATCGAATGTTACAGTCGTACTTGCATCACTCTCATGTCCAACATCAATAGACTCAATGATATTGCCCTTTGAGTCTTTCAAGTCAACAGAATACAAGCTATTGAAACCATTGCCTTGGAAAGTGATTGTACTACAACCACCATTACCCACTACACGTACATCCTGATCAACAACATCGTACTTGTCCATGTGCATGTAGCTAAGCGTAATGTTCTGTTGAGAACCAGTAACATCATGTATTGCAACATAGTATGTACCTGTTTCCCAAGTGTGAGTACCACCATACTTTACAGACTTATCACCAGAAGCAGAGAATATCTCATTACCACTCGGAGCAAATACCTGAACACTTGTTGCCTGACTAGACTTAAATGCAATAGTATCACCTGGTGCGGCATCAAACTTGAACCACTTGATAACATTATTATCCAATCGACTAAATGTCTGAGTAGATTTCAGTTCCGCAATGTCAGTAACCTTCTCACTTACGCTATAGTCCACGAAAGAACGTGCATCATCTGACCAATAGCCAGCAGCATCTTCAAAGCGAATGTGGAAATCGTTCTTGGCATAAATCATAGGTTCTCCACTCTTTGTCTCGAAATGGAACGCTGAAGAGCGGATTGGAGTCTTCTGCATAGGCAGAAGCGAAATCAACTGGAACGGATTGCTTGGTTTCTGTAGCTCTACAGTTTTCATATCCGAACCGTCATTAAGCCAATAACGATAGCGTATGATTGCATTCTTTCCATCAGCCGATTCAAACTCTGACATTTTCATGAAGATTCCGGAATATGGCACAGTAACATTGCCTGCACCATCCACCAACTGGTAATGCAACGTATGCATACCCGTAGATAGTCCTTTGACATCGAGCGACTGTACGCCGTTAGTCACCGCACATTCATGCATGTCTTCGTGGTCATCGTCAAACCAATAGCGTTGAGTCTTTGCCTGAGCAAGTTCAGGCATCGCATCCACCTTAAAGAACATAGTTGAGGCAGGAACACCAAGTTTGCCCGACTCGTCCACTAACTGATAATGCACTATGTGCAGACCTGCAACAAGATCAGACACATCGAGCATCTGTACTCCTTCTTTAATCTCTGTAGTACGTGCTGTGGTCTGGTCATCATACCAATAGCGCATTTCCTTTGCCTTGGCACTATTAGCATCATAGTTCACGCGGAAGAAAAATGCGGAACGAGCTTCTGTCAATGCTCCATTGTTGCACAACACTTGATAGTGAAGTGTGTGCAAACCTTCAGTCAGATGCGAGGCATCAAGCAAATTCATACCTGCATCCAAATCTGCTTGAACAATTTTTTCTTCATCGTCAAACCAATACATCAGACGCTCTGCTCGCAACGTCTCATCACCCAGGCTCTTTCCTGTCTTCATAAAGAAAGCCGAGGCAATGTATGAAGGCTTGTTGTGGTTATCCAGTATCTGGTAGTGTAGTGTATGCAGACCTTCATTAATTGCTGAGACATCAATAGTGCTCACACCATTCTGCAAATTGGTTTTCTTTACAGACTTTTCATCGTCATCAAACCAATACTGCAATCCGCTTGCTGTTTCAAGGTTATACTGTGCCAGTTTCATGAACATTGCAGAATATGGCACTGCCACCTTACCCTTATTGTCCACAATCTGATAGTGGATGATATGCATACCTGTCGGTAGCGAGGATACATCGATAGTTTGCTTACCACCAACCTGTTGCATGTATGATAACGAACCTATGTCGTCGTCAAACCAATACTGCAGCTTCTCTGCCTTTGTGGGTTGAGGCAAAACAGAGAGGTCAACGCCCTCTGGTGTCTGTCCCCTTGCGACAATATGCAGACAGGTGAGCAGGAATAACAGAATATATTTTCTCATATTCTTTATTGATAGTCAATTGTTACTGTGCTGCACTAACCTCAATCTCTACACTGAGCTTGCCATCGGCAGTAGTCTTCTGTGCTACGTTCATCTTCGTAATTTGTGGATAAGAAGGCGTTGTATTGAAAGGTAATGTACCACCATACATGCCCACCTGAGTTCCATCACCACCAATGTACTGCTTCTTGGCTTCTTCCGTTAAATCCTTGAGTGGGTCTGAATCTATGAAGATAGTCTTATCTGCTGATTTGTTGTTACCACCTGCTACGATGTTTCTGAACATCCCCGAATAACCGATAGCAACACAATTGTTGGCAATATTAGATGATGGTAGGTCATAACTATAATTATTAGGTTCCACTATTATTGTATTTAATAGTGTTGAGGTGTTAATGTAAGATGGATGACTTACAATCGTACAGTTTATGAATGATGATGCACTTGTACCTGATGAGCTGTTTGAGAAACCTGACACATAACTATTAACAAATTGAGCGGTAGAATTATAGTTCAAAGTAACTTGCATCACTTTGCAGTTTGCAAACAATGCATTCTTTACGTTGCATGTGCTACTATTTACTGAGAAATATTTCAAGTAGCTCTTCAGAAAGTACGCATTATTCAAGGTGTCTTTTACATTCATCTTGCCAGAGAAGTATATTCCTTCTGCAGAGAAACGCTCAGTTGTTGATGAAGGAATCTGAACGTTAAAGTCGTTGACGATGTAGGTTGGATCACCCGAGTCAATGCCTGCACCACGTAGCGTAACAGCTTTGGTGATGTTCGTAGCCTGGAAACCACCACCTGAAAGGTTAATCATGTCACCATGGTTTGCATCGTTCATTGCATCTCTGAATGCATAAGAACCATAGTACATCTTGATTTCTTCGCCATGGGTGAGGGTTGCCACCATCATGTTTTGTGCGAAACTCACTGTTGCGCAAACAAGCACAACCATCGAAAGAAATAGTTTCTTCATAATAAAAAAGAAATAGGGCGGAACTGCTCTGTAGCTTTTCCGCTTTCCGAGGCATCGCCAAACGCCATGTACGATAGAAAAGCACGAACAGCTCACGCCCAAACAGGACATGAGCCTTCATCTGCTTGTTCTCATCGTACTTGAATGTTTGGCGATTTCCAGAAAACGAGAAACAAGGACAAAGTCCAAGTATAATTATGTCTTGCAAGTGCCTACGGCTTTGCCGTATCACAGGCAGTATGGTATATCAGCTACGTTAAGTCATTTCCGCAGGGTTAATAATTTGAGTTTATTAGTTAATACTATATTTATTTTTACTAAATTTCTTTGAGATACTCCGTAACCTGTTTTTTGAGATAAGATATGCTCCAAACGTGCTGAATCTCTAACTGGTTCTCTCATAAACTAATATTTTGTCATGTTCTACACTGTCTTTTGCAAATTGCTTGATGCATCCCTCACGAACGAGATCTACAGGACGTTGAAGGGCATCCTCTAAATCGCATATCATACCACAGAATGCTAATCCCATTTTAACGCCAGGTAAGAATTTCACAAGAATGTCCACATCACTGTCAGGTCGTTCCTCCCCTCGGCTGAACGATCCGAATACCCAAGCTTTGTCCACAGGTTTAGTCTTGAAGTATTCTCTTATTGTATTTGCAACGGCTTGATTCATTTCTTTGTCCTTTGTTATATTTGGAAGTCAACCCAATGCTATCGCATTTTATTCGTCGGGACAATCTACCCGCGAACCTTCATCATTCGGTATCCGTAGAGTGCTACTACAAGGAAGCAGATGAGAGGGAGCAGGAAGCTGACGTTGACTGCTGGCCAGTCGATTATTATGCCCTGGTCGATTATTGCTGCCTGAAGTGGGGGGAGTACCGAACCACCAAGGATGGCCATGATGAGGCCGGCTGCGCCAAACTTAGCATCGTCGCCGAGGCCTTCGAGGGCTATGCCGTAGATGGTTGGGAACATAAGCGACATGCAACCGCTGATGCCTACGAGGCAATACAGACCGAGGCGCGACTGCAATTCGATGACACCGATGGTAAGAATCATGGCGATGGTGCCGAAGATGAGCAGCATCTTGCCTGGATTTACCCACTTCATGATGTATGTACAGAAGAAGCGAGAACAGATGAAAAGCAGCATCGCGTAGATGTTATACTGCTGAGAGAGCACCTCTGCCTCCTGCTCCGGCATGCCTTCTGCCATGAAAATACGTGTGCCATACTGGATGATGAAGGTCCAGCACATAATCTGTGCACCCACGTAGAAGAACTGTGCGACGACTCCTTCGCGGTAATACTTCAGACTGGCAAGTCGCTTCAGCGTTGGCACGAAGTTGATGTCGTGGCTCTGATCGCCATTCTTCGGCATACGTGAGAAATGGATGACGAGGAACATTACTGCGATGACAGCGGCTATGATGATATAAGGAGTGACCAGAACGCTAAGGTCTGCCTGCTTTACTGCCTCAAAATCAGCATCGTTGAGCAATGCTCGGGCAGCCGAATCGCGAGGGTCGAGCTTGGCCTGGATGAAGTTCATTGCTACGAACATGCCAAGGATTGAACCGCAAGGGTTAAAACATTGCGCCATGTTCAGGCGGCGGGTGGCAGTCTGTTCGCTACCCATCGAGAGGATGTAAGGATTGCAACTCGTCTCAAGGAACGACAGTCCGCAGGTCAGAATGAAGTATGCCACGAGGAAACATCCATAGATGCCGATCTCCTTTGCTGGCCAGAAGAGGAACGCACCGATGGCATACAGTCCCAGACCCATTAGCACACCAGCCTTGTAAGAGAACCTGCGGATGAAGATAGCAGCAGGGAATGCCATGGCGAAGTAGCCTCCGTAGAATGCTACCTGTACGAGTGCACCTTCCGTTGTGCTCATTCGGAATATCTTGGAGAATGCCTTGACCATCGGGTTTGTGATGTCATTGGCAAATCCCCAGAGTGCAAAACATGACGTAACGAGTATGAACGGGATGAGCATGCTTACCCCATTGCTGTGCAAAAGTCCTTCTTTCTTGTTGTCCATAGGTGGTTATTTGTTTGGTTATTTAGTTGTTTCTTTGTTTTGTTATTTGATAGTAAATCAGTGCAAAGTTACAATTATTTATATGAAATTAAGAATGAAAATGAGAAAAAATGCTTTTTTTATAGCAAATAAGTTGGTTAAGAGAAAATAAAATTGTAATTTTGCGTTGAAATTAAACATTTGAATACACCTCTATTAAATTAATACAGAATGAAAAAACTCCTTAGTCTGCCGCCTAATCTTGTAGGCTGCTTTCACGATATTACTGGATTGCCAGAGTCAGAATGGTATGTAACGAACGACCCTGTTGGACAGAAATTGGGGTCGGGAGGTGGCACTACGTGGGTGCTGGACTCATGTCCGGACAGCTTTAAGAATGAGAGAAAAATCATCCTTCATGCCGGTGGACAGAGTCGACGCCTGCCTTCCTATGCACCATCAGGAAAGATTCTGACGCCTATTCCTGTGTTCCGTTGGGAGAGAGGACAGCGTCTGTCGCAGGACTTGCTGTCGCTTCAGTTGCCACTCTATGAGCGCATCATGGAGAAGGCACCGCAGTCGCTGACCACGATGGTGGTGAGTGGCGATGTGTATATCCGCGCTTCGAAGCCGTTGCAGGACATCCCAGAGGCCGATGTCGTATGCTACGGCCTGTGGCTTGATGACAATATTGCCCGCAATCATGGTGTCTTCGTGTCCGACCGCAAGACGCCGGGTGTGCTGAAGAATATGCTTCAGAAGCCTTCGCAGGAACTTCTGAACGAGGTAAAGAAAGATCATTACACGCTGGTTGACATAGGAATATGGCTACTTTCGGACCGTGCTGTTGAGGTTTTGATGCGCCGTTCGAAGGACAAGGCCGGCAACATAACGGAGTATGACCTTTATTCAGAATTCGGATGCGCCCTCGGTACTAATCCGAGTCAGCCTGATAGCGTGGTCGGAGAACTCTCTGTCGCTATTCTTCCACTGCCAGGTGGCGAGTTCTATCACTACGGGACGACACCAGAATTGCTTTCTTCGACACTCGCAATACAGAACATCGTGGTCGATCAGCGTGAGATAATGCACCGCGACCGTAAGGCTCATCCTGCCACATTCGTGCAGAATGCCGACATCCGCATACGTCTTACGGAGCAGAATCGTAACGTGTGGATTGAGAATTCTGTCATCGGCGAGCGATGGACTCTTACCGAAGACAATGTCATCACAGGCGTTCCGGAGAACGATTGGGAGATAACGCTGCAACCGGGACAATGTATTGACATCGTGCCTGTTGGCGAAAAGCAGTGGGTGGTGCGTCCATACGGCTTCCGCGATAAGTTTGCAGGGAAGATGCAACAGACTCCGATGTTCCCGGTTGTGAGCAGCATCGACGAGATGGGAGTAGCATTGAAGTCGATGCTTGCTGGCGAAAAACCTATGCTTGAGGACTCAACGGAAACACCACAGCTTCTCAGCGCAGAAGAGATAAGTGCCATAGCCAACCTCCGTCGCCTGACGGAACAGCGCCAGAAACTGCGTGCCCTCAACTGGAGTGCAGTAGCAAAGAATCATGAACACTCGGTGTTCTACCAGACAAACCTATACGATGCCGCACGCGAGTTTGTGGATTGTGGCATAGGGATGCCGAAGGAAATAGGTGAGGAGCAACCTCTTCTTACCCGCATCCATGACGCAATGTTCCGCAGCGAGGTGCTTAGACTTCGTGAAGAGAGTGGGGCAGGGGAGTGGGATGCTACTGCTTTCCGTCTGCTTCAGCAGGGACTCACCGAACCGATGCTCGTAGAACGTCAGTCGCCAAAGATGTCTGTCTATGGCGATCAGATAGTATGGGGACGCTCACCTGTGCGCATTGATCTGGCAGGAGGATGGACCGACACGCCACCTTACTGCCTTATGGAAGGCGGTGCTGTGGTCAACATTGCGATAGACCTTAACGGTCAGCAACCTATTCAGACCTATGTGCGTCCATGTAAGGAACGTCACATTGTGCTGAGAAGTATCGATCTGGGCGCTGCCGAGACCATTACGACCTACGAACAGCTCCATGACTTCCATCATGTCGGTTCGCCTTTCTCTATCCCTAAGGCTGCTTTGGTGCTCTGCGGATTCCAACCGGGTTTCTCTGTTGATAGCTATGCTACCCTTGAGCAGCAGCTTGAGGACTTCGGGTGTGGCTTTGAGGTGACGCTGTTGTCGGCTATTCCGGCAGGCAGCGGACTCGGAACGAGCAGCGTCCTGGCAGCAACGGTGCTCGGTGCGCTGAATGATTTCTGCGGACTAAAATGGGATAAGAACGAGATAGGACGTCGCACGCTTGTGCTGGAGCAATTGCTTACCACCGGTGGTGGATGGCAAGACCAGTTCGGAGGACTGCTGCCTGGCGTCAAACTGCTTACCACCGAACGCGGATTCATGCAGAATCCTCATGTACGCTGGATGCCATCGTCGCTCTATAGTCAACCAGAGCATAGGGCATGCCATCTGCTTTACTACACTGGCATAACTCGTACGGCGAAGACTTTGCTGGCAGAGATTGTGCGAAAGATGTTCCTCAACCATGGCGAGGAAATTCAGTTGCTGCGCCAGATGAAGCAACACGCCAACGATATGTATGAGGCCATTCAGGGCAATGACTTCAACCTGATGGGCAAACTGATAGGAAAGACGTGGCAGCAGAATCAACTTATCGATGCAGGTACTAACCCTGCGGGTGTCCAAACACTGACGGAGATGGTTGATGACCTATGTCTTGGCTATAAACTTCCTGGTGCTGGCGGTGGCGGATACCTCTATATGGTAGCAAAAGATCCTGAGGCTGCGGCTATCATCAAGCAGCGTCTGCAGCAGAATCCGCAGAATCCTAACGCCCGATTCGTTGACATGACCATCAGTGAAACTGGTCTGCAGGTGAGTCGTAGTTAAGCCCCCCCCTAACCCCCTCCCGTTAGTAGGGAGGGGAATGATATTAGTTTATTATATAACACAGGCAACTCCTTCCCATCCAGGAGCAAATACAATTTACCTCCCCCTCCCTAATAACGGGAGGGGGCACGGGGGGTGGGTCTTCTTTATGTACACAACAAGTCAGATTGCAACACTCATCGGCGCCCGCCTGCATGGTAACGCCGATGCCAAGATAGGGTTTCTGCTTACAGATTCCCGCTCGTTATCATTTCCAGAAGAGACACTTTTCTTTGCCATCAAGACCAATAGGAATGATGGACATAACTATATCCAGGACCTTTATAATAGAGGCGTAAGATGCTTCGTGGTGGAAAAGGCCCCTTCCCCAGCCCTCCCCGAGGGAGAGGGAGTGGCTTATTTGGTGGTTCATAACACTCTTGAAGCCCTTCAGCGACTTGCCGAGCGCCATCGTGATGAGTTCTCGATACCTATCGTCGGCATCACGGGTAGCAACGGTAAGACCACTGTCAAAGAGTGGCTCTACCAGTTGCTTTATAAAGATTGTCAGATTACACGCTCTCCTCGATCATACAATTCGCAAGTAGGCGTGCCATTGTCGGTGTGGATGCTGAACGAGCAAAGTGAGCTTGGCATCTTTGAGGCAGGCATATCTCAACCTGACGAGATGCAGTCGTTGCAGGAAATCATTCAACCAACGATTGCCGTTCTTACCAATCTGGGTGCGGCACATCAGGAGAACTTCCGCTCTATGCGTGAGAAGTGTGAGGAGAAACTGCAGTTGTTCCGCGATGCGGAGGTGGCTATATACAATGCTGATGACGATACCGTTTCCAACTGTATGCGCCGTTCGGATTTCCGGGGAAAGCGCATTGGATGGTCGATGACTGACGAGAACGCACCTTTTTATATATATAATGTTTCAACCGACGATGCCACTCAGACCACAACCATTGGCTATGTCTATGCAGGAAAGCGCTCGGAGTTTGTCATTACGCGTATCAACGATGGTGCCATAGAGAATGCTATCACCTGCGCTGCAGTGTGTCTGTATCTCGGGATGTCGCCCGATACTCTTGCCGAACGTATGCTGAGACTGGAGTCGGTGGCAATGCGTCTGGAGGTGAAACAAGGCCAACGTGGATGCATTATCATCAATGACTCGTACAATAACGATGTGAAGTCGCTGGATATTGCTCTTGATTTTATGCAGCGACGCATAAAGAATTCCCTTCCTCTTGGGGAAGGTAAGGGGGGTGTCCTCATACTTAGCGACATTTATCAGACGGGTATGTCTGACGAACAGTTAGGCGAGGAACTCATAAATCAGATTAAGAGCCGTGGCATAAGCAAGTTTATCGGCATAGGACCAAACTTGAAGGAGCATTTTGCGCCGATGTTGATGAATGCAAACTCCCTCCCATTTGGGGGAGAGCAGGGAAGAGGAGCGTCATTCTTTACCACCACAGACGAATTCCTCGCATCTGATGTCTTCCACAATCTGCATGACGAAGTGATTCTCATTAAGGGTGCGCGTTCATTTGAATTTGACCGCATCACTGATCTTCTGGAGCAGAAAGTGCACGAGACGGTGCTTGAGGTCAATCTGAATGGCGTCGTTGATAACTTCAACCATTATCGCTCTTTCATGCATCCAGAGACAAAACTCGTCTGCATGGTCAAGGCTGATGCCTACGGAGCAGGTGCCGTTGAGGTGGCAAAGACGTTGCAGGACCATCGTGTTGACTACCTCGCCGTTGCTGTTGCCGATGAGGGAGTGACGCTGCGCAAGGCAGGAATCACGTGCAACATCATGATAATGAACCCAGAGATGTCGGCGTTCAAGACCATGTTCGATTATAATCTTGAACCAGAGGTCTATTCCTTCCGTCTGCTTGATGCTCTCGTTCGTGCAGCAAGGCATGAAGGAATCACCAACTATCCTGTCCACATAAAGTTTGATACGGGCATGTGCCGCTTAGGTTTCCATCCTGTGGAGGACATCGATGAACTTATAGATCGTCTGCATAGTCAGAAGGCAGTGATACCACGCTCTGTCTTCTCGCATTTCGTTGGTTCAGACAGCGACGACTTTGATGATTTCTCGGCACAACAGTTTGCTCTTTATGACGAAGGAAGCAAGAAACTGCAGGCTGCCTTCCCGCATAAGATTCTGCGCCATATCTGCAACTCTGCTGGCATAGAACACTTCCCTGAGCGTCAGATGGATATGTGCCGTCTCGGTCTTGGCCTATACGGTATCAATCCCCGCGACAACTCAATGCTCAGCTGTGTCTCTACTCTTAAGACAACAATCCTGCAGAAACGCAACGTCCCTGCAGGTCATTCGGTAGGCTACAGCCGCCGAACGATGCTTGATAAGGATAGCGTTATTGCCGCAATCCCTATCGGTTACGCCGACGGTCTTGACCGCCACTTAGGTAATCGCAACGGCTATTGCTTAGTAAACGGTCAGCGTGCCGACTACGTTGGCAACATCTGCATGGACGTAGCCATGATCGACGTCACCGGCATCGACTGCAAAGAGGGCGACAGCGTAGAGATATTCGGACCGAATCTCCCTGTAACAGTTCTCTCTGACATCGTCGGAACGATACCATACGAGATCCTGACCGGCGTGAGCCTCCGTGTGAAAAGGGTGTATTATCAGGATTAATGTTGAATTTAATGAAATAAACAACAATGAAGAAAAAACTGATTCTTCTTCTTTTAGCCGCCGTTGCTGTTGGTGCTCAGGCACAGAACACCCTGAATGTGATACGTCAGGATGGTAGCTTTATGTGTTTCCGGTTTACGGAAAAACCACAAACGACATTTGAAGGTAATGATGTTGTCATAACAACCGACAAGCAAAACCTGAAGATTCCGTTCTCTACCATTAAGGAATATACGTTTGGTGATGACCTTATTGCTACGGATGTGATATCGATGCAAGCTGCTGATTCTGGTTTAGGAACTGTTTATGTGTATAGTGTAAATGGTAAACTAATAAAGACAATAGGCTCATCAAACAATAAATCTGTAGAAATCTTCACCAAGGAACTTCCTGGTGGAACATATATCATTAAGAATAATAACGTAACATATAAATATCAAAAACGATGAAATACTTTCTTTTGTCAGTAATGTGCGCAATTAGCCTCGTCGCTTCTGCACAGGGTATTATTGTTCATGAAACGAACAATAACCAGACTTCATTCAAAACAACAGATGTCACACGTATTGAATTTTCTGAAAACGTGAATGAAACCACAAGTTCTACCTATGCAACAAAGGAAGAATTGAATACTGAAATCCAAGAACTAAAGAACCAGATTTCAAAATTGAATAGCACTATCTCTGGCTTGAAAATGCTGATAGATCGTTATCATCCTGTATTTGAGAATATAACTATAGATGGTAAAGAGTATAAACTTGGAATCTCAGGAGTAATAGATCTTGGGATTAGTGTAAAGTGGGCAGCAATGAATGTAGGTGCAAGCAAACCTGAGGAATATGGAGATTATTTTGCATGGGGTGAGACAGAACCTAAGTCAACTTATACATGGAATACATACAAGTATATGGAAGATGGATATTCTTCTCAGGAACATGTAACGAAATATACAACTGAAGATAACCAGAAGTCAGGTTGCTGGTACGATGGTGATACTTACGTTGGCACTACCGTTGATGGCGTAACGTATAAGAATAAAACCGTTCTTGATCCAGAGGATGATGCTGCTCATGTAAATTGGGGTGGCGACTGGCGTATGCCAACAAAAGAAGAACAGGATGAACTTCATGCAAAGTGTTCATGGACGTGGACAACATCAGACGGCGTTAATGGTTATGTAGTTACAGGTCCGAATGGTAATTCTATTTTCCTCCCTGCTGCGGGCTGTCGCAGCAATAGTGGCCTCTACAATGCTGGCTCCAACGGCTTCTACTGGTCTAGTTCGCTCTACTCGGGCTACTCGGACGACGCGTACTACCTCTACTTCTATTCGAGCCGCGTGGGTTGGAGCAGCTACGACCGCAGCTACGGCCAATCTGTTCGTGCCGTCTGCCCGTAGCCCCAGAATTCTACAACTTATCCCCCAACGGGCAAAATAATTTATAGAAGGTTTCAAGTTGCAGGGTATGTGGCATTGGCAAATCCAAAAAGGCAATGCCACATACCCTGCAACTTGAAACCTTAACGTTTAAACAAAAACAAATACGCAATTAAATCAGTCAAGGTGTGTCCTCCCTTGATAGGTTATGTGCTCCCACAGATTTCACATATCAGCACGGATTATCTTCTTCTTATCAGTTGTCATCTGTGAAATCTTTGGGGAAACATAATTGCCAGATACAGCTTAATTGTTTGCGACTATATACGAGCAGTACTTGTTGAGAAGATTTGATAGAGGAAAATCACCTTTTAAGAATCTCTCTGCGTCGAGCTTCAGAATCCTTTCGCTTATAGGTTTCCGACCTTTAAACAATGCTTTGAGATAGTGAATACCGTTCTCTTCGAAGACGTTCACCTCTGTAAAGAAATGTGTGAGGTCTTCTGCATCATAGACAATGGAGTAACTTGGTCGCTTTGCCCCAGGGATGTCCTCCACCAAGATATTCTTGTCCAAAAGATCCTGAATGTCACGTATGGCTGTGTCCTTGGAGCACTTTGCCAATGTCGCCCATGTCTTTGAAGTGATCTTTGCCTCATAGCCATCGAGGAAAAGATTGAGCATCTGTGTCTGTCGCTCCGTCATCGGTATTGACGATGCCTTCTGCCAGAAGAAGCTCTTGTTGAGAATAGTGGTGATGATGCTTTCTGCTTCGTCAAGAGCTTCAGTCAACTTCTGCATGTACCACACCAACCATTCAGTAATATCACCATCGCCATGCTGCATTCGCTCCAGGATGTCATAGTAGTGATTCTTATCTTTGTTGATCTGCGATGAAACGTTGTAGAAACGAAACTCACTCTTCTCACCTCTTGCCAAAAGCATATCGGAAAGAATACGTGCCAATCTGCCATTGCCATCCTCGAATGGATGAATGCTTACGAACCAGAAATGAGCAACAGCAGAACGTATGATGCTACTCACAGGTTCGTCTGTATTGAACCATGAGAGGAACTTTTGCATCTCTCCCTCTACACGGTCAGGTGATGGTGCAATGTAGTGTATCTTCTCACGTCCGAACATTCCGCTGATGATATGCTCCTCGTTTGTACGATACTGACCGACCTCAATCTGGCTACCTTCACTGTAGCCAGCAGGAAAGAATGCTGCTTGCCACGCACACAGTTTCTCTCTACTAAGCGTCATGTCATAGTGTTGTACTGCTTCGAGCATCACACCAACAACAGAATCAACATAGTGCGATGAGGCAGTATGTTTTACGTTCTCGATTCCCAGCTTCCTGGCAATGGACGAACGCACCTGATCCACATTCAGGCGTATGTCCTCAATCTCTGATGAATATACTACATCGTGAGTCAAGTTCTCAGCCATTGCTCGCAATTTGCTGTCAAAGCCAAGCGAACTCAACCTTCCATAAAGCAATCCTTGCTTTCGGCATACCACCTCCAGAAGGAGCGACACCTGCGAATCGTCCCATCTGAAATTTGTCCAATTATCTCTTTCGTGTATATACATAGTTAATTTCTTTATGCGACATTATACACAATATATCGTCGCAAATTCTGCGACAAAATTACAGAAATAATGTCAAACTACCAAGGAAAATCTTGAAAAATCCTCATTTCCTGTTGTTTTTTCGATAAATTCTTTACAGAAAAATATTGGTGTCCGGTAATAGCTTTGCGTCAGAAAACGAGACGATTGGAGATATCTTTAGTGTGATATACACTTATATTTCAGATAGTTGCGAAATTAGCGCGTCAGTGCGTCAGAAATAAGTTGTTCAACTTTCGTTCATCCTGCCTGTAAGGCAGTACTATGAGTAACCGGGCACAAAGTGTCCGGACCATGAACTAAAGCAGCAATCTGCCTGGAGGGCAGTACCTTGATACGTTAAAATGTAGTGCAAACAGTTTAACGTATCATGGTAGTGGCATTCATTATTCGCCTGAGTCTCTGCTTCCTATGAAATTTTCAAAATATATTTAGTTAATAAATTTTAATTCGTTAAATTATGCAGATATTGCTAATCTTTGAGCTCTCAGGAACTCCTGGTTCGCCTCATAATCACAGCCGTTAGCGACTAGAGAAAACGCAAGATGTAGCAACTTGTTCTTAATGTTGTTGATGGCAATCCCATGCGGTTTGCCTTTTGCTATCATACGGTCGTAGTATTCTTTGTAGATGCCTCCGGACTTGATGGTACATCCGGCAGCTTGCGTGATATACGACTTAAGCATAGAACTGGAGTAACAACTTACATCCGCTCGCTTGTCA
>JAZUKC010000094.1:0-6775 GCA_045643065.1 Prevotella sp.
CATTGTGGGTTGGAGGAATCTGGTGCTAGGCGACGGCATGGGCGTGACAAAGCCCTTCGGAGCCACCTTCTCCAGAAAGCTGGGTGCCCTGACCCTCGATGGCAAGGAGGCCTACAAGGGGGGTAACATCACCATCATGCCCAACAACGGTCAGTTCTACCAGAATTCCTTCGTGCTGTATCACAAGAACGGAAGCGTGACAGGCTTCTCGTTCAGCGAACAACCTGTAATCAGCTACAGCGGCGAGGAACTGGTGGTGACAACGAGCAGCCTCACCGTGCAGTACCCCCTCAGTCATCTGCGCAAACTGGTTGTCGAAGGTCTGCTCGATTCTTCCGACGGCATCGATGAAGTGACCATCCCAGACACAGAGTTCCACTTCTCTGATGAAGGCACGACGGTGCATGGCGAGAAACCCGGCACACCGTTCTACGTCTTCGACACCCGCGGCATGAAACTCCATCAGGGCACTATCGACGCCAACGGCAAGGCAGACATCCGCATGACAAACCTCCCCAAAGGCATCTACGTCATAAAAACTCAGTCAACATCATTCAAGATAAAGAGGTGACGACAAATATTGATGTTATTTGAATACAGATTTTTACGTTTTGTTAGTCGGTTTATACCTTTTATTATAATACTTTAGCAGCAAATAATGTATCTTTGCAAACAAAATATGAAAAATAACAAAAATACAACAAGCATGAAAAAACTCTATTCTTTCCTTGCAATGTGCCTCGTATCACTGAGCATGATGGCACAGACAACGGAGCTACAGGTGTTACGCTCCAGAGTTGGTCAGCACCTATGACCTTCACCTATGACAATTCAAGCCCTTGGACTGTCAGCAGTGGTAACCAGATTTGGAGTCCAAAACTTTATAAGGACCAGTCTTCAACCCTTACGATGACGGTTAACCCTACCGTGAAATCGACTATCGCCATTAACTTCTACCATAATGAAGGTACCGATCAGAATAATCAGAACAGAGCCTTTTTGGATGTTTACCTCGACAAGGTACTGGTAAGAACCATTACATCAAACGTAGGTTATCATTTGAACCCAACCTATTTCTTCGATGTTGAGGCAGGTGAACACGTATTCCAGTTCGTTGCACGCCAAAACCGTACAGATGCCAACTGGAATCAGTTCCGTATTATTCCTAACGGCATGATAGCTACCGACCACATTGTTGTGGCAGAGGTTACCGAACCAGGAAGTCTCGGAACTGAGGTTCTCTATGACAATACCATTGACGTGCTTGCTGATGTTCGTTGCCTCAGAATTACAGGTCAGTTGAATGATACTGACTGGACAACACTGAGGAACATGAGCGCGACGCTCTGGAAGCTTGACCTTTCGGGTGTTACCAATACCACAATCCCATACCGTCAGTTCAAACGCGATGGCGCAACATGGCAGTATCTCCACGAGGTTGTTCTTCCTAACAACTTGACAACAATTAGTGATCAGGCATTTATGAACTCGTTAGTCACAGACATCACATTCCCTGCTTCGATTGACGTGATTGGTCACGATGCATTCAACAATGCACATCTTGATGCTGTGTCATTACCAGCGAACTATTGTACAACTCCAAGAGACGGTATTGCTGGCTATACATACAACACTGTCTTCTATAATTGTCTTGCATTAAAATCGTTTACTTTTGCAACACCTGAGAAGATTACCAGAATTGGTACCAACTTCTTGCGTGGTTGTATATCTCTAACAGATTTCACCTGCCCCTCAAACGTAATTGAATTGGAAACAAATGCTTTCCTTGATTGCTGGAACAACGACTTCGGTACTCTGTCAAGTGTCAAGAACTTTGGCGAAACCAGTGTGCATCGTACAAACGTTACACATCTTGATCTTAGGAGCGCAGAGTGGATGCATGCCAATGTATTCCATTCAAACCGTAATCTGGAGAGTGTAACTATTGGTGAGAAATTCTGGCGTTTTGAAAGATATGGTGATTTCAAAGAATGTCCGAAACTCACGACTGTAAAACTGTATAGCCCAACTGTTTGTCAATATAACGATTGTTTCAACGCAGCTTATCGTGCTGGCATGACACTTCAGGTGCCGAACTATCTTGTAAACAACTATAAGGTTGATGCCAACTGGATGACATTCGGCACAATTGAAGGCTTTGCTACCAATGCAGTAGATGTTTTCTCTCTCCATCAAAATCTCACCCTTGGTGCCCGTCAGCGTATGGAAGGCAAGCCAAGTCTTGTGTTTGATAATGGCCTCATCTTCAAGATTGCCGGTGAAACTCCTCAGAAGTTCAATGAGGTAGTGGTAAAGTCTAACAGACGTCAGGATTCGAATTATGGTGAAGGTAATGGTCAATACAATCAAATCATCAGTACCTGCCCTAACGTAAGTATTACAAAAGCTCAGGTTGATAATTATGTATATGGTGATCCTCGATACAATAATCCTATGTGGTATTACATGAGTCTTCCTTTTGATGTTTGTGTAGATGATATCACAACGACTGGAGGAAGTTTTGCTATCCGTTATTATGATGGAGCAGAGCGTGCTGCGAATGGTATTGTAAGTGGCAATAAGAGCTGGAAAGACTATCAGCCAGGAGATGTAATCACTGCAGGTACAGGTTTCATCCTTATCAATAGCATGCGTGACCAATGGGTTAGCTTCCCCTCAACCATCAATCCAGAGAAGATGTTCAGTGCTACAGCCCACGTTACTCCTCTCACAGAGCATGCAAGTGCTCAGGCTGCCAATGCCAACTGGAACTTCATCGGTAACCCTTACCAGTGCTACTATGACGCAAAGATGATGAATTTCACTGCCCCTATCACTATTTGGACTAATGATTATTACGGCAATCCTGTATATACCGCTTACTCACTTCTTGACGACAACTATATCCTTCGTCCTAACGAAGGCTTCTTCGTTCAGGCTCCTGACGGTGTAGATCATATCACATTTGCTCTTGAGGGCAAGCAGACCGATCGTACTGTTGTTGCACGTGCCAAGGCTATGAATGCTCCTGCTAAGAGAAGCCGCTTCCTTGTTGACCTGACCATTGATGGCAATGAGAGCAGCGACCGTACACGTGTGGTACTGAACGAGGATGCTTCTTACGACTACGAGATGACTTGCGACGCAAGCAAGATGTTCGGCGATGGTCTGCAGGTTTACACCATCGGTACCGAAAACACTGCGTATGCCATCAACGAGCGCCCTCAGGGCGATGGCAGCGTAAACCTCGGCGTTATGATTCCTGCCGACGGCTCTTACACATTCACCATGACACGAAACAGCGCAAGCAATGTCATTCTCATCGACCACTATACTGGCACTCAGACCGATATGCGCACCAACAACTACGTCTTCAGTGCCGCCAAGGGAACATTCAACGATCGCTTCACCCTGATCGTTGCTTCTGACGTAACTGGTATCAGCAACGTAGTAAACAGTTTCAACACTAACACCACCGTCTATGACATGGCCGGACGCCGTGTGGCAAACAGCATCAACGGTGTAAAGACTGGCATCTATGTAGTCAATGGACGTAAGGTCTATGTGAAGTAGTTATGAGTTATTAGTTATGAGTTATGAATTTATTCACATGAGAAGAATAAGATATCTGGCAATCATAGCGGTGCTGCTTTGCTGCATTGCTACGTTCGGACAGGTGGGCAGCGGATATAATCCCGCAAGCCCTAACGAACCGACTGCGCCAATAATACCTCGGACAAGCCAACTGACGTTGGTGGCAGACCCTGTCGGGGGCGGTAACCCCTCGACATCGGGAAAGTTTGAAGTGGGCACGAAGATAAACCTCGCAGCCAACAAGGCTGGTGGATTCCGATTCGTCAACTGGACCAATGCCAGCGGAGACGTTGTCTCTGCCAACGAGAACTTCCAGTTCATCAAAGGCGAGGCTGACGAGACGCTGACGGCTCACTACGTCTATGAGCCTGCATCGCCTAACGAACCTACCGACCCTTATCTCCAGATCAAGGTGCAGCTCAACGTTGTCGCCAGTGAAGGTGGCAGCGTCAGTGGCAGCGGTAAGTATCTCCCTGGCACCAACGTGACGCTCAATGCTTCGCCTGCCGGCAACTATGTGTTCAAGAACTGGACTGATGCCGACGGCAACGAGATTTCGACCACTGCACAGTTCCAGTACACCGTCAAGACAAAGGTGGAGACGCTGACCGCGCATTTCACCTACGTCCCTGCATCGCCTAACGAGCCTACAGCCCCTGCCCCATCGCTCACGGAGACAAAGTACAACGTGTTTACGGTGGCAACGGAAGGTGGCACTGTGAGCGCAAGTCAGAAGGCAGTGACGGGTGCTAACGTGACACTCACTGCCAATGTCAATGGCGGATACGAATGGGTGGGATGGTTCAAGGACGGAATGCTCCACAACACCAACCTTTCCTTCACTCACACCGTCGGCACAGAGGATGTAACGTTCGTGGCACGGTTCAAGTACAACCCGGCATCGCCCAACGAACCTACTGCACCTAAGAGCTATATCTACTATATAGAGGAGGTGAACGGATTCCAGGGCGAGGATGTCTGCCTGTCGGTTTTCCTGTCGTCACAGGGCAACATCGGCAACTTCACGTTCCAGCTTGGATTCCCAGAGAATCTCGTTCCTACGGAGGAGAACATCGCCTACTCTGATCGTCTGGACGGATACGCAAAGACACTGACACGTACCGACGGCGTCAACCTGAAGTTTGACTTCACTGGTGGCGAACTGCAGGCTGGTAGCGGAGCACTGATCACTTTCCGCATTCCTGTTCCAGAGGATTACCCTACCGGCACTCGCAACCCTGTGCGAATGAATCAGATTTCCTTCACCGAAGCAGATGGTTCCACAAAGACCACACAGGCACGTAACGCCAACATCGGTGTCTTCAAGCGTGGCGATGTGAATGGCGACAACACCATCGACATTGCCGATGTCCACGCCATGATGCTTTACCTCAGAAGCATGATAGACAGCAGCGACGGCTTCATCGTAGAGGCTGCCGATGCTGACAAGAATAGCACCGTCAACGATGATGACCTCACAACGATAAGGAATCTTGCCAGGGACAACAACGCTGATGCAACTCCTGCTGAATCAGAGAACACACTCTCGGTGCCTTCGTTCGGTACTATCAATGGCATTACCGCGAGCGACAACGAGTCCTTCTCGGTAGAGATGACCAATGCTGTAGATATCTGGGGCGCACAGTTTGACATCCGTCTCCCAGAGGGCATGAGCATTGCCTCGCCTGCAACTATGCACAATGCCGACAGACTTGGCGCCAGCGACTTCGACATTACGACGTCTGAAAAGGAAGGCGGATGGGTACGCGTTTTCGTCACTCCGACCAACGCTGAACGCTTCATCACTGGTTTCGAAGGCGAAATCCTGAAGATACATTTTGCAACCAGTCAGGCAATGGCTACGGGTTCTCACATCATCGAGCTGCGTAACGTGAAGCTTGCTCTACAGGGTCTCAGCGCGGACTATCCTCTGTGCTCAAACACAGAGATAGACGTGCATACCCACCAGAAGGTGGAGGGCGTCTGCCCTGTCTGCGGCGAACATCTCACATACTCGCGTGTTGTCACCCAAGGCCGTTACGGCACCATCTGTCTCCCTAAGGGTGCTACCGCAGCAAACATCTCCGGCGCTACGATCTATTCCGTTGCCGGTAAGCGCACTGACGGTAGTGGCAAGGTCTTGTCGCTCGTGCTTGAAGAGGTCAGCGGCATCGTAGGGGGCACGCCTTACATCTTCTTTGCCACGGACAACCTGCTGAACATCGTTTACGAAGGCGACACCGCCCCTGAGGCACTGACACACAACGGACTCACCGGCAGCTTCGAGGGTGAGGAAGTGGCACAGGGCATGTACCTGCTCTCTGACAACGAGATAGTGAAGTGTGGCACAGGATGCACCATCGGCGCCAACCGTGCCTACATCAACATGGCAGAGGTTCCGGAATATGTAGAAGGCACAGTAGCGCCTGCCAAGAAGGCAGAGATACACTCAGACATAGTAACCTCCGTCACACGCCCTCACTCTACAGGAGATCAGGAGCAGAGCCCTTCTTACAATCCTTCAGGCATACGCCTCTCCCACCCTGCCAAAGGCATCGTGATAATATCACGCTGGGGCGTGAAGTTAAAGAGTGAAAAAGTTAAAGAGTTAAAGAGTGAAAGAGTGAAAGAATTTTAGCAATGGTTTATATGAAGAAAAAATATTTCCGTCCCAACTGCCTCGTGGTGCACATTGCAAGCCATAGCATCCTTGCCGACAGCATCCCCATAAACGAAGACGAACACGACAACGTCAGTGGCGACGCAAAGACAGGCGGCACGACCTGGTGGTACGAGGACGAAGACAATTAACAGTTAACAACGCAACAGACATAACATCTGTTGTATAAAGAACTAAATGCGACGCATAGCAGGGCATCAGCTCTGTTATGCGTTTTTGTTTTTTCATCCATACACATGTAAAAGGCATTGAATTGGCAAGTGATTCAATGCTTTTTACCTCCCGTGTCAGCATTTCAAATATCTGTCGCATAACTGACGCACGGATAATTCATAATGCATAATGCATAACGCTCTTAAAATAACGTGAGTTCGACGAATATTAAGGGTTGGTATTTGGCTGGAAGCCAATACTTTGAGTAACCGGGCACGAAGTGTCCGGAATCCAATCAACAAGTAACTTGTGCCTGGAAGGCACTACTATGATACGTTCAGTTGGTCG
>JAZUKC010000095.1:0-4147 GCA_045643065.1 Prevotella sp.
ATCCTGACCTTGAGGAAGCGTATTCCATTGTGCACTCCCTACGCATGATGTTCAGTAACCCAAGAGCAACATGGATCTCTGCATACGAAAGTATTCAGATATGGTACGAGAAGGTCAAAGCATTTGGCAATGACTCTTTCAATACTGCAGCTGACACTATCCGTGACAGAGAGGACGAGGTTCTCAACTACTTCATTCACCGTGCAACCAATGCATCAGCGGAATCTCTCAACTCAAAGATCAAGCAATTCAGAACTCAGCTAAGAGGCGTATGCGATGTCGACTTCTTCCTCTACAGGTTATCAATGATATTCGGTTAAACACATGGTTTTACTGGTGAGCCGAAAATACTATCTGTATGTCAACAGATTGGATAGTGCAGAATACTATTTCCGACGCCTTCTCCCGTTCGATTATGACTATGATGCATATCATGGATTGCTTGATGTTTATCTAAGGCGAAACCAATCGGACTCGATACGGAAATACAGTTCGCTGTTGGCAACCTCGTTAAGTGCATTGCACACATCACTCCAAACGCAGGCTATGTTCAATGCCGAGGGTACGTTCAACTATACTCGCAACCAACGCATTGCAGCGGACAAGGAACGCGAGGCAGAAAGCAACAGGTCGCGAGCTGTGGGCGTAACATGCATCTCTGCAGCATTGATAGTCTTGATGCTCTATCTATTTAATAGGTATAGGACAAAGAAGCAACACGAGCTTCGGGGCATCGTCCTCCGTTACAACCGCATAAACAGCGAGTATATGCAGGCTAAGGAGGACTATGAACTCATGGAAAACGATTTCGAAGCCTACAAGGCAATGAAGGCGGAAGAGATAAATGCGCTGCGAGCAGATCGTGATAGTCTGTCGAAACGAGTTGAGGAGCAGAAGGTTGCCGCCGGCATCAGGTCGTTGGCAGGCTATAATGTCATCGCTGAGATCAAGAGCCGTAATCGTAAGGTAACGCCAGGCTATCATTCAGAGATCTATGATGAGGAGTGGAATGCTATCTTTGATAAGGTCAAAAAGGACCTGCCTACCTTCCACAGCTGCATAGTGACGAATGCTCAACTCAGCGACCAGGAACGTAAAATTGCTGTATTCGTATTGCTTGGCGAGTCGACCAGCAATATCTCAAAGTTGCTTAACACGTCGCCTTCCAACATCTCAAATGCAAAAACAAGCATCAACAAGAAAGTGTTCAATCAGAACCAGGCGGCTACACTTCGAATTAATATGTTGGAAATGATAAGCTGAAAGTGAAAAGTGTGAAATATTGTGGATTAAGGATGGGCTTTTGCAGATAATCAAGGGGGGGGCCTTTGATTATCCAAGGAATATTCGAGAATGGGGGCGGCACACCCAAGCCATGAATATCACACAAGATGTGTAACAGTGTCACACATCACATTAAGAAAAAATGAGGGGTAGGTGACAGCACTTGATCCACAAACATACATCGATGCCTCCCCCCAGTTTTTACCTTTTAATGCGAGAGTTTGGGCTAAAAACAATAAAAAACGACAAAGTTTAGCCCAAACTCTTGCATGTTTAAAGAAATATTATTACCTTTGCATCCATCAAATAACTTATTGAATTTATGACTGCTATCATTGGACGTAAGGCAGAGATTGATGCCTTGGCAAAATATAATAACTCAGACAAGTCGGAGTTCGTTGCAATATACGGGCGAAGAAGGGTCGGAAAGACGTTTCTTGTATCGCAATTCAATAAGAACTTCGCCTTTGAGACTTCTGGCATCATCGGTGGAACAAAGAAGGATGAAATGGAAGCCTTCTACACCTCGTTGATGCTATACGGATACAAAGGGAAGAAGCCACAGACATGGATGGAAATGTTTGTGGCACTGCGGCAAGTGCTGGAGGTAAACAAAAAGAGGGGCGCAAAGGTTGTGTTTATTGACGAATTGCCTTGCTTCGACACCCGTTGCTCAGGTTTTGTCAAAGCACTAGACTATTTCTGGAACACGTGGGCAAGTAAGCAGAGTAACATAAAGCTGATAGTGTGCGGTAGTGCAACATCGTGGATGGTGAGAAACATTATCAACAATAAAGGCGGTTTGCACAACCGAATCACACATGAGATGCACTTGCATGCATTCAATCTCTGCGAGACAAAGCAGTTCCTGTGGAAGAAAGGCTTGAAATGGGATAATCTGCTCGTAGCTCAGACCTATATGATTATGGGTGGTGTGCCTTATTATCTCGACTTGCTGGATTCTGACAAGGGGTATGCGGAGAATATCGACCATCTGTTCTTTGCCAAGGATGCGACCATGAAGCAAGAGTATGGTAGGTTGTATTCTTCGCTGTTCGCCAATCCGAAACAATACAAAGATGTTGTCAATCTTCTTGCCAAGAACAAGAAAGGGTTAACGCGAGGAGAGATAGCCGAAAAATTGAAAACCGCCAATAATGGGCATCTGACCAAGACACTGGAAGATTTGGAATACTGCGACTTCATACGTTCATACGTTGTATTGGGCAAGAATTCGTCAACAAAGACCAACGGACAGATTTATCAGTTGGTGGATCAGTATTCTCTGTTCTACCACTATTTTGACTCTCTGCGTACTCGTGACGAGCACTATTGGACTTTTACACTCGGTACACCAACGCAGAACACCTGGAATGGGTTGGCTTTTGAACGCCTGCTGATCGGGCACATTCCTCAGGCCTTGACCGCCATGCATTTGGATCGTATGCACACAGAATACTATTCGTGGCGAAGCGAGAATGGGAAACAGGGTGCTCAGATTGACCTGGTGATAGATCGTGCCGACGGCATCACGGACATCTGCGAGGCAAAATACAGCATGCACGAATTTGTTTTGGACAAGTCGGAATACAACAAGATACTGAAACGTAAGGAGGCTTTTGATACCGCCGTGGAAGGTAAATCGACAAGGCTTGTGCTTTTCACAACCAAAGGAGTAAAAAGGAATGCTTATTCCGATGTTTTTCAAGCAACAATCACACTGAACGATTTGTGTGATTTTTGAGAATGGGGGTGGCACACCCCATGGATAATCAAGGGGGGACGGCCCTTTGATTATCCAAGCGTTTCGTGCAGTTCAAGACTCTCGCCTATGGCTGCCCAGTAGAGAAAGGCGATGCAGTATATGAAGGTTACAGGCTCATCCGTAAAGGGTGAGTATATTTTGTTCGTTCGTTCGTTTGTTTTGAAACAATTCTCAACCGAAAACATACATTTTTCTTCAATATGTTTGGAAGTGAAAGGAAGATGTTGTATATTTGCAGCGTAAAAACTTATTGTAACATTAATACTATCCACAAATCATGAAAAGAAATAACTTTATCCCAGCATTCTTTTGCTTTCTGATCGCTGTGTGTATGTGCGCAAGTTGTGAGAAAGAATCATTAAACGCGGAAAATGTTCCTAACCGTTCGGTTGCAGAGCAAGATGAAACAGATCCTGCCAAAGAAGAAGATCCTGTAGACGGAGATACTATTTTCAATGACCGCATAATTGTTGATTGGGCACCAATGTCTATGTACATCACAGTTCTTGATGTGGAAGGCAACGACCTGCTCGACCCGTCGAACGCCAACAATCTGGTTGAGGGTACCACAGCCGTGTTCCGTGGTCAGACATACGAAGTGCGTACAAATTGCGTTGATAAGTATGGCACTATATCTCCATATCAGGCTTCAACACGAGCATGTGTAGCTACATGGTGTGGTCTGTGTCTGATAGATAGAATGAGAGTGTGGGATGGCCGGCAGATTGTGTGTGAGAAGACCGAACACTACATGCTCTATATTGGCGAACTGGATGGTGCAAGCGATATGGACGAAGACATCACACTCACTTTGGGCAATGGCGAGCAGCACCTGATACATTACCATTGCTCTGACCACAAAGTCAGCAAAGATGACATCTCGTGCAACAGATGGTACTCCATTGATGGCGTGAAGTCGGACAGCAATATGCTCAAAATCGTAGTTGAATAGTCCAACTCCCCCCCCCAGGCCGTCCGAGAACGGCACTTTGAGGCACATCACAGTGGGCAGAGCCGCTATCGCGACTCCACCTGAGCCCATCTAAGGGCATATAAGTTTGCATCTTAAAATTTCAGTTTATGTTAAACAATTCGTCA
>JAZUKC010000096.1:0-24674 GCA_045643065.1 Prevotella sp.
CAAGGCCTACAGAGACATATTTTCGACTAAATTCAAATTTCAAAGAACGATTTTGATTTTGGTCTGCTCCCGAGCTAAGGCGAAAGTTTCGCATGTGCGCGGAAGAATGACTCGAAATTTAGAGGGTTTTTCAGTGCCCTCGCCTGAAATCTGTCTTCCAAGGACAGGGAGCTAACTCACATTGCCTCGCATGTGCATATACGTGAGGTTTTTAAGGATTGACTAAATACTTTATTATTCCAGGAAAATATGCAGGATTCCCATCACCTCCTGATTCATATTTCTTTAATTCAGTGTTTGCATAGAGCATATATTTGTTTTTTATTTCAACCGAATAGCCACCGTCACTTTTTACGACCACAAAACCACCTTTATTTTTATTGGTATAATTAGCACCATACACTCCTTCCTGCCATAGCTCATACCCCCTGGCGTTCAATACAGGATTGTACGAAAGGAATCTTTTTTCGCTTCCTATCCCAATAGACATTGCACATAGTTTGTTAGAATATGGCTCTACAAGAAGGTGAACATATGTCCAATCTTTCACACCGAAATCAATAGTCCATGTGCGTCCGTATGCAATGTCACCCCTACAACACTTGTATCCATACTCATATACCTTCACACCTGCTGCTGTGGTGTAATCGCATCCCTTTTGATATTTATAGCCTTTCGTCTTAAGTTTTGTTACTGCTTGGTTGAAGTTTGCCGCATCTACCATTGCAAATGCCTCTTGAGCAGTAATATTCTGTGCATAAGAACTCATCCATGCAACAAGTAAGATGGAAACAGCTATTAATTTCTTCATAATTACAATCTAATTTAGTTCTATTTTCGAAATAGAATAATACACACCAAGAAATATCAGCACAATAACCATGCTTATAACTGCATAATACTCTTGTCTCATCGCAATAAGGTTGATTATACATTGCGAGATGATAATTACAAAAACACCAATGGATGACAGTAATTTCAAGTTTGCACTGATAGCACAGTCTTCATGTCTAACCCCCATCAATGGAACCATCGTGGCAGACATAGACACAAACATCATCACATACACCAACCATTCATAGTCGCTATGCACAGTCATCAGCGATACCATAAATGCCAACAATGCACTTATAAACATTGCTATAGCAGTGAGAATTATATTATATTTCATAAGATGGTAATTCTGGAGGATTTAATGCTATTAATTTCAATATCTGCGGAACGTCCTTTATCGGTTGCCATGCTATCATGCCAGGCATCCAAATCTTAGTGTCTTTGTCCACTTTATCAAAGAATATAAGTCTGAGCAGTTCTTTTTTGTTGATCGGACCAATGGGGCTACCAAACTGCTCAACATAATATACAGGTTCCGTTTCTGGTTCTGCAGTAATGTTAGTTGCATCCATAGACTTTTCAAACATCTGCACCATTTGTCTTGCCACAGCCATTCCGATTCCAAATTCTACTAACCGGTCGGCAGAGAAATAACAACCGTCATACATACGCATTACATTTTATGCTGTTGAGCCATTCTATGGAACTCACACTGCTTCTTTGCGTATGTAGAGTAGCGCTGAAGGAGTCCACATATAGCCTCTACTTCTTTCATTATGTTCTGATCGAACTGTTCCTTGAAAGCCTGAAACGAATCATCCGACCAACTCTGTTGAATATGATCTGTCTGCTGCTTCAATCTCTGAAAAACCTGAGTTACTTGGATATTTACATTTTCAAGGTTCTTTGCATACTGCTCCACCTCTCCAATGTTTTTCATTACACTGTCTGCTGCCATAGTTGTATAATTTTTTTTATTCGTTAATAATGCTAATTGATTCGGGCATAAGGTAAGGAGTAAACAAATGTGGCTCGCTGTCCTCTGGATAGTAGTATGCCCTCAGGTGTTCTTCTTCTTTGCTCAGAACCTCCACGTCTATCTCTTTACTGAAATTAAGTGCAGTAAGGTATTTGTTGCTTGAACGAAGCATAACCTTGTGTCGGAACTTATCAGTATTGTTCTTGCCATACTCACCTTCAAACATGATGTTGGCAGGCATATCCACTTGCAACAGCGTATGCACACCGCACATTGGTCCTTCGTCAAGAATGTAAGTCAGTGCCTGAGGATATGTCTTTATGTTTGCCGGTTGTTGTGTTCCTCCCCCCAATGAAGCCACACAGCCCATGTCAATATTTATGTCTCCCATTACATCAAAGGAAGAAGCTTTTTCATTTACCAACTCCGAACCACGCTTAATCTCTGCAAAACGCTCATTGCCAATGATGGTCAATACCGTTGGTGTTGCCATTTGGTTACTTATATCCTCTGCAAGTTGTTTCAATACAGCACCGCTCCGCTGACGTTCCACCAAACGACACAAACCTACAGAAGCCAGCTCATCCAAGAGTTTAGAATACCTGCTCGTATTATTGCTATAACAGTCTATGACAATGAAGTTACACCAGACACCCTGCTGCTTGTATGAAAGCATCAAAGACATCAGTGTATTCATCAATACACCAACCGTCTGTTCCTCTTTGTTTGCGCCGAAGAACAATATGTTCTCGGAATAATCCTGACGCAATGGTATCAGTACTTGCTTGTTAGTGATGTCTATATTTCTGCCCAATGAGCAAGTAGGGAATTGGTGAGCCGTAGCCATGAAAGAATCACGCTCGTCATTATCAAACACATGCATACTTGATCCACAGAAGTAAGCTTCTCCGTTGCTTTTCCTATTAGATGCCTTTTCCTGTGATTTAGCAATAGCTTCTTCCAGTTCCTCATCCTTGGCATAGAAGGTCTGAACCTTACTCTGCAGTTCACGCTTATGATAATAGCAAGCCTGACCTGTAGGTTGCTTTCCTGTCAAATCACTACTATCTGGAACAAGACGCTCGGAGTCACTGGCAGCACTCATCAGCAGGAAGCACTCCGTGAGATTCTTTAGAACCTGACCACTGATATCTGTTTCGTCAAGCTGCTGTGTGGCAAGCAGCATGTGTATGCCCTGGCTTCGTCCTTGTGTTGCTATGATGTTTATAATGTCGTTAATCTCGCGTTGTATCTCCATGGCACTGCTTTTCATAGAAGCACTGCTGAACATAACCTGACATTCATCAGCAACGAACAACACTTGCGGAAGTCTTTCACTTGGATGTTTCCTGTTATATCCATCAATATTCGCTACGCCTTCCTTTTGCCACAGCTTCACACGCTTCTTGTTCTCGTCCTTTAGTTCTCGCAGTACCTCAAGAGTCATCTGTGGGTCGCTGTTATCTACCAATACCGCTTTTGTATGCTTCACACCACGATAGCGATTGAACTCCACACCTTTGAAGTCCATCAGATAGAGCATTAGGTCTTCAGGAGAATACTTATTTATGGCACTGGTAATAATATTGTTCAACAACACAGACTTACCTGAACCTGACTGACCAAGTATGAAAGCATGAATATAGTCACCTGAGTTGAAACGTAGAGTAACAGGATTCTTGTTTTCCACGTCAAGACCCACTGTTACGCTTATCTCTGACATTATAGGTTCATATTCCATCTGTTGCAGTGCCCCGAAATCCTGCTTCAACACTTCACGCTTAACTTCTTTCTTCGTCTCTGCATTGAGATACTCCATCAGTTTTGGAATCAGCAACGGTCTTGACGAGAATGGAACATAACGGACGAAACCATCCTCTGTATCTTCCGAGGTTAACTCAATCTCATGATAGTTTTCTATGTCCAACAATGACTTCTGGTCTTCATTGTTAAAGTCATAGTCCATGTTGTTCATCACTACGAAATAGATGCCACAACGTGCTCCATTCTCAAACAACGGCAACAACATATCCATGTGTTGGTCGTACATGTCTGGGTAACGGTTCAGCACTACTACCTCGTATGGCATGGCTATCTCCTTGTGTATTGCATTGTATGATGCGAGGTTGCCGTACTTCTTCATCACAATACTCATGTGATCCAGCAGAGACTTCAGTCTGTTGTATGCGCTGCTACTATCCATAACAATCTCATCATTGTAGAATACAGGATCCAACCCCACTGTAAATTGCTCGACGAGTCCAGTCATATTGAAATCAAATACATTCAGCCTTATAGCCTTCGCAGGCAGAGAGATAAGCATATTCAGCAATAGGTTGTTGAGTGTTTCCTTTGCCTCTCTCTTTGATTTATTGTCATAGTTGATGACAAAATTCTGCTTATTGTTACCATCTTGCTGCCATGGAATAAAGGATGGAGTGCAGAACACATCTCCATTGATAACATCACGGTTATGGTCCAAGGTCGGCAAATATTCCAACTTGAACCGTTTGCTTGAGTTTATTCTCAGACGTTCAATTATACTCTCTTCACCCAACGGAGAATAAAGAGGAGACATCTGCACCAACTCTGGCGAAATGCTTGCAAGCAAATCGAAGCAAGAAAGCACATCCCTTTTCGCTTCTTCCGTCTGTTCTTTACAACTCTGCTCATCCAGCGATTTAATTTCTTCCAATCGCTGGATGTATGCATCCATTATAGACTTTATCTGATTCAACGTATTCATTCGCTTGCCCTTTCCAATACAGGACGCACCAGCATTCCCATGAAACGTCCCATCGTTATTATATCACCGCCCATCTGACTGAATTCCAATAAGAATGCTCGATGATACTGATCATCACCACATTCGCCACACCAGTATCTGCCATAGTAATACGCATCTTCGTATTCCATGCCATAGCGGTCTCCACCAGCAGGCAGGAATATACTGATACCAGTCTTACCGACAACTTGGAATCCTGTCACGCCGTTTATCTGGGTCCATATCCACTGACATTGCTGCATCAGTTCGGTCATTTCCTGTACTGTAGGCAAACGCCATGTCTCAGCATACATGGTGCGTGCTATGTCGTATTGCGTTCCACAGATATTCTGCGCAAGCGGGTAGTCGTTTTCGTCAGTCGAGTACAATCGTGCAGACACATCTCCCCAACCAACGTAATATCCTGGTTGGTCACCACTTGGCGCACCGACATTACGGCTTGACCATAGCACAGACAATCCGAGGTCAACAGGCACACCCGTTCCTCTGCGCTGACGTTCTGCCAGCAATGCTGCTTCTGTCTCAGCCTTGCGCTTTGCTATCAACCAGTCAGGAGTGATATCTATTACACCATAATAAATGCTTGACTCTGAAGCACAAGGTTCCAAGGAGTAACGCACCGTGGCGTTGCTCCTCAGAACCTCGTTCAGTGATTCCTTTATTGCCGAAAGACTTTGCATAATACTAAAGTTGAGGTGGAATCTGATTGAACATCAACACAAGTTCTGACAAGTCACCAGCCTTTGCCCATCCTGGCAACTCATGATACCACACCAGTGTGTCCTTTGTCACCTCTCTGTTTGCCATCATCTGCAACAGTTCGTCCTTTGTCAGAGGACCAACAGCCTTGTCATCAACAGCAGCGAAGAACCGTTTTGCATCAACGGCAACAGGTGCCACCTTATTGGTCGCATCTATCTTGTTGTTCTTGGCATAGTCAGGCATCTGCATGTTTGCCATGGCTTGATTCATAGTCTGCATCATTGAAGTTGCAAGACTATTGTTCATTCCGAAGGCAACAAGTTTGTCTATCGAAGTATAAAATCCGTCGTTCATAATATTATCTACAACAAATTTGTTATTCTAAAACCATTATAAATTCCCCCTTCGGGGGCTAGGGGGCTATAGCGTAGGAGGAGGTGTACCACCACCTGGCATTGGAGGAGGAGTGCCGCCCATTGCTGGTGGCATGAACAATCCTGACAAGTCGCTTACGGTCTTTGCCGGAGCCCATGAAGGCATTCCCTGTGTCCATACCATCGTGTCTGGCGTCAATTGTCCCTGTTGCGCCATCTGCTGCAGCTGCGTCATGTCAAATGGACCATACTGCTGACCGTTTACTGCAACGTGATAACTTGACGTTGGCATTGGTGGAGGAGTGTTCATGGTGTTCTGCATCTGCTGTCCCATCTGGTTCATCATGCCAGCCATCTGTCCACCCATAGCGCCACCTACAGCCATACCCATCATTGCTGCGCCTGGGTTCATACCCATTCCGCCACCATTGCCCATATTCACACTCGCGCCTTGCATACCCTGAGCCGCAAGTCCCATCATCTGTACCTGCTTGTCAAGGATATTTGCCTGTGGATAAGCCGTCTGCGTACGCATACGTCCACTGCGCTGACCTTCCTCACGTTGTATGCGGAGAGTCTCTTCCATGTGTTCGGTATTGATACGCTGAGTGTCCTGCAGGTTCTTCATTGCTAGGTTAGCCTGCATCTCATTGGTACGGGCTGCGATGTCTGCCTGCTGTTTTACCTGACTTACGGAGATGTCCTGTGTGATTGCTTTCAGAGTGCGGTATGCCTGAGTGTCTTTATCCAACTCTATAGCAGAGATGTCTAGTGCTTTTAAGTTGATGCCGAAATCACCTGCAAATCTTTCTGACAAATATTGCTTTATGATGTCTCGCACTTGGAATAACTGCGTTCCAATGTTTACAAGTGGGATACCATACTGTGTAGGAATAGTAGAAACCACTTGTTTCACTGTACCTCTCAGACAGTCTTGTATCTGTTTGGTCAGTTGTTCTAAATCGAAGTTCTGCAGTCTGTTGAGATTTATGAATGCCTTGTAGTCTGTCAGGTTAAAAGTCAGAGTTCCACGTACAGCCACAGGCACAGGCAAATCAATATTACGGGGATCAACAACCTCAAAGTATGGAACACCAAACTTCAACTGGTTGTTGCCCTGCAGGTTCATAAAATACACCTCCGCCTGAAATGGCGAATCCCCACCGAATGCCATACCCATCAGGTTGGCAAGCACAGGGAAGTTTGCTGTCTTGATTGTATCTTGGTATGGACCTTCAATAAAGTCCATACCACCAGCTCCGCCACCAGGTGCTCGGTATTGGAATACCGCCACCTCACCTGGTTTAACTACAAGTGTACTACCATATCTTATAGCGTTCTCACGGGAAGTACTATTAACCTCCTGTCCGTTAGGACGCCATTTCCAAACCAGATATTCTGGTTCGTCACAGCGGATGACGTTCATAACGCCACCGCTGTCACCTTTGCCGAAGATGTTACTAAAGAGTCCCATAGGCTAATATTCATTAAGGATTGAGTACACCTTTTCTATTTCTATTGTGAACTGATTGCCATCAAGTGTATATGCAACAATTCCATCCTTTACCATCGGTTTGCTGTCACTAACAAAAGGCGTTACAGACAAACCGTCCTCTTTCAACAAATACCAATTAGTATCTTCGAAAAGCCCCATTGTTATACCTTCTGCCAGTTTAATTTTGTCTTTCGGAATTTTCATCTGATGTTTTTTATGTAGTCTTTATTTTTAAGATAAAGATCGTCAATTGAGTTTGCTTACTTAAAGTTTTTCGCAGCGGCTTCACCCAAAATAAGAGGAACAAACCAAGTACCTATTGCTATAAAAAATCCCATCCCAACTCGAGTCGAAAGAGTTTCTTCAGGTGTTAAGATACTCATAATCAAAGGCACTAAAACAACAACTAATGGGAACCATATTGCGAATGCTATGTATCGCATTCTGATTACTCGTTGGTGTTTTGCCAATACCTCATTTCTTGTATCTTCTATCTCCTGTAATATTTGGTTCACTTGTTTGTTATTGCCATATAGGCGTTTTGCCTGTTTTATCAATCTATTTAAGGAAGCTACTTTTTTTTCGTCTTTCTCTGCTCCTGGATCATTGCTTATTTTAACCAATGCGTCGTCAAGTTTGGTGATTAATTCTTGAAGAGCTTTGTCTTCCGTCTTTGAAATGTCTATTATTTGGCCACAGTTTGGACAGACTGCAGACATAGCGGGAATAATTTCACCACATGATGGACATTTGCGAACCTTCTGTTTTGCGGCTTCCACCTCGTTGTACTTTTGCTGCAAACGTCCGTCAATAACTACGTCAACCTCATCAGGGTCAATACCTTCTTGCTGTGCTTTCTTATGAAGCACTGCACGCTCCTTCTCGGTAATCATACCATCAGCAAGAGCAGCCTCAATAATTTCTTCTAAATGTTTTGAAAATGCCATAGTATATTAGTAATTAAGTTATTTCTTGATTTTCCACACATCATCATTTGATTGTATGATGCAATCCTCTTCGATTCTCTTTACGAGTAACTCGTCTATTGGAATTACTATCTTGTGAAGACTTTTACCATTTTCTTCACAAAAGTACTCCTGCAACTCGCCTACAATGCCTTTGTCATTTTCAACATAGCCAATAATTTGCCACATACTTGTTAGTTTTTTACAGACCATCCGCCTCCAAAGATGATCAAGATTAATGTTAGGTTTTGCTTGAAGATATAGGCACAAAAAAAGCGCGGAGACTACTTTGTTTACTCGTCCCGCGATCAAGGCTCTCGCATTGCCCTCACAAGTAGAACGAGCAACGCAGAGCCTCCGCTTTGATATGTATATATGTCCCTTATGCAACATTACCTCAAAATGGCATCAGCCCAATGGGGGCTAACACCTAAAACTGTAGCAATACCGCAAAAGGGATGCGTATATGACACATCCCAGAGGTCATCTACTGTTGCCTCATCTTTGACTTGTATGAGAATTTGCGAGATTCTGATCACCAAAGACAAGACGTCGAGTAAACGCCTTTTGTATGTCTGCCATCATGTCGTGGCTACATCTGATTGATGTATGTCACGAACTGACGACAGTACAAAGGTATTAATTATTTGTGATATATAATTGTATCAATCCATACATTTAAGGTTGTTTAACTATTGGATTTCCCGTAGTTGGAACGCGTAGTACGTTATTCCATCATCTCCTTGACGTTGTCCATCAGTTCCTTGGCATCTTCGGTGGCTTGCTTGACACTTTCCTTTGCTTTCTCACGGAACACCTTCCTCGCTGTTCTGCGATCTTCGCTTGACAGTCCCTTAACCCATTCGTCAAACTCATCTTCAAGTTCGCTGGCTTTGTCATAGTCGCCGTCCTCTGTTGCTGCCTGGATTTTGTCGTAGTACCTTCCGGCTTTGCTTTCCACGCTGCAGCTGACAAGTGTGAGGCTTGCTGCTGCGATAAACATAAATAATAATTTCTTCATAGTGCTTTTGCGATTAAAAATTAATAATAAATGATTATGGCGCAAAGGTACAAACAATTTTTGATAGTAGCGTGGTTCTTTTCGGTTCTTATTCAAAAAAACTCTGATCAGAGATTTTTTCTTATCCAAATAGCCATGAATTTGTCGTATGGTTCTATAATATTATTCCTTTCGGTGATAATCTGTCTGTCCAGCAAAGTCAACTTTGATTTTTGAACACTACTTGCTGTTGTAAGATGGTGACGTTTTATAAATACCCCGCTCGTTATCTGCTGTGCCTTTCCTTCTTTGCATACGGCTTTGAGCAATGCTACCTGACGTACAGACAACTGTACGAGGAGGTCCTGATACGTTGGCTCGTATGAACATATTATGTTGTCTATCGCAGCATCTACGTCGGTGCTGGTACACACATCTCCCTTAGGAGTAAGTGAGTACAGTTCGTTAAGCATCTTTTGAATATACCAGGTTGTTGCGTCAAACCTTTCGTATATATCCTTTATGACACCGGTTTCTATACTCTTGCCGTTAGTTACAAAATGGTGTATCGCAAACTTAATATACTCATCCTGGGGTATTGGCGATATATTCATTAATGTAACGCTCTGATAAAAAGGTCTGGCTGGTGACGAAAACATTTCGTTCATCATTCTGCGATGCGACCCTGAGAACACAAATACAGCATTCCTACATTCTTGGACATACGTCCTAAGCATAGCCTCTACATTGTTTTCAGGATAGTCTGCAATAGTCTGGAATTCATCAATTGCAACAATACATGGTTTATCAGACGATTGTAGATAGGCAAAAATCTCATCAAGCGTAAACTCAGGCGAGCTGACATCGCCAACCTCAAGATTCCAGCTGGCATTGCCTTGACCATCAAAAGAGATGCCAGTTCTGAGGGATGTGACAACCTGGAGAAACTTATCTACCGCCGTCTGCCCCCAGGGTCTAAGTTCCTTGACTATTGCTCGCCCCATTTGGAATACCATATCAGACAAACTCTTTGTTGCATAAATGTCAATCAGGAACGTGTGATAATCCTCTGCCAACTCAGTTTGCTTGAAACAATGGTGCAGCAAACCTGTCTTACCCATACGACGCGGCGAGATAAGAGCAACGTGATTTCCATTTGTCAATAGCCTGACAAGTGTTTCTGTTTCCTTTTTGCGGTCGCAGAAATATTCCGGTGATTCGTAGCCGAATGTTATAAATGGGTTGGCAATTTTTTTCATTTGTATAGGTTGATTGTTTATTTCAGCCACAAAGGTAATGAAAATTATCCAATAATCCAAAACGGATAATCCAAAACGGATAATTTGTTATATTATATTAACATGCAAATGCTTCATAGGGTAACCTTTGCAATGGCCTAATCCATATATAGCGAGAAATAGCGTTGCTGACATCATATTGGCAACGCTATTTCTTGATTATAAGGTTTATCACACCTACTTAGCTATGGAACCCGTGGCGCATTATTCCGTCATCTCCTTGACGTTGTCCATCAGTTCCTTGGCATCTTCGGTGGCTTGCTTGACACTTTCCATTGCTTTCTCTTCGAATACCTTCCTTGCTTTTCTGCGGTCCTCTCTTGACAGTCCGTCAAGCCATTCGTCAAACTCATCTTCAAGTTCGTTGGCTTTGTCATAGTCGCCGTCCTCTGTTGCTGCCTGGATCTTGTCGTAGTACCTTCCGGCTTTGCTTTCCACACTGCAGCTGACAAGTGTGAGGCTTGCTGCTGCGATAAACATAAATAATAATTTCTTCATAGTGCTTTTGCGATTAAAAATTAAAAATAAATGATTATGGCGCAAAGGTACAAACATTTTTTGATAGTAGCGTGGTTCTTTTCGGTTCTTGTTTGATTATTCTGTCAACTTCTTTATTTTTTCCAACCAACGGTTAGCGTATTTGCCGTAATAATCCATAATGGCTTGCTCTATCTCCATAGCAGTGGAGTGATCGTATCCGTGGCAGCGGGCAATGGCAAATTCGTGAAGTTTATTACACTCGTTGAGTTGGAACCGGAAATGTGACTGGTCGATGTATGCTGCGTTTGTAATTGTGTCCCAATATTGCACCTCACTTACTAAATCTTTGTCTATCATTCGTTTCGCCTCAGCCATGATTTGGTCTCTAGGTATTCTCTCTGTCTCCGTAACAGGCTGAGGGACTGGCTGCTGTTCGGTGGCTCTGACAGTGTCTTTTATTATCACGGCTTTATAAACTGTATCTGGTTGAACAATGGTTTTCTGTGCAGGTGCAGGTGCCTCTGTAGTATTATAAAATAATGGTATAATGGATAAAGCAATAACTACAAAGACAGCAATAAGGGCGTAGCTCACGAGCCTTGGTCTTCGCAACATCTTTTGCAACGCTTCTGCCGACGGACGCTTCTCGAGTTCACCCGTACATCGTTTGACGATTGGCGCATACATCCATCCGAGCTGCATCTCACGCATTATCACACCAAGGGAGTAGATGTCGTTGCGCGGGTCGGCAGGCAATCCTGCCTGTTGCTCTGGCGACACATAGCCTAAGGTACCAGCAGGTTGCTTCAGGATTTCGTATGAATTGGAGTCAGAGAGTCCGAAGTCGATGATTTTCACCTGACCACTATCTGTCACCAGTATGTTGGATGGTTTCAGGTCGCGGTGGACTATCTGCTTGCCGTGGATATGGACGAGGGCGGAGAGTGTATCCTGTAGCAAACGGAGTTTGACCTTGCGTGGCGTGCTATCATCCACAAACTCATTGAGCGGCACGCCTTCTATATATTCCATCACGATGCAGAGGCCTAATGATGGTACCTCATCCATGCTGACAGCATTGACGACGTTCTCATGACTGAGCGCTGAGAGTATCTCAAACTCCTTTATCAATGCCTCCCGATAGCGCATATCACCGACACAATCAGCAGGCAGACACTTGAGTAGTAGTCTGCGACCATACCTGCTGGCAACGACAATGCGAGACAGTGGCGACGAAGGCAGTTCCTGCAATATATTATAAGTGGAATTGATGCGCAATTCGGCATCCTCCCATATCCCTGATGACGGATTGTTCATGTGCATAAATAAAAAAAGTTTGTGCAAAATTACAATTTTATATTCAATTAATTGCATCATTAACACAAAATTTGTAAATTTGCAACATGAAAAGAGAAGAAACACAGCTGTTGCTACTTGCAATAGAACGTGCCGTCGATTATAAGATTTGCACCACGAGGGGCTTTGAACGCCTCTCGCAGATGATACTGCACCGAACCCGAGAGAACATCAGCGTGTCAACATTGAAGAGGGTATGGGGATATGTTAAGGGTTATGACGACATACGCATGTCAACCCTTGATCTGCTGAGCAAGTTTATCGGGTATAAAGACTACGAGAATTTCTCGTGCTGCATCAAAAGCGAGGCAGATGTCACCGCAAGCAATTTCTTCTTCGGTGAATGCATATACGTTGACGATATATACACAGGTAAGTGCTTCCGACTGACATGGGCGCCTGACAGGGTCTGCGACATAAGATACGAAGGAGAATATCGTTTCGTCGTAACCGAATCAGCAAAGACTCGCCTTGTCGCCGGAACAACCTTTTGTTGCCACGTAATAGAGATTGGGCAACCATTATATATAAACAAAGTCATCTTTCCTTCCGACCCACAGCATCAATACAACTACATTGCCGGGGCAAACGGTGGCGTACAGGTGGAGGATATTTAGAAAAAATCAACAAAGCACACGAAAATTATAGAAATAATTAGAGTGTCCAGTTTGTGGTTTCCATTTAGTAAAGATTTTTAGTTATTGATTTTAAGTTAAGATTTTGAGAAGCTATGCTTCGACCATCTAGATATAATCTTAATGGTTCTACGAGGTTTCGTATGGGTATTCATAGTTTGTTTTGTAACTAAAAGCTATGATATTATCGGACGTAACGTACGTGTTGAGCATTTAAAAACTACACGATTAGCGTTGTTTGAGTGCTAACGTATGTTCGTTTGAGTGCAAGCAAATGAACGTTTGAGTGCAATCGCACAATGGCGTGAGTGCTATGAAACGAAACAATCATCGCCTACACACTTTCTCCTAGAACCAATCTCTTAATTTCTTAACCTCTTAATCTCTTTAATCTCCCCCCCCATGCGTCAGTGCGTCAGACAAAAGTTGTTTTTTAAAACACTTAGAGAAAAAATCAACTAACAACTTCTGGAACGAAAGTTGAACAAATATTTTTTCGTGCATAATTACAATTTTACATTCAAATAATTGCACCATTAACACAAAATTAGTAAATTTGCACAATGAAACATTAAACAAAACCCGAGAGAACATCTGCGTATGAACATATATAACATAATCAGCATCATCACCAGTTCCGTCATGCTGGTTCTGTCCCTCGTACTATTTTTCCTCCATACACCTGAGCGTAAGGAGTGGCGATTCTTCAAACTGGCCACTAATCTTATTGCCGTTGCTTGCCTCGTACTGAGCGCCAGCTATATCTATTCGTCCTTCCAGACAGATAGCAACTGGGGTGGCGACGGACTTCTGCAATCCATCATCATCCTCTCCGTCGGAGGCTATCAGGCATTGCTCTTCACCATCACCAGCATCGTGCTCGTCAGCCACACCTCGTCCATCTGGCTACGTGCCGTCCGACATACTATGATCATCACAAGCGTGTCAACAGCATGCATAGCGGCCTACTGGATAGCTCCTGCGTGGCGAATGACGACTCTTACCGTCGAAGCATTAGCATACCTGTCCTACATCTGCTACCTTACAGCATATTTCAACCGGGAATTCCGCAAGTCGGTGAAACGCATCGAGGATGTTTACGACGACGACATGATGCTCCGTCTCAGGTGGGTGCGCACTTTCTTCTATGGAGCATTGGGAGTGGGACTCGTCGCTCTGCTCGCCGCAATGGTGCCAAACTCTGTTCTTGGGTTACTGTTCGACATCAGCGTACCTATATATTACACCTACGTCGCAATACGACTTGTCAATTACGTCTCCACATCATCATTCGTGGTAAAGACCTTCACAACCGACTCAGCGCCACAGCCCGACAGTGCAGAGCAGAAAGAAACCACCCCTGCACCTGTCGTATGCAGTCAGATGGAGCATGCCATAGAGACATGGGTGGCAACGCGCCGCTATGCTATGGCCGATGCCACTGTCGAGGAAATTGTGGAAGAGATGCATGTCAGCAAGACAGACTTCAATGCCTATTTCAAGAACGTGCTGCACACACAGTTCCGTACATGGCGGCGAGAGTTGCGCATACGCGAAGCCATGCGCCTGATGGACGCCAACCCTTCGCTCAGCATCCCCGAACTGATGGTGGAGGTGGGCTACAACGATCGTTCCAACTTCTACAAGGACTTCCGACAGATAGCAGGAATCTCGCTGAAGGACTACCGCGATAACTGCATGGTCTAATTCTTTCGAAAATAGACAAAAATGCCTTGATAGGTGTGGTTTTTCTTCGTAAAACGTAAAAAACCACACCTATTAGTTTCTCTAATACACATATTATTATTAGTTTTGCGTTCTAATTTGCATACCTACTTATAAAAACATGGAGAATAAAATTTTTAGACATCTCAATCAGACGTTGTTCCTCCTACTGATATTCTTAGTATCCGGGACAACGGCGATGGCTCAGCGGAGGCATCCTGGCCGACTGACGCCTGCACAGCAGAGAATTCTGCAGTACAACAAGGAACAAGTCCAAAAGGCTTTGGTCGCTGACTCAGTATCCAAAGCCAAGGTGGCACAGTTCAAGTTAAAGGCAAAGGCCTCAAGAAAGGCAAAGGTCCTTGGCGACAAAAAGAAGAGCGCTGACTACTACGAAGGCAGCGACTGGATTGGCGAACACATGTACGCCATGTCGTGGAACGAGATTGAGGACTGGGAAAAGGAAGAGTACGACTGGGACCCAGAACGTCAGGAAGAAGAGGCCAACATGCTTCGTGAGACTCTGGAGGAAAACCAGAAATTCATCTGGGACCTTGCGGAGGTGTATGCAATGCAAGGCGGCGGAATGAATGGTCTCATCAACGATATGTTGCCATTCTTCCAGGCAGACCCTTCGTTCCCTTCTTCCAAGAATGCCATAGCGAAGCAGGACAAACTGAAGCAGGCATGGAACACAATTGACAACCTGCTGACGACAAACCTCGCCAATGGCACTCTCTCGGGCAAGATGGCATACGACCTGAGCAATCAGATTTACGAGATGAACGAAAAGATTCTCGAAGAGATGCGTGGCAACGGTCCGGGCGAGGATTACTTCGAGACCTACCAGCGTGATTATGCCAACAAATACTTCGGCAGTGTCATCACAAGTGAGAGGAACAACTGCGAGGGGTATTACTATTCTGATAATCTAAAAGGCACAAATGTCAGCGCCAGCAATCCTTCTACGGCTGTATTCGGATTCTTCAGCCCTGATGGTTATGATACCGGCATGGGCAGTTCTGAGTATTCTCTGACCTCAAAGAAGGTCGGTGGCTACTACATGATACCTGCCGACAGACCAGCCCGCAACCCAAAGAGCTGGTATATCCTTGGCTATAACAACGATGCCGGCATCGTGCTGAACTCTGCTGAAGAGCCAGAGGGCATCTACGACGAAGTCTATGAGGGCATCGACTGGACCGATCCTACCGACCCTCGCTATGAAGAACTGACCGCTGTCACCCGCGACCATCACTGGATTGTAATCAGCCATGTGACCGATGCCGACCTTAGCAAGATGGAGAAGGACGACAAGGGCAGAATTCTGTTCCCTGCTCAGAAGCCGGGCACCTTCACCCACGTCATGCTCTATGTGACCGACGTCGTGGGCGGCGATGACAACCCAAGCAACCGCATGGAGCTGGCAGGATTCTATACCAGTGACAACATCGACTTCTCTTTCAGCAAGAAGCAGAACTACCTGACACTAAGTGAGTGGCCACGAAAGGTGATATTCGGCACAGAAGCTCTCAAGGACAATCCTGACCTGGAGATTGTGAACAATAAAGTGGATGTAACATTCGTGCATGACAACCCTGTCCATGCGATAGGCACTGAGTTGACGCTAAACAGCGATGGCGACTTTGAGTATGACTTCTCGAAGTACCATGCCACCATAGAGGCAAACAAGCGCTTCCCGCTGAAGGTGGGAAAACTCGCTATGGCATACCTCAGCTGCACACTCAGGAACAAAGCTGACGGCACCACACTCGAACACCGTCAGGCCATTCCTATCTATGTGAAACCGGGCAGACCGAACGTATATCTCGAAACAATGGCATACGACGGCAGAGAGGTTGGTGAAGAGACAGAATATACATTCATCGTCAACAACCTCGACCCTGAGAATGGTGCATACCTGCACATGGAAGTAGAAGACTATACATCCGGCAAACTCGCAACAAGCATGACCGACCTCGCCCTGCTTCCAAGCGACATGGACCTGGACGATATTGACGAAAACTATGGCGGCGAATATGAAAAGACATCATGGCTTAAGATAAAGCGTAACAACCTTAACGTTTTTGGAAACAGCAGTGAATGGCAAGACGTAGCCGCAAGCGCCACGGCGATGGCTATCGTAACACTGCCTATCACATGTATTCCGTTTGCAACAGCTTCGGTCACTGCAGGTGCTGCGAACATCACCGTTGAAGACCCATACGGCTCGCGGGCATGGGAGGACGTATTCTGTAACTACATCAACAACACGTCATTCGACCCTACACAGGTTGACGGCACATGGTACACCTACGGTTCTGGCGAAGAGCCACGCAGCATTTATGAGTGGGAGGACAACGACGGTGGACTCGGACCAAAGATTGAGGCTGACATCAAGGCTAATATTGAGAATCCTGCAAAGGTAGATGAACTCCTTGCGCTGGAGAGAGACCGCTTCACCAAGGTCTTCAACTTTGACTATCCTGTGGCTTGGGGCGATGTTGACATCAAGCTTATCAGCGATGGTGAGGTTATTGACTGGATAACCAAACGCGAGAATCACTTCTCTATCACCGTAGGTTTCCCAAACTACAAAAACACTTCAACACTCTTGCTGTCATGGCAGGATGGTAAGATTACGCGTGAGTTTAACTTTAGTGGCAAAAAGGCATACACCTCTAACCTCTACTGCTTCAAGCCTATAGTCCATGGCGACGATCAGGACCAACTGCACGCTGTGACTATCTTTGGCAATATGCATTCAAAGAACGATGTCAGAGTGGGACACTTCTCTGAGAATACTGCTTACGCTGACAACAAAGCCTATACCTGGCGTGATGAAGACCAGCATATTTCCCACTACACATTTATGTCGTGTTTCCTCAATAGCAATGGTTTCATTTCCAGGGGCAGCAACGAATATGAGGAAGGAGGAATGCTCCATGCGGTTTCTCATTCACCTGTTAGCATATCCAGTCCTGCGGGCTTCTACCGTTCAGGATATGGTTCTGAGCCTCGCATTCTGGATAATGCCGTGGTTTATGACCTTCGCTACGACATACCTACAGCACGCTTGGCCGTATTGTCTGAAGATGGTGAAGAACTGGAAAATTGCGATGTGCGTTATGCCTATACTGTCGAGAAGTTAAGCCAGAATGGCAAGCAATTGGGAAATACAACTGAAGACCCTCTCTTCGTCAAGCCTACATCTCCGGTGATGCACGCTGATGGCACCAATATGTATGCCATGCTGCTCGCACAAAGCAAGGAACCTGACGAGATTTACAACCTCATGGTCGAGGTCAACGCATCAGGATATGTCAGCCAAGTCTTCTGCGAGGCTGTCAACGGACAAGAGTTCCGTCGCTGCGTAGAGACAGGCGATATCTATACCTGTGTGCTGAAGAAGTATCGTACCAGCGACCGCAATAGTGGAGGCTCTGGCTATTATGCTCAGGAACTCTACGTCAGAGACAAGGAGGCTCCTGCCTTTGCTGACAGTGTACGTCACTTCAATCTCAACAAAGTGCGAAGCATGGACTATGTAGGCGACGGCAGTTCGAATATTGACATTCTGCTCCGCGCAAGCAGTACTGCAGACTCAAAGATTAACACATACGTACTCGCACCTTTCAATCTTCTTCCTGGTCAACATACATATAAATGGACAGAACCTCTTGAAGGTTTCATGCAGGCAATGGATGTGGCAGAGGACGAATTGGGACGACCTATTTCTTGGCCAACTGAAGACACTGGATTCAAATACAACTACAAGTTGCTCACCTGTGATAGCCAGTGGTTGCTCCCTGACCTCGTTGAGGGACAGGAAAAGCCTGACGGCTATTGGCTCGTACTGTGGGATGGCAAGCGTACTTGGGAGAATGGCTCTCCGCACACTACTATTAATATGAAGGCGAACAGCGAGAATAACTATCACTCGCTGGCATGGGCTATCCGTGGCTTCAACTACGCCAAGGACCAGAGTGCAGAGATTGTGGGTGACGCCATGGACTGTCTTGACATGAAGGCAGAGGACATGAGCCTCGGAGACAAGAAGGGCGACCTCGGATTCCTCTCAACATTCCTCGACGGCTTTACAAACCTCAACCTCAACGGTCCAAACTGTCTGCCGTTCTCTATGAACCTCACACATGAGGACGATCACTTCAATCTCCACGGACAGTTTGAGTTCAATATGCTCGATGCCATACCTGTCTATGGCGCCTTCAGCCAGGCACAGAAGTTCGGCAAGAGCTTTGCTGAGTTCCATAAGGACTACCTCAATACCAAGCGCGAGTTTGTCTCTGAGCGCAAGATGAAGGCCATGAAGGTGGCTCAGGGCCTGAATGCCTTCGTTGGATTCAAGGGATATTTTGATGCAGGTCTCTACCACAGCGACGACTTCACAACGTGGAAGCCTTACTTCAACGACCTCGCCGTGCGTCTTGAGGCAAGCGTGTCGGCACGTACTCCAGAACTTCCGCTTAAGTTTGCCAGCGTAGGTATGTCGCTGCAGGCTGCCATGTATGCACAGTTCATGATGGCTAACCCAGCCGATGACGATCCACTCCTCGGCGACCGCAATCCACTCTCACACTTCAACCTCTACTACACCATGGGTGCCGGCATCGACATGGCAGCATGGGCAGAGGCAGGCGTTGACCTCGGCTTCATCTCTGCATCGGCAGGTATTCGCGGTACTGCGGGCGCAAGCATGGAGTTCACCGTGATGTCACGTCCTTGGTATAAGTCAGACTCGTTCCAGTCGGGCATGCGCTTCAATGTAAATGCATCGCTCGCTGCATACGCAAGGGCTAAGTTCCTCTTCTGGGAGACTTCTTACGAGAAGACCTTCTTCAGTGTTGATAAGACCGTATATTGGCCTAATGACGGTCGTCCAGAGGGCGGCAATCCATATCTCTTCGACCCTAACCTCAAGGACGGCGGTGGTGGCGACTTTGCCAAGGCTTGCGTGATACGTCCTGCGTTTACCAACTACGCTAAGCGCTTCAGTGCGCCAGCACTCAAGGCACAGACGGTGCTCGGAGGCATTGACGCATACTCTAACCCTACATACTTCGGCAATGACGGCAAGATAGCATACTTCTCACTCAATGCTCCTAACGACGTCATGGACGATCGCGTTGTAATCAAGAGCGGTTCTGATGTCACTGGCGCAGACAAGGACGACCGCACGGCACTGTCATTCTCTACGGCAACAGCTCCTGGCACAGACAAGTCTATCATTGCCATCCAGCGTCTGAAGTCAAACACTCAGGACGTGGATGCAAACAACATGAGCGATGAGAACAAGCAGAACGTAGGTACCAGCACCGAGATTTATGTCGCTACCAATGGTGCACAGTGGGATGCCCACAGAGCAATCTCTGACAGTGGTGTGACCAACATGAATCCTAAGGCGGCAATGGATGCCAACGGCAACTGGGCCGTAGTATGGCCTGCAGGCGAAATGAAGTTCCAGCAGACTGAGAACGGCAACGAACCATACATCGAGGGCGACCTCATGATGTATTCTGAGGGCGAATACAGCACATTCAACAACATCTCGCTCGCACTTCTCGACAAGGAATCGCAGATCAACGACTACGCCGTAGGCATCAGCAACAGCATGCCGTTTGTCTGGGCTACGATTCCGGAGGAGAACAAGGAGGGCAAGGTTATACCTAATGTATATGGCATCCTCAACGATAACGGCATCGTCCGTCAGATGTCTCTCGGCATCCGCGGTTCCAACCATCAGATCATACAGCTCACAAATGGCCGCTTCATCGCTGCCTCTAAGGAAGTTACCGACAGCGCCGGCATCGACGTAACCCTTTATGAGGGCTCGGTAGAAGACAGCAACATCAAGATTAAGAAGCTCGGTTCGCTGGGTCTCAACAAGTACAACGTCACCAACTACAAGCTGTTCGCCTCACGCAAGGGTGCACAGTCAGCCAGTGACCTGTACGTAGTATGGAGCCAGCATGACATCGAGGTGCTCGACGCACAGACACTCGACGCTACGTCTTCAAACAACTGCTACGTGGCACAGGTGACAACGGCCAACGGTCTTAACATCTCTTATCCAACGAAGCTCTGCAGTCTGCAGGACGAAGAGACCGTTATCAACATTGACGCCTTCGCAAGCGACAACAACGAGGTGACAGCGCTGCTCTGTGTTACAGGTGCCGGCACAAAGGCATCGACGGGTGCATACGTGCTGGAGATTGACTCGAAGATAGACAATGCCGTGGCTGCCGTTGAGGCTAATCTTGAGCACACCATCACCAAGGGTTCTGCTGCCGACATTCGCCTGACTGTCCTCAATGAGGGACACGATCCAATCACTTCTCTTGAGGCAGACATCAACGGCGTGAAGGCTACAGCACCTGTTAATATCAAGCCAGGCGACGAGGGTGCTATCTCTGTCAGCATGCCTGCCGGAGCCGACCTCACACGCACTCTCGTTTACTCTGTCAACGCTACCTTCACCAATGCCGACTCTGGCAATACCGAGCAGCGCGACTGTGGTGATGCATTCTCTCTGGAGATTGCAGACATCGCTGCCGATGTGCTCTACAACCAACTTGACACCGTAAGCGCAAAGAGCATCGTGATGACCACGGTGAAGAACCTTACACCAGGTAAGTTCCGTGAAGGATACACCGTAAAGGCGGGCATCTATCTCGATTCAAACGGTCATAACCTGTTCCCTGGAACAGAGGCTGTGGAGATAACGACAATGGACTTCCTCAAGGCAGGTTCGAACACCATTCCTGTAACCTTCCGCGTACCTTCGCGCAAGGAGGAGACCATGGCATATCTCATCGTGCAGACGGTTACTGACGATGGCATTGTGGTTCAGGACCAGCAGAAGGGCAACAACCTCGTTGCGCTGAACATAGAGGCTTGTAACTCGGACATCGCGACGGAGCAGATAGAGCATCTCATTTCTGCAGAAGATTTTGAGAATCCTCTGCTGAAGGTTCGCAATGACGGCAATGCGATTGTCATCTCTGACATTGATCGCAACCACGACGTCAAGGTGTATGGCGCAGGCGGCAGCCTCATTCATTGGGTTAAGCCTGAAAGCGACACCGTGCGCATAGCAAATGTACAGCGTGGCGTACTGCTTATCTCCAACGGCACACGTGCGGGAAAGATTCTGCACTAAAACAAAAATAATCATTGGTAATAATGAAAGTTGAGTAACAATAATAGACGGAAGGGGGGCATGTCGGTTTGACATGCCCCCTCTTTGTGTTTTCACTATTGCCGAATAAGAATAAAGGATTACCACTCCATCAGCGTCTTTAGGAACGGAACGAGTTCGTCTGCCATCTTGGTGTGCTGCTTCAGCGACGGATGCTGGAAGGCACCGTAGCCAAGTGTGCCGTCGGCAGGGGTGAAGTCAAAGCGATAGATGTCTGTCTCTCCCTCGCTCTTCAGTTTGGCAACGGCGTTGTCGAGCGACAGCAGGAGGTCGGCAAGGAGTTTGCCTTTGCGCATGGTGCCAGAGAGTAGGACAATCTTTGCCTTCGGGTAGTTACGGCGAATGGTATGAACGAAGTTGACGAAGGCTGACGACAGGCGGTCAAGATCGTAGGCGGGGTATGTGGTGTCGTTCGTGCCAAGGTTTATGCAGACGACATCGGGCGTGTAGCGACTGAAGTCCCAACGCTCGGCGTTGGCATCGAACGAAAAGAGAGTGTTAGGGTAGCATGCCTGCATGTTGTTCTTGCTGCCCTCCTTCGGACCGCTTGTGTTCCTGTATATCCCAATGCCAGAGCGAGATACAAGCACGCACTGCGCATCGAGTCGGCGTGCCACCTGATGAGCGAAAGAGTAGTAGGCATTCTGCGTGGCGGGGGTAGCAGTCTTGTGTTCCAGACTGAAATCCTCAATGCCCAGGGCGCATGTTATGCTGTTGCCAATGAACTCCATCCTGCGCTTCGGCATCTTCGGTCTTCCTTCCAGTCTGCCACCCTCAGGGAGAAGCAAGGCGTGGAACTCCGGCTTGAGTGACAGTCCTTCGTTGCATGATGTCACGGTCAGGCGATGGATGCCACTGCCCAGTCCTTGTGCTATGTTCACTACCGAATCTGTCTTCAGCGACTCCACCTTGAAAGGTTCCCGGTCGTCAATCTCTATCATGTAGAATCCGCTGCCTGGCTTCATCACCATGGCTACCGAGGGTGCTGAGAACTGGGCATGAATCTGTATGCCGGGATAGCTGAACTTAGCGCATCCTGCTGTGCGATGGCTGACGCGTCCTACATAGACGAGGTCGGGATTGTCGGCGTTTATACGGGTCTGGGCAAACGCAGGGCATGCCATTGAGACAACCAGTGATATTGTAGCAAATAGATGTTTCATATTCATTGTGTTTAGAACTGGAAATAGATGAACGGCTGGACGCTTGAGGTGTGCATCTGTATGCACATCTGTATGACGAGAGCGAAGAGCATAACCTTCACCACAAAAGGCGAGATGGTGTACCATCTTATCATGTCATGATGGGCCTTGCGACGCGTTGCATGGACGAGGAGACTGCCAAAGACGAGCAGCATCCATAGCGGACGGGCCGTAACGAAAGGTACGAGATAGGAGAAATCGGTTGTCGATATCTGGCAAACCATCTGCCAGAACGTGCCGAGGTCTGCCGAACGGAATATCATCCATGTAAGGAGGACAAACAGATAGGTGAGCAGCCATGACACTGGCTTCGTCATCCAGTTGTCGCTGATGTTGTCAAGCCAGCGTTTGTTGGCTTTGTGTACGATGAGTCCAAGACCATGGACAGCACCCCAGAGAGTGAACATCCAGGTGGAGCCATGCCACATTCCTGCCACCAGCATCGTCAGGAAATTATTGGCATAGGTGCGAATCTTGCCCTTGCGGTTGCCCCCGAGCGGAATGTAGCAGTAGTCACGGAACCATGTAGAGAGACTGATGTGCCAGCGGTGCCAGAACTCTGTGATGTTGAGCGACTGGTAAGGATAGTTGAAGTTGTCTGGCAGTCTGATGCCCATCAGTGCCGCCATGCCTATGCTCAGGTCGCTGTAGCCGGAGAAGTCGCAGAATATCTGTATGCTGTAGCCTATGGCTGCCATCAGGTTTTCAAATCCGGAGTAAGACATCGGATCGTCGAACACCCAGTTGTTGAACTGGGCGATGTAGTCGGCAACCACCAGTTTCTTCACCAGTCCCAACATTATGAGCCACATGCCGTAGTAGAGCAGTTTGCCTGAGACATCACGCAACCTGCCTGGCTCTTCCTCATCTGACTGGCGGAAGTGGGAGAAGAATGTCTCGGCACGTGTGATAGGTCCTGCAAAGATTAGGGGGAAGAAGGTGGCGTAGAACATGAACTCCAGAAGGGATACCTTGTCGGTGAATCTCTCATGATAGACATCGACCACGTAACTTATTATCTGGAACGTGAAGAAGGAGATGCCTACGGGCATGACTATCGCCCCAAATGAGAAGTTTGAGGCCATTATCATGTTCCACAAATCGGCAACCGACGTGCCATACTTAAAGAACAGCAACGGTGTGAGATCGACAATGACGATGAGTGCCAGCATCTCCTTACGCATGTGTCCTTTCAGCACTCGCATCCATCGTGACGCTGCCCACGAGAATGTGGCAACAGCAGGCAGCAGTAGCATCAGCCATTTTGCTGACAGTGCATAGAAGGCGAGGCTGAATATAGTAACATAGAGCATCATCCCCAGCTTGGTATGCCGGCGTATCAGCACAAAGAAGGAGAGGAAGAGGATGAATGTTGCCCAGAAATATATTGATGTGAATAACATTTTTTTAGGTTGAAGGTTGGAGGTTGGAGGTTTTAGGTTGAAGGTTGAAGGTTGGGGGTTGAGGGTTGGGGATTGAGGGTTGAGAGTTGGGTTGATGTATGGCGAAACTGACGATACAGGGCGGTAGCAGAATCTCCGGGACGCATCGCGTGCCCGGCAACAAGAACGCGGCGTTGCCGATGATTGCGGCGGCGCTGCTCACGGACGAGCCGGTGACGCTCG
>JAZUKC010000097.1:0-17754 GCA_045643065.1 Prevotella sp.
CTTCTGCAACTCGCCTACGGCAATCATGAAGGCAGCGATACTTGTGTTGTATGAGAATGCCTCGATGTCCTGCGAAACCTTCTTGATAAGCTTATGCAGCGACTTCTCCTCTGCCTTGCTTGGCTCGTTGTTGTTTACAACCCAGTTGCCTTCGCGGTCGTAGAAGAGTCCCCAGAACTTCTTCAGGAAACGGTGACAACCATCAATGCCGGCAACGTCCCAAGGCTTAGACTGCTCAACAGGACCGAGGAACATCTCGTACAGACGCAGTGTGTCGGCACCGTAGCGCTCGCAGATGTCGTCTGGGTTAACCACGTTGTACTTCGACTTCGACATCTTCTCGATGCTCTGGTAGATGATGTACTGGCCATTCTCGTTGCAAACGAACTCTGCATCCTTGAACTCAGGCATCCAGTTGCGAATCTTCTCGATGTTGAGTACATTGCCCTCAACGGTAGAGATGTCTGTATAGATTGGGTCGAGCTCCTCGCCATTGTAGAAGTAGCGGTTCTTCTTTGCAGCATCGTCATACTGCACGTCGAGCATATCGTAGCTCATGTACTTTTGCGTACCCTTCAGACGGAACACAAAGCTTGACCAGCCCTGAATCATACCCTGGTTGATAAGCTTCTGGAATGGTTCTTCCTTCTTGCTGACACCGAGGTCGAAGAGGAACTTGTTCCAGTAGCGAGAGTAGATAAGGTGACCCGTAGCGTGCTCTGAACCACCAACGTAGAGGTCAACATTCTGCCAGTAGTTGGCTGCCTCCTCTGAGATAAGAGCATCAGAGTTCTTTGGATCCATATAGCGCAGGTAGTATGCTGATGAACCAGCGAAGCCTGGCATTGTGTAGAGTTCGATAGGGAACACCGTCTTCTCGTCGATGAGAGCCTTATCAACAATCTTCTTGTTTGCCTCGTCCCATGCCCATATCTGTGCATTGCCGAGTGGTGGCTCGCCTGTTGCTGTAGGCTTAAAGTCCTTAACCTCAGGCAGTTCGATAGGCAGACACTCCTCAGGAATCATCGTTGGGATGCCCTGCTTGTAATATACAGGGAATGGCTCGCCCCAGTAGCGCTGACGTGAGAAGATAGCGTCACGCAGACGGTAGTTGACCTTCACACGACCGATGCCGTGCTTCTCCACGAACACCTTCGTAGCCTTGATAGCCTCCTTGATGGTCTTGCCGTTCAGGATGAGTGCCTCGCCGTCATACTCTACTGCTGGTGCACCAGGTGCAGGTGAGTTCACTACGATACCTTCCTTAGCATCGTACGACTCCTCGCTTACGTCTGCGCCCTCAATCAGTGGCACGATAGGCAGGTCGAAGTGCTTGGCGAAGGCATAGTCGCGTGAGTCATGAGCAGGCACAGCCATGATAGCACCTGTGCCGTAACCAGCAAGCACATACTCTGCAATATAGATAGGACACTTGTCGCCCGTTATAGGGTTGATGCCGTATGAACCAGAGAACACACCCGTTACGGTATGGTCAATCTGACGCTCACGCTCTGTACGGCCTGCAACATACTTCATGTATGCATCCACCTTTTCCTTTTGTCCAGGTGTGGTCAGCTGCTTTGCAAGCTCTGACTCAGGCGCAAGCACAAAAAATGTCACACCGAACATTGTGTCGGCACGAGTGGTGAAAATAGTGAATGAGGCATCGCTGTCTGCCACCTTTATCTCTACCTCCGTACCCTCACTTCTGCCAATCCAGTTCTTCTGAGTCTCCTTTATAGAGTCGCTCCAGTCGATAGTCTCCAGACCGTCGAGCAGACGCTGCGAGTAAGCGCTGACACGCAGACACCACTGGCGCATCTTCTTCTGCTCAACAGGATAGCCGCCACGCTCGCTCACGCCGTTAACCACCTCATCGTTAGCAAGCACAGTGCCCAGCTCAGGACACCAGTTTACCATTGTCTCGCCCATGAACGCCAGGCGGTAGTTCATCAGCACGTCCGACTGCTGCTTAGCATCCATTGCCTTCCACTCGTCGGCAGTGAAGCTCATCTCCTCTGAGCAAGCTACGTTCAGTCCCTCTGTACCAACGCGCTCGAAGTGAGCCACGAGTCGCTCTATTGGCTGAGCCTTCTGCTCTGCGATGCAATAGTATGAGTTGAACATTTTCTGGAACGCCCACTGAGTCCAGTGGTAGTAGTCAGGAGTGCAAGTGCGCACCTCGCGGTCCCAGTCGAAGCAGAAACCAATCTTGTCCAGCTGACGGCGGTATGTGTCGATGTTCTGGAAAGTGCTGATAGAAGGATGCTCACCAGTCTTGATGGCATGCTGCTCAGCAGGCAGACCGTATGCATCGTAGCCCATTGGGTTAAGCACATTGAAGCCCTGCAGACGCTTGTAGCGAGCATAGATATCGCTGGCGATATAGCCGAGCGGATGGCCTACGTGCAGACCTGCTCCCGATGGGTAAGGGAACATGTTCAGAACGTAGAATTTCTTCTTGTCATTGTCCTCACGCACCTTGTAGGTCTGATTCTTGACCCACTCCTCGTGCCATTTCTTTTCGATGTCTCTGAAATTGTATTCCATTTTCTTTTATATATTGTTTTCGTTTTCGTTCATAATAACATGCAAAAATACAAATTATTTCTCACACAACCATTATCCCACCCTTTCTTTTAACTTACTTTATATACTTCTATAAGTAGGTGTGCAAAATTATTCGACCGCTACAGGTCGAAATAATTTCGTGTCTTTCGTGTAATTCGTTGTTCCCCCCCAAAAAAACACCCCGAATGGAACTCTAAAAAACTCCGTGTCCTCTGTGCTCTCCGTGTCTCTGTGTTTTTAAAAAAATAGGTGCTAAAAAGTGCTGAATTTTCGCCGATTGTAACATATTCATTTTCAAGATGTTATAATACCCCTTTCTAAAAGGTAGCTTTTCGGGCGGTGAATCAGTGCTTTTCACCTCCCGAATCAATAGGATTCACCCTGCGATTCAATACCATTCATTTTTCCATTGCGCTTTTTATTGAAAATTTCGGCCGGGGAAATACAGGAAAAGTATTGGTACTAATACCTATTCTTATATATGGATGTTTCGTGCGATTATTATGGCAACGACCATCACATGTACCCCCATAATACTTGATTTTGCTTGCGCTAAGTAGTACCTTTGCACTCGGAAATCAAAACAAACAATAAAACAAGAATAAAAAATGATGGAAAAGAACAATGTTACAGCGCCTATAGAGCGCACAGAGAGACTGACAAAGCACTTCAAGCTTAGCGAGTTTACACGCTCGGGAACAGCCATACAGCATGGTTGGGACAACACACCTGACGATCTCGCCTATCAGAACCTTATATTACTATGCGAGCATGTACTCGAGCCACTACGGTGCCGCTTCGGTGTCATCCGCATCACGAGCGGATATCGCTCAAAAAAGGTCAACGAGGCAGTAGGAGGGGCTGAGTTTTCGCAACATCTGTATGGTCAGGCTGCTGACATTTTCGTCCCGAACACCGAGGTTGGCAAGAAGATGTTTGAGTTCATCCGGAGGAACACAGACTTCGACCAGCTGATCTATGAGGTGAAGCCAAAGACGGGCCAGCAATGGCTGCACGTCAGCTATAGCATTGAGCGTCAGAGACACCAGGCGTTCATGGACTATAAGGTTTAACGGTTAACGGTTAACGGTTAACGGTTAATGGTTAATGGTTAATGGTTAACGGTTAATGGTTAACGGTTAATGGGACTGTTCTAACACAGAGGCACTGAGGACACAGAGGGCACAGAGATTTTAGAGTTCTATGCAGTACGTTCCTCATTCCGAATGGACCTCAAAAAACTCCGTGTTCTCTGTGACCTCCGTGTCTCTGTGTTAAAAAACAAGGTACCTAAATTTCTTAATCTCTAAATTTCTTAATCTCTTAATTTCTTAATCTCTTAATTTCTTAATTTCTTAATTTTTTAATCTTTTAATTTTTTAATCTTTAAATTTTTCCAACTATGGCAATGCTTTACAAACTTTACAAGATGGTTCGTACCTTCAAGGACGGCCGCAGTGACAAGGCAAACAACAAGTGGTTTGCACGTGCTATTACTACCGAGACTGTCAGCACTGACAAGATCGCCGAGCTTATCCAGGCTCGCTGTACCCTCACCAAGTCCGACGTGCGTGGTTGCATCGAGGCATTCATCGACGTCATCCGTGAGCAGATTCAGGACTCAAAGGCAGTCAAGCTCGATGGCTTCGGCACCTTCAAGATCGGTCTTAAGTCAACCGGCGCAGACAGCGTAGGCGAGTTCAGCGTCACCAGCAACATCGTTGGCTCACACGTCCTCTTCTATCCTGCCCGCACTATCAATGCGGCTACTGGTCAGCAGATCGTCGCTCTCCTCAGGGGCCTCAAGGTGAAGGAGACTGCGAAGAACGATGTCGTGAAGGGATAGTCTGGTATTAAGTCAAAGAATTACACGGATTACACGGATTTTCTTCCTTTCGTGTCTTTCGTGTAATTCGATGACAAGTCCCTGCCGTCAACGGCATGGAAATCGTATTATGGACAACTAGGTCCTCAAAAAAACATCAATACATTATGACAAAGAAAGAAATTATCGGCCAGGTGATAAAGTTCGTCATCACCGTCCTCACCGCCGTTCTCACAACGTTCGGCCTTGCCAGCTGCACCGGCATGCAACTGTAGTTATTAACCCACAAAAAAAACGTCAGCCCGACCGTTAACGTGGTTGAGCTGACGTTGATTTTTATTGCACTACTCTCATCCCCCTAAGCAGGGGGACCGAGGGGGTCTTTTACTTTACCTGAGCACCAACAGCGTTGAATGTGCCCTTAGCAGTCTCAATAACGATCTGACCGTTACGGAGAGACTTCTTTGCTGCAACAGCAGGAGCAGCAACGTTTACGTTCTCGATGCCTGTGATGACGTCACCGATAGCGAAACCGTAGATATAGATAGAGTTGTCAAACTCGATGCTGATCTCGCCTGCTTCAACATTATCTACAGTACGGATAGGCTGAATTGTAATCTCACCATTGCCAGCTTCGTTAGGAATCTTGATAGCTGCTGTCTCGTTGACATTCCAGTTAGCGAGTTCTGTGCCGTTCTGCTTAACAACGAGGTAACGGTCACCATTGATGCGAGCATAAACATGGAGTTGACCAGCCTTAGTTGTTGTAAGCTTCAGGTTGTTTGAAGATGTTGTCTTACCACCTGTCTTAAAACGCTTAGCAATCTTGATGTGGCTGTTTGCATCACCCCAGTTAGCAGGGCTATCCTCGATAACCATCTTGCCATCTGCATTAGTTACAGCAAGTGAGAGGCAACCGCTGATGATGTTAACAGCGTGTGGCTTTGCTGGGAGAATGTCAGAGTCGAATGTGATGTAGTCTTCCTCACCGATAACGATGTTAGGGTCAGTTACAGTTACGACACACTTGTTAGACTCCTCGTTGCCCTCTGTGTTCTCTGCTGTAGCATAGAAAGTGTATGTACCCTCTGCAGTTGGAGTGAAAGTGTAAGAAGCTGTAGTAGCGCCTTCGATAGCAGTACCGTTTCCATCATACCACTGGATAGATGGTGTAGGAGTACCTGAAACTGTTGCTGTGATTGTAACAGGAGAGTTTACGTAACCGATGAGAGTCTCTGGAATAGAGATTGTTGGAGGTGTTGCCTGAGCAGCGCCTGGAACGAATACGAAGCCATACAGACACATCTTCGAACCTGTGTTGTAGAGGTAGTATGTAGAACCTGCCTTAGCAGTAATCTTCACGATGGCTGGATCTGCCTTTGCAGCGAGACCAGCGTTGGTTACAGCAGTGTAAGTAGCGTTGTCCACTACGATGTCGATAGCCTTGCCGTCCTCTACGAGCCAAAGCTGCTTGCTTGTGCTGCCTGCGTTGATCATTGCTACTACATAGATTGTGCCGTCAGTAGTAGGTTTGAATACGAAGTATGCACCTGTAGTTGGTATACATGCCTCAGCTGTTGGGTTATTGCCATCAACCTTAGGATTGTTCTTACCCTGAGTAAGCTGAGTGAAGGTGTAGTCAGTACCTTCGATTTTAACTGTCTTAGTAGCTTCCTTGTTTGCTACCCATGCGCCAGAGGTTGTACCGTCGGCACCATCGTTACCATAAATCATTGTGATACCGGTGAGTTCAACCTTGTCACCACAATTTGGTGTAGCACTTACTGCATAGCTTACAGTTTGTGCCATAGCACCTACTGCCATTACCATAGCAGCAAGAAGAGTAAAGATTTTTTTCATAAAAATTAATTGGTTTTAATTGTTAGTTATAATTATAATTGATATTTCAAAACAATATTCGCCACAAAATTACATATTTATATTTGTATTAATAAATAAATGTAAGAAAATATAACATCTTTTCACAATTGGCCTGCTTCAACCAACCGAGCGATACGCTCTGTATCAGCATCTTCAGGATCGTTCACAGGGTCGTAGATCTTCTTCAGCGATGCTCCGAACGTCCATGCAAAGACCTGATAGAAGCTTGCCTTCAGCGGACCAATGAAGGCGTTGATGAGATCGTAGCCGGTGGAGTTACACTCTCGATAGACAAGCTTGATGAGTAGTTTGCCCTGTGTCAGCGTAAGTTTTTTCATGCGTGGCGTGTATTGCTGCTTTATGCCTTTCTCCACGGCCTTCAGATGTTCGTCGCGAGCCTGCTTGTTAGGCAGCGTCTGCAGATATTCGTAGGTCTCAAACATCACCATTCTTATCTCCTTAGCTATAGGCAGCACCTTCTTCACGTTATAGACGGCGCGGTCGTACTTCTTCTTTTCGGCAGCCGACTTGAACTGCTTAGGCGGATAGCAATAGACGTTGTTCATCTCGATATACTGCACAGAGTCGCCGTCAAGGAATGTCTTGCCCACCTTCATCGTTGGGACAAAGGTTGGCGAGTCCATGTTGACAGGACGGTCCTCCGGGTTCTGGGCGTGCAAGGATATGCTGCTCAGAATCAGTATGAAGAGTATGGTGATGGTCTTTGTCATTGTTTAAATCAGTTTTACGCGTTCAATGATTCCAGTATCTTTGTCGCGAACGTACCATTCGCTATAGAAGATGTTACGGTCAAAATTACAGACTATGCCGTAAGGGGTGTGGGTGAGCTTCATGCGGCTCTTCAGCAGTTGGCGCTGCTCATTGTCGATGTGCTCAATGGAGTAGATATCTACGATGATGTTATCGTTCACCAGCATGTCAACCTCGTAATAAGTGTCCTTTAGCTTCTCGTCATACCAGTACATGGGCAGCTGGGCATTACGTGTGACGGTGATGCCATCACGCTTCAGAAGATGCTCGAAGAGTTTGGCATAAACGTCGCGTCCCATGCCGTGGTGATAGGCATTATAGATATTCATACCCGTGCCGGAGAGGTACTGGAAGAATTTCCATTTTCCGTTGTAGCGTGCGGCGAGGTCGGCAGGTGTAGGCATAGTGGTGGGTTGTTTTTTTTATTTGGAAAATTTCAAACAAATATGACAAATCATCAGTAGGGGGGCAGGAGGCGCTGCCTGTTTTTTTTTGTTATATTTGTTGGTGATTTTTATCGCGAGTAGATTACCTGTATGAGTGTCTGTCCTACTGCCTTAAGAGTCTGCGTTGAGATATGCTCCATGGTGTCGTTGACGGTGTGCCATGTAGGTCCGAAACTTGACTGCTGGCAGTCTGGATAGTATGGGATGATGTCAATGCAAGGAATGCCTGCAACCTTGTTGACAGGGATGTGGTCGTCGGTGATGTCTCCACCCTGACTGTTTACGAACATCGAGCCATAGCCTGCGTTGGCAGCAGCTGCCCATACCTTGTTGACATATTCGCGTGCGTACTCCAGCGACTTGCCCTCCTGGTAGAACTGAGCACCTTCGCCACCTACCATGTCGAGCAGGATGCCCCATGATGGTTTTGGCGTAGTTGGGTTGGCTGCCCAGTATTGCGCACCGAGAGCCCAAGGATCCTCCACCTGCGACTCGCCCTCATACCACTGTGGTGTGCCGTAGTCCTCAGCGTCGAAGCATACGAACGTAACGTTGACGTTAGCAGAGTCAGCAGCATTAAGCAATCGGGCCACCTCCAGCATCACTCCCACGCCTGATGCACCATCGTTGGCAGCAAGGACAGGAGTGTGGTGGTTGTCAGGGTTAGGATCGTTGTCGGCCCATGGACGAGAGTCGTAGTGAGCGCAGATGAGCAGAGAAGTCCCGTTCTGGTCATTCCCCTTAGAGCTATATTGCGCTATGATGTTTGAAGAGTGCAGCGTAGTGCCGTCATAACCCTTCAGGTCAGCCTGTTGCAGAGTTACCTTACAGCCGTGACGCTCGAACTCACTGACTATCCAGTCGCGGCACTTGTCGTGAGCATCGCTGTTCATGGTTCGTGGTCCGAACTCACACTGCTTTTGGCAATAGACATAAGCAGAGTCCGCCATGAACTCCGGTCCTACGGCTACAGGTTCGTTGACTATCTCAACGTTCTTTGTGTTCTTGCAGCCCGTCATCAGCAGTGCTGCAAAGAGTATCAATAATGATAAAGCGTTCTTTGACATGTTGTTACATTTTGTTCTGTACCTTTGCCATGACACGCAGCCAGTTCTTTCCCCAGATTTTCTGAATGTCCTGGGCAGAGTAGCGGCGGCGTATGAGGTGCTTGGTGATGTTAATGAGTTCAGAAGCATCGCGCAGACCGTTGACTCCGCCGTCACCGTCGAAGTCAGTGCCGATGCCCACGTGGTCTATGCCCATGATGCTGATGGCATGCTCCAGGTGGCGCATGAAGTCGTCGATGGAAGCCGCTGACGCTGTGGAGTTAAGGAATCCTCCGTACAGCGTGAGCTGCATGACACCGCCAGCCTCAGCCAGCGCACGCATCTGGTCGTCGGTAAGGTTGCGAGGATGATTGCACAGAGCGCGGCAGTTGGAGTGTGAGCAGACGATAGGCGTTGACGACACTTCAAGAGCCTGATAGAAACTGGTCTCAGCTGCGTGGCTCAGATCGACCATGATGCCGAGACGGTTCATCTCTGCAATAGCCTTACGACCGAAAGATGAGAGTCCGCCGTGGGTGTTGCATCCACGTGCAGAGTCGCAGATGTCGTTGTCTCCGTTGTGGCACAGCGTGATGTAGGTGATGCCGCGCTGCTTGAAATACTGTATGTTGCGAAGGTCATGCTCAAGTGCAAGGCCGTTCTCTATGCCGAGCACGATGGAGTGTCGGCCGTCGCGCTTGTCGCGAGCAATGTCGGCAGGAGTACGTGCTATGGCACATCCGGCCTCGCCCGTTGCCTGCGAGCGGTTGCAGATATCTTCTATACGGTCGAAGATGTAGTTGGTGTATGACAGTGGCGAGACATTCTCAAGTTCGGCAGGAACCGTCACCTTGTCCGAGAACTTCTCTCCGATTTTAGGCTGAGGCAGGTAGCATACCATCTGTACGGCATCGATATGACCTTCGTCCATCTTGTGGAGGTCATAGAGAATACGTGAGTCGCGCTTGAGGAAGTCAACTGGTGCCTCCTTGCTGTCTCCTTGTCCGAGATGGAAGAACATCGGCGTGTCGCAATGGCTGTCAATGGTTATCATCTTGCTGTGCAACTCCTTAGCCTGAAGAGAGATACGTGCCTCGTCAACAAGCCATTTGAAGATAGGCAGGCCTGTCTCCTCCATGTGCTCCGGATGCCACTGGACACCGATTATCTGACGATGCTCAGTCGATTCCATTGCCTCGATAACACCATCAGAAGCGTATGCCGAAGCACGGAAGCGTGGACCGCAGTTATCTACTGCCTGATGGTGGAAGGAATTGACATAAAGGAGACTCTCCTCTTGCCCTTTCTGCAGAGAGGAGTATATATTATATAAGGTAGTTCCTTCGACGAGGCGTACAGAATGAGTCGCCTCATTGCGTGGTGCGTCCTGGCTGTGCTTCACAGCTCCGACAAGGTTAGGGTACGTGCTCTTTATGTCCTGTGCCACATGTCCGTCGAGTGCCACGGCGATGGTCTGCATGCCACGGCAGATGCCGAGCATAGGCAGGTGACGGTTGTAAGCCAGTCGGCAGAGCGGCAGTTCGTGCTTGTCGCGCACAGGATTGATGGAATGCAGCTCCGGATGCGGCTGCTCGTTCATCCATAGAGGGTTATGGTCACCACCACCAGTGAAGATGATGGCATCGACCATGTCGAGTTGCTGACAAAGGATGTTCAGGGAGTTGTCACCACAGACAGGAGTAAGCAGTACAGGCACTCCGCCTGCCTTGACTACCTGGTCGCAGTAAAGCTGACGAAGGTAGAAATCCTCTCCGTTGCTATTAGCTGTGATACCTATCACCGGACGCTTCGTGTTCTCGGGATACTGACCATAGACAGGTTCAAGAATGGTATCGATGGAAAAAATGTTCATGTTTCTTAATGAAAAAAACAGGGGACTAAAGAAGAAACTAAAGGGGAGGAAAGGAAACTGAGTCCCTCTCCCTCCCCTTTTGATATGTGGGGTAGAATAGAGCTGATCACATTACGTCTTCTATCTGATCGACAGAGACAGGAATCTCACGCTTGATGGACTGTTCCAGTGAAATGAGAGTCTCGGTTGATACGACGCCCTGGATGCTCTGTAACTTGTCGTTGAGAAGTTCCATCAGCTGCTCGTTGTCACGGGCATAGAGCTTCACAAGCATGGTGTAAGAACCAGTAGTGTAATGACACTCCACGATTTCAGGAATGTTGGCTATCTGCTCTGCCACCTTACGATACATATTGCCACGTTCAAGAGTGATGCCAACATAGGTACATGTAGAGTAACCGAGCGACTTTGGGTTGATGTTGAATGACGAACCAAGAATCACACCAATCTCAATGAGACGCTGTACACGCTGATGGATGGCAGCACGCGACACTCCGCATTCTGCTGCTACATCCTTGAATGGCATACGAGCATTGGTAGAAAGAATGCTGAGAATCTTCTTGTCAAGGGCATCAATTTTTTCTATCTTCTGCATAGCTTGTTTTTGTGTTTCTTATTTTGATTATTTACAATTTGTCAGCAAAAGTACATAAAAACAATGAAACTGCCAAGTATTTTTACAAATATTATAACAAACATGAAAGATTTTCTTACTTTATTTTGTTTTATCATAACTTTTTACTAAATTTGCAGTGATTTTCACTAATTTCAACCTACGAGAGAATGATAAAAAGACTTATAGACTTCCTTAAGGAGTCACCTGTAAACTTTCTTGCCGTGAAAGCTGTAAGCACGCAGCTTGAGAAGGCTGGGTTCAAACGTATAGATGCAACACAGCCTATGCCAGAGATAAAAGCTGGCGACAAACTTTTCGTAACGAAGAACGATTCGAGCATTTATGCCTTTGTCATGGGTAGCAAACCTATGGCTGAAGCTGGTTTCCATATCATCTGTTCGCACTGCGACTCGCCGACGTTCCGCATTAAGCCTAATGCCGAACTGCTGCGTGGTGGAATGCTTTCGCTGAATACTGAGGTTTATGGTGGTCCGATTATGTCAACATGGTTTGACCGTCCGCTGTCTTTGGCTGGCAGAGTCATCGTAAAGGGTAAGGATGTGTTGCATCCAGAGACTCGTCTGTTGCACATCGAGCGTCCGTTGCTCATCATTCCAAACCTTGCCATTCACTTCAATCGTCAGGTGAACGATGGTGTGAAGCTGAGCAAGCAGAAGGATATGCTGCCGCTGATGGCTAACTATATAAGCGAGAAGATGCAGGCCGACGGTGTGCTTATGACGCTTATAGCAGAAGAACTGAACATTAGCATTGACAGCATTCTTGACTTTGACCTCTATCTTTATGACGTATCGCCGGCATGTACCGTAGGCCTCAATCAGGAGTTTATCAGTGGTGGCCGACTGGACGATCTGTCAATGGTGCATGCATCGCTTGAGGCTCTTTTAGGTGCGACAAGCGAACAGCCTGTGCCAGAGGTAACACGCGTGATGGCTGTCTTTGACAATGAGGAGACAGGTTCGCAGACAAAGCAAGGCGCTGGCAGCCCATTCCTGCGCAGCATGATAGAGCGTCTCGTAATGGCTCAGGGCGGAACGCTGGACGATGTCTATCGTGCCATAGAGCAGGCTTACATGATTAGTGCCGACAACGCTCACGCTTGGCATCCTAACTACTCAGAGAAGTATGATCCGACGAATCATCCTGTGCTTGGCGGTGGACCTGTCATTAAGCTCAATGCAGCACAGAAGTATGCTACTGACGCCATGTCGGCATCTGTCTTTGCTGGATTATGCAAGGAAGCAGGAGTGCCATGCCAGTACTTTGTCAACCATAGCGACGTAGCTGGAGGCTCTACTCTTGGCAACATTCTGGCATCATCGCTGCCGCTACGTGGTGTGGATATGGGCAACGGTGTGCTCGGTATGCACAGCGTTCGTGAGACAGGCTCGGTGGCAGACCATGTCTATTGCGTTGCCGCCTTCAAACAGTTGTATCTGAGCAAGTAACGCTGCTCATTCATTTTAATTACTGATATATGCGCGAATTCATCAATGTCCTACGTCGTTTCGTCACTCCATACAAGCATTATGTGTGGATGACGGTCTTGTTCAACCTGCTTTCGGCAGTGCTGAACATATTCTCGTTCATGGCCATTGTACCTATATTGCAGATTCTCTTCCAGACAGAGGGCACGGCAACCGCTACACAACTGATGGAGTGGGGTAGTGCTCCGATGAAGGAAGTGCTGTCAAACAACGTCGATTACTATCTTCGTGAGATGATAGCATGGATAGGTCCTACCACTACACTCTTCATCATTGGCATCTTCCTTGCCGTAATGACAGCTTTGAAGACAGGTGCATACTTCCTCTCCTCGGCTACGATTATCCCTATCCGCACCGGCGTTGTGCGTGATATTCGCAACCAATTGTACCAGAAGATAACATCCCTTCCGCTCGGGTTTTTCTCTGAAGAGCGCAAGGGAGACATCATTGCCCGCATGTCAGGCGATGTCCAGGAAATAGAGAACTCCATCATGGCGTCGCTCGATATGCTCTTCAAGAATCCTATTCTCATAATCGCTTACTTCACCACGCTCATCGTTGTGTCGTGGCAGTTGACGCTCTTCACTCTGCTCATCGTGCCTGTCATGGGATGGTTCATGGGCATGGTGGGCCGCAAACTGAAGGCACAGAGCATGACGGCGCAGACACTTTGGAGCGACACCATGTCGCAAGTGGAGGAGACTTTGGGGGGACTGCGCATCATAAAGGCATTCTGTGCTGAGCAGAAGATGAACGAACGCTTTGACCGAATCAACTCAGAGTACCGCAATCACATCATGCGTGTCAACACGCGTCAGCAGATGGCGCACCCAATGTCGGAGTTCCTCGGCACGGTGATGATAGTCATCGTCCTGTGGTTTGGCGGCGTATTGGTACTCAACGGTGGCAGCATCAGCGGTCCTACCTTTATATATTATATGGTGATACTCTACAGTATCATCAATCCGTTGAAGGAATTCTCTCGCGCAAGCTATAGCATTCCGAAGGGCCTTGCCTCAATGGAGCGTGTCGATAAGATACTGCAGGCCCCTCAACAACTCACTCCTGGCATCGAGAGCATTGCATCTTTCGAGCACGAGATAGAGTTCCGCAACGTAAGTTTCAAATACACCGACAAGTGGGTTCTGCGCGATATTAATCTCAAGATACGCAAAGGCCAGACCGTTGCCCTTGTTGGTCAGTCGGGTTCGGGTAAGTCAACGCTGGTCGATCTGATACCACGCTACTATGATGTCGTAGAAGGTGAGGTGCTGATTGATGGCATAAACGTTAAGGATCTTGGCATACACGACCTCCGACAGCTTATCGGTAACGTCAATCAGGAGGCTATTTTGTTCAACGATACGTTCCGTAACAACATCACGTTCGGTGTGGAAAGTGCTACCGATGCTGAGGTTGAGCAAGCAGCACGCATAGCCAACGCTCATGATTTCATCAGCGAATCAGAGCAGGGTTACGACACAATGGTGGGCGATCGCGGAGGAAGACTGAGTGGCGGACAGCGCCAACGCATCAGCATTGCTCGCGCAATACTCAAGAATCCACCTATTCTCATACTCGATGAGGCTACCTCTGCCCTCGATACTGAGTCTGAACGCCTCGTTCAGGATGCCTTGGAGCGACTGATGAAGACACGCACCACCGTTGCCGTTGCCCATCGTCTGTCAACCATAAAGAACGCCGACGAGATCTGTGTCCTTCACGAAGGTCGCATCGTTGAGCGCGGAACGCACGAACAATTGCTCGCTCAGAATGGCTATTACAAAAAGCTTAACGAGATGCAGCAGCTGTAATCCTCTTACGACAATTCTTTTTACGCACACATAAATGAACGTTTCTACGATAACGAGTAAACTCATAGGATTCCTTTCCACCCACGTCGGGAGGAGAGGAATCCTATGTTTTTTTGTAGCCTACCTAAGTCTCATGCTGACGCGAGTGGCTTATATGCTGGAGAATTGGAACACGTTCGCTGACGTGTTTGCTGACAATAGCATCTGGACACTGCTCAAAGGCTGCTTCGTGTTTGACACTTCTGCCATCATGTACACCAACAGCATCATCGTCCTGATGCTTGTTCTTGCGCCGTATCTTGGCAAACTCTGGGAGAAAGCAACAGTATGGATGTTCACTATCATCAACGGACTTGCCGTGGTGCTGAACCTCTGCGATGCCGTTTACCTTAAGTTCACGGGCCATAGAACCACCATCTCCGTCTTTGGCGAGTTCAAAAACGAGAATAATCTTGGTAAAGTCTTTACATCAGAGATAGTAAATCACTGGTATCTGGTCCTGTTTGGAGTATTGCTTATCATAGCGTTGTACTTCAGCTCGAAAGCCATCATTTGCCGTCTTCAGCCTAAATCTCACTCCGTTCTGAAACGAGTGATAGTGTTCCTGCTATTTATTCCTCTCTGCATAGCCGGCATACGCGGTGGCTTCACTACAGCAGTTCGACCAATAACAATCAGCAATGCCAGCCAGTATGTTGTTCGTCCGCAGCACGCTCCGCTTATTCTCAATACGCCGTTCTCCCTGCTTCGCACCATAGGAAAGAACGTTTTCAAGAATCCGGAATACTTTAATCCACAGGAACTTAACGCTATCTACACTCCAGTCCATAACCCTTCCGACACAGCACCAGGGCGAGGCAAGAACATCGTGATACTCATTGTGGAAAGCTTCGGACGCGAATACATCGGAGCATACAACGAACACCTTGACGGAGGGAGATACAAAGGCTACACGCCATTCGTTGATTCCCTTTACAATGAATGCCTAAGCTTCGACTACACCTTTGCCAACGGCAGGCAGAGCATAGACGGAATGCCATCCATTCTCTCAGGCATTCCTCGCTTTATCGAACCATTCTTCGTGACGCCGGCATCCGTAAACGACGTCAGTGGCATAGCCGGCGAACTTGGTAACATGGGCTATCACTCAGCGTTCTTCCACGGAGCAGAGAACGGATCGATGGGATTCGAGGCCTTTGCCAACGCTTCCGGCTTCAAGGAATACTACGGACGGACAGAGTTCAACCAGGATAAAAGATTCCGTGGCGATAAGGACTTCGATGGCACTTGGGCCATTTGGGACGAGCCGTTCCTGCAGTTCTATGCCATGAAGATGTCAGAATTCAAGCAACCTTTCGTCAGTACCGTCTTCACTGCCTCAAGCCATCATCCGTTCCGGGTGCCAACGGAGTATGAGAACAGATTCAAGGACGACAACGCTCCATCCATACAGGGCGATAACCACAACCCGATTCATAAGTGCATAAGCTACACCGACATGTCGCTGCGCAGGTTTTTCGAGACGGCACGCCGTCAGCCCTGGTTCCAGAATACCATCTTTGTCATCACGTCCGACCACACTAACATCTACGATCACAAGGAATACGGCACCGACTTGGCACTCTTCACCTCACCAATTCTGTTCTACGACCCGTCAGGACAGATGCCGCGCGGCCGCCGTCACTGCATAGCCCAGCAGACAGACATCATGCCTACGCTGCTTTCTTACGTTGGATACGACCGCAGTTACGTGGGGTGGGGCATAGACCTTCTTAACACTCCCGATGCCGATACGTGGGCCGTCAACCATACAGCCGGTGGCGTCTATCAGTATGTTAAGGGCGATTACCTCATCCAGTTTGATGGAAACGAGGTGAAAGCTGTTTACAACTACAAGCAGGACTGGATGCTTCAGAAACCTCTTCCTGCAACATCTCCTGAGATAAAGAGCATGGAACGCGAACTGAAGGCTATCATCCAGACCTACATGCAGCGCATGGTCGATAACCAATTGACAATAAAATAATGCCCCACCCTGGCCCTCCCGAGGGGAGGAGAATAAACCTTTTACTTGCTTTTCCCTACGAATTATGATATATGAATAAAATACTTGAAAAGATATTGTTCAGCATCTGGTATGTCTTTGCCAAGATGCCGGCATGCATACACTACTTCAACTCTACGTGGCTCTCACTTCTTCTGTTCTACGTAGTGCGCTATCGTCGTGGCGTAGTGCACAGGAACATAGCAGCATCGTTCCCTGAACTCACCGACCGCGAATGCTGGATAATAGAGCGACGCTTCTATCTTCACTTCTGCGACATACTCGTTGAGTCGGTGATGTACCTTGGAATGACGGAGAAAACCATGCGAAAGCGCATGCGATTCATCAACGCTGAGGCTCTCAATGAGTCAGCAAGACGTGGCAAGACATGTGGTGTCTATCTCGGACATTATGCCAACTGGGAGTGGGTGTCATCCCTTCCGCTGTGGGTTGACAGGAATGTCATCACCCCAGTGCAACTCTATCATCCGTTGGAGAACAAGGTTTTTGACAACATCATAGGTTATACGCGCCAGCGTTTGGGTGCAAAGAACATTCCGGTCAATGAGTCATTGCGCCACATTGTGCGCTATCGACGTGAGGGAAAGCCCCTCGCCATCGGTTTCATTGCCGACCAGGTGCCTATGTGGAACAACATACACCACTGGCTTTCGTTCCTCAATCATCCTGAGACGCCTGTGTTTACGGGTCCTGAACGACTCATGCGCCAGCTGGATATGGATGTCTATTACCTCGATGTCCGCCAGGTAAAGCGTGGCTATTACACAGCAGAGTTCAAACTGATGACGGACAATCCGAACTCGAAGCCTGAGTATTGGCTGACCGAGCGCTACAACATGCTTCTCGAAGAGACCATACGCACCTCTCCGGCGCTATGGCTCTGGAGTCATAATCGATGGAAGCGCACGAAGCCTGAGTGGGAAAAGATACGTGCCGAGCAGGCCATGAATAAGCGTTCTGCGCATAAAAGTCAATCAGAATAAAATCGTTATCAATCAGCAACGAGCCGTTTGGTACTGAGTGTTTCAGTGCCAAACGGCTCGTTTTTTTTGTCTGTTGTTTTTAAAAGTTACTACTCAGTTAACCACCTGGGGCCTTCCCACGAGCGAAACCAGAAATAACAAATATCATTCTTCCGCTACAGATTCGCCAAAAAAGTATTACCTTTGCATTGGCAAGTAAGTAGGCCATAATGTGCAATGGATTTCAAATCCAATACTCAGTTTGGTTCCGAATACTCGTAGAGCGATAATTGGTCGCACGAGACCTTATAGGAGACTACAAGTTTTAGGAGTATCGGACTTGCCTTTAAAACTACGAATATGGCACGCAGAGCAG
>JAZUKC010000098.1:0-5556 GCA_045643065.1 Prevotella sp.
AAGCAGTCAAAGCTAATGGGCATGGATATTGACCCTAACGGTGAGATTGTGGTCACATGCGGAGGAACGGAAGCTATGATGACTGCCGTGATGACCGTATGTAACCCGGGCGACAAGGTAGTTATCTTCTCACCATGGTATGAGAACTATGGTGCTGACTGCATACTGTCAGGAGCAGAACCTGTCTATGTGCCATTGGTTCCACCTACATACAGCTTTGACCCTAATGTTCTGGAGGATGCCATGAAGCAACCAGAAGTAAAGGCACTCATTCTCTGTAATCCGAGTAATCCAAGCGGCAAGGTGTTTACCATGGAAGAAATGACCATCATTGCTAACCTTGCCAAGAAATACGACATCTACGTTATAACCGATGAGGTGTATGAGCACATCATCTATGCACCACACAAGATGGTGTATATGGCATCTTTGCCTGGGATGCGTGAAAGGACATTATCATGTGGTTCACTCTCGAAAACCTACTCACTCACAGGTTGGCGACTTGGATATGTGATTGCTCCTCCAGAGATAACAGAACGCACGAAGAAGGTTCATGATTTCCTAACTGTTGGTGCTGCTGCCCCTCTTCAGGAAGCTATGGTAACAGGATTGAACTTCGAACAGGAGTATTACGATGAACTTCTTGCCAAATACACACACAAACGTCAACTCATGTGCGAAGGTCTTGATGCCATCGGGTTAAAACACAATGTACCTGAAGGTGCTTACTACATCATGATTGATATGAGTGAGTTTATGCAGAAGACAGAAATGTCAAGCGATCTTGACTTTGCAGAACTCCTTTGCGAAAGAGTTGGCGTTGGCATGGTTCCCGGTAGTAGCTTCTTTGCCGAGGACATAAACGACTATCTCCGCATCCACTTTGCCAAGAAGGATGAAACACTCAACGAAGCATTGAACAGATTAAATGATATACGAAATAAAATATAGGAACTTATGAAAAAACTATTAACTATATTGGCTGCAGCAATGGCATTGACAGCATGTAACGATTCAAAACAACAGGAGTCAGTTGGATGCGTCGATGCCGAGAGCGCAGTAACAGAGGTTATGATGAGCCGCAGGAGCATCAGAAACTACAAGGATTCACTTATCAGCCGTGAAATACTCGATGAAATACTGAAATGTGGTGTAAATGCTCCTAACGGTAAGAACCTTCAGGCATACGAGATACGTGTTCTCTCCCCTTCTCTTATTGATAGTATCACAGCAGCCGTGATAAAAGACAAGCCAGAATTGGCTGAGCGCGAAGGTTTCAAGAACATCTTCGTTGATGCTCCTTGTGTACTTTGTATTGCCTACGATAAGAACTACGACATGAGTCAGGTGGATTGCGGTCTTCTTGGTGAGAATATCATCCTTTCTGCATGGTCAAAGGGCATTGGCTCATGCTGCCTTGGCAGTTCCGCACGATGGATAAAGGATTCACCTTCAGCAAAACCATATCTTGACAGGATGGCATTCTCTGAGGGTTACGAACTTCTCTATTGTATAGGTCTTGGATATCCAAACGAGACACCTGAAGCGAAGCCACGTACAATGGATAAGATAAAATACATGGAATAATCATATGCCGTTGCACCTGTTCCCCTCGCTATTGCTATACATACTCATGGTAGGTTACACACCAGGACCTGCTAATCTGTATGCCCTTTCATGCTCATTGAAGTATGGAAGAAAGTCTGCTTTGCGTATGTGGTACGGTGAGTTATGCGGCTTTCTCATTTCTGTCACTCTGGTTTCAATAGCCACACATCTTATTGGCACAGTACTGGGTGAATACGTTGAATGGCTCAAATATGTTGGAGCGGCATACATCCTATGGTTGGCTTACAACATCTACAAGAGTAAGGGATTGGCTGAGAATGAAGTACATACATGCTCGTTCACGTCAGGAATGATCGTTCAGCTGACAAACGCCAAGATGATACTTTTCGACCTTACCATCTTCTCGATGTTCGTTCTGCCCTACTCAAACAGTCTTGTTGACTTGCTCACAGTTGGGTACATCCTTACACTGGCAGGTCCGACAGCTAACCTTGTGTGGTTGCTTGCCGGAGCATGGATGAGACAATGGTTTGTCCGTTACAAAAAGCAGACAGACACATTAATGTCGGTACTTTTGGCACTTTGTGCTTTCGCTATTATAATATGATAAGGTATGAATACAGATGTTAAACGTTGCTTCTGGGCAAATCCAAAGAATCCTTTGTATCTCGCATATCATGACAAAGAATGGGGAGAACCATGCCATGACGAGAGAATGCTCTTTGAGATGCTCATCCTCGAAGGCTTTCATGCAGGTCTATCGTGGGAATGTGTACTCAACAAGCGAGAAGGATTCCGTGAGGCATTTGATAACTTCGATGTGCAGAAGGTTGCGAATTATGACACGAACAAACTTGCTTCACTCACTGATAATCTAAAGATTATACGCAACCGGTTAAAGATTAATGCGAGTGTTGTCAATGCCAACATCTTCATCAAGATACAGGAAGAGTTTGGTTCGTTCGATAACTATATCTGGGGATTTACAAACAGAGAAGTCATCTATGAACCTTGTGACATTCGTACTACCTCTCCCTTGTCAGACACCATTTCAAAAGACCTGAAGAAACGTGGAATGAAATTTGTAGGAAGTACGGTCATATACTCATATCTTCAAGCAATAGGTATAATCAACGGACATCTGAAAGGATGTTTCAAATATAAGAAACACGACTAATTATGATACAACAAATAGAATTTACACTATCAGCAAAACGCAGAGGTTTCCACCTCGTAACAAGGGAAATACTAAGCAATCTCCCTACTCTACCAAAGACGGGACTTCTCAATCTTTTCGTACAGCATACCAGTTGCGCATTAAGTATCAATGAGAATGCTGACCCTGATGTACGAAACGACATGGAACAGATATTCAACCGTCTCGTAAAGGAGAACGAACCATACTATGACCATGTCCTTGAAGGTTCAGATGACATGCCGGCACATGCAAAGAGTACTCTATGTGGTGTCAGCATAAGCATTCCGATAACTAAAGGTCGTTTGAATCTCGGTACATGGCAAGGGATATATCTCTGTGAGTTTCGTGACTATGGAGGAGAACGTCGTATTGTAGCAACAATTATTGGGGAATAATACATATTGGATAAAATCAATAAATATGAAAACTGATAACCGTGATGCCATCGACTTTGCAAACGAGCCTGTGGGGCGACTATTCCGCAGGATGATTGCCCCTACACTCATAAGCATGGTGTCGATGGTGATACTCAACCTTACGGACGGTGCCTTCATCGGACATGGTGCAGGTAGCGATGCTTTGGCTGCAATAAACATTGCCGCCCCTATATTCAACCTTCTTGCCGGAGTTGGTATCATGTTCGGCATCGGTTGCTCGGTTGTGGCAAGCATACATCTGGCACAAGGCAAGAACAAGGCTGCCAGCATAAACATAACCCAGGCTCTGATAGGAGCATTAGGCATTACTGTAATCATCTGCGGACTGATGCTCAGTGATCTTGCTACTACTTGCCGTCTGTTCGGAAGCAATGAGGCGCTGATACCTCTGGCAAGCAGTTACCTGAAATGGATAGCGGCATGTGAACCTCTTTTCATGCTCCACATGGTTGGAGGATTCATCGTTAGGTTGGACGGAAGTCCTAAGTTTGCTATGGCAACATCACTCGTGGGCACAGTACTGAACATATTCCTCGACTGGCTCTTCATTTTTCCCTTTGGTTGGGGATTGGAAGGTGCTGCCATTGCGACGAGTATCAGTTTCTCAATATCAGGGCTGATGGTACTTGGCTATCTAGTGTTTACACCACAGACACTGCACCTCTACAGATTGCGTATGACTGTAAAATCAATGATGCTGACACTTCGTAACCTTGGCTATCAGATAAAGATGGGATTCTCGGCTATGCTCGGTGAGGTAGCTGTCAGTGGTGCAATAATCACAGGCAACTATGTATTTATACACTATGAGGGTGAAGTTGGCGTGGCTGCATACAGTGTAGCGTGCTATTGTTTCCCGGTAATCTTTATGATGGCAAATGCCATTGTACAATCCGGTCAGCCAATCGTGAGTTTCGCATATGGTGCACACAATCTGCCACGACTCACTGAAACCCGAAACATGATGTTACGATGGGCCGTAACGACAGGCATACTTGTGAGTGCAGGAATGTATCTTTGTTCAGATTACATCACGATGCTCTTCCTCGATGCAAAAGAACCTGCATACGTACTCTGTGTAGAAGGACTGCCATACTTCGGTTTAGGTGTACTGTTCCTTACGCTCAACATCGTGCTGATAGGTTTTATACAGAGCATAGAGCAAGCCTATAGAGCTACTATGTTCACTCTATTGAGAGGATTCGTGATAGTGATACCTACTTTTATAATACTGCCAGAGCTAATCGGCAACATAGGTATGTGGCTCGCTATTCCTTTTGCAGAGTTGATCACGCTATTGCTAATCAGCATTACAACAATTTCAAAGAAAAGAATCAATCAAAATTCATAGAACAACGCATCTACAAAACTATTGACAATGAAGAAAACTGTATTTATCACAGGTGCCAACAAGGGCATTGGCTATGGCATAGCAAAGCATCTCGGACTCTCGGGATGGAGTATCGTAATCGGTGCACGTAATGAAGAGCGTGCTGAAAAGGCTATCAAGGAACTCAAAGACCTTGGAATCAACGTTGCTGGTTGGGTAAACATAGAACTTGCAGACCTCGAAAGTATCGAAAAAGCTGCTGCAACAATCACAGCAGAATACCCGGAACTAACCATGCTCATCAACAACGCAGGTGTTCCTGGCGACATGAGTCAGGCAAGCTATGCTACTGACATGAAGCACATCAAGGAAACCGTTTACGTAAACTTCATCGGCACATTTGCATTAACAAAAGCACTCATTCCGCTGATTCAGAAGAATGAAGGTCGTATCGTTAATGTCACCGTACCATCAGAGGCAAATCCTTACTGGCATCCACTGGCATACGTAGCAAGTAAGGCAGCTCAGAATGCAATGATGGGTATCATGGCTCTGGAGTTTACACAGAACAATATCCCTGTAGAGATATTCAGCGTTCACCCAGGACCAACGACAACAGACCTCAACGGAAATATGGCATTGCCTGGCTTCCACGATATAGATACTGTAGGTCAGAAGATGGCAGAACTTATCAACGATGGCAATAATCACAATGGTGAGTTCATTGAGCTCTACCCAATCGTCAAGGAAGATTAACCATTTCCCTCTATTTTCGTCAAATAGAAAAACAAAACTTATGAAGAAGATATTTTCTATAGCCATGGCATCACTTCTCGTTATGTCATGTGCAAGCACTTCAAAAGAAGCAGCTGAGACATCAGAACCAACAACAATCACTTGGATTGAGGACAAACCAGGTCCTACACTTCAGGAGCATAAGATATTCCCAACTGTGCCTGATTCACTTTGGGAGTCACTTGGCTTACAGGAAGGTGTTCCATCAAGCATGAGCTGTTTCCTTC
>JAZUKC010000099.1:0-17243 GCA_045643065.1 Prevotella sp.
TTAACCTAAAAAGAGTCATGAGAGCTCTTTTGTGTCTTATCTGGCAGTGGACACAATGCCTGAAATCTGTCTTCCAAGGACAGGGAGCTAACTCACATTGCCTCGCATGTGCATATACGTGAGGTTTTTAAGGATTGACTATGTAAACAATTTTCTTCATATTTGCAAAGGTACAACTTTTATTTGAAAGTACATAAAATATACCCAGAAAATGTCAAAACACAAAAACTCACAAAAATGTGACAAAATAATCATAACCTATTAGTATGTAATTCTTTAGCTTGTAATATATCACATTTTTGTGAGTTTTTTTTCGTTTGATTTTTTGTCGTATCAGAATAATAGTTGTAATTTTACAGCACAAAAAATTCTGATTAATAAATCCAAACTAAAACTAATATGAAAAAAGTTTTTACAATTCTTATCGCAGCACTATCGCTAAATAACATTCATGTTTCTGGTTACACACAAACTCCTAACGAACCGGAAGAACTTACTCTAAACACGAATCTGGATTTTAACGTACAAATTGAAGTTGGTAAAGTGGACCCTAGTCATCCTAAAACACCCATATTAAAGCCACGTGTACAACAGAATGGTCACACATTGTATATAATAAGTGGTTGTAACGGTTCGACCCTTGTGGTACTTGATGAATATGGCAGTGAAGCCTTTTCTACTTCTATAACAGAGGATAACTCTATTGTAATCATTCCTAACACCATCTCTGGTCCATGCGAACTCCAGATAAGACGTGGAGCCTATTGTTTCTATGCACAGATAGAACTTTAGAAAAGGGAAACGAAAAACTGCATTTATGTTATCTATTCTGAAATAACATGTCACAATTCAACATTTGAGCTATGTACTATAAATTATTTATATCCTTAGCACTGTTACTATTACCCATACCTACCTACTCGCAGATAGAAGAAGACATAATACGTCCAAGTGCCAATGCACAGCAGTTTGGAATAGCAGCAAAAGCAGAAACTGCTCTTAGCAAGGGGCAAGTTTCTTTGAATATTCCTCTCATGGAACTTAAAGGCAAAGGTTATGATTTGCCAATTTCCGTATCCTTCTATAGTGGTGATATTACTACCACAACAGAGGCATCTTCTATTGGATTAGGATGGGGATTAATGGCTGGCGGTGTAATAACCAAGATAATAAAAGGTACTGAAGACAATTGGTCTGCCAGCAGCGAAACAGAACATCATTTCAATAGAAATTACATACGTGAGAATTTTGAAAATTGGAGTACTCGAAATTATTTTATGGATAACATCAAGGCTGATCTTATGCCAGATGAGTACACATACTCGTTGCCAGGACATAATGGCACTATTGACATATCTTCAGATGGAGGAACTATACACAAGAAACTATTTCCTGACGAGTCTTACAAAATTGAAGACTTGGAATATGGATATTGTATAACAGCCGACGATGGAACAAAATTCTTTTTCCAGGATCACGAAAGAGTTAGGGTAGAGGATGATTATGAAAGCACATCGTGGTTTCTTACAAGAATTGAGACAACAAAAGGTGGTACGTTTTCATTTGCTTACGAAGACGAAGAGTATATTGATTATTCGTCTGGTAAATATGAGCAATCCTTTCAAAAATACTTTACCAAAAGGATAGTCTCGATAACGTCTGAGTTTGGCACCGTATATTTTCATTCAACCATGAGAGAAGATCAAGGTGGGATTGACAATTGCATTATTACGGACGACAAGAGGCCCAAAAGAATTAACAGAATAGAACTGAGAGACGAAAACAATGAATTTGTAAAAGGTTATGAGTTGAATAACGCTGGCTGTTTCGTAAATTGGCCAGAGTATGAACAGAACTCATATTGTAACTATAGGCACAAGCTCTCGTCTATTACCCAATACGATGCTTTAGGCAATCATCTTCCACCGTATGAGTTTGAATACTCTTACAAATTCTCCAGTTCAAAACTACCGCATCTTGTGGGCTATTACAATGATAATGATGGTAATGAACTGCCTTGCAATTCATGGACATCATCCATTGGACCGCAGGCATACGTTAATTTAACTATCAATGGTGACCCTTCATGCTATATGGTTTATCCAAACACACCGTACACCGCACTTGTAGGTATGGAAATCGTAAATGAAAACAGTGGTCCGATAGCTAACGACTATTTCTGGCTTAACAGTATTAACTATCCATCAGGAGCCACAGAGGAGTTCTATTACGAGAATCATCATTACAGCAAAGTAAATCAGACAAGAGTCACTGGTAGCCTTGCAAACAGGATACAGGGAAAACGCTTAGCTAAGAAAATACTGTATGGAACTGAAATCACCAAGCAGACAGAATACGTGTATAGCATTCATGACTCAGAATATAACGTAGTAGGTCCTAGCAGTGGTGTGATGACAAATCCTAGTATTCATTGTGCAACCCTTTACACCCCTTCATATATTAATGGGAGTCGAGGATTTATTGCATCAAGATTAACGTCGGGAAAAGCCTTCAATTCATATATGGGTACACCTGTTAGCTATACAGAGGTCGAAGAAATTGAAAAGGACATAGATGACAATATCCTTGGCAGAACCATACACTATTTTACCCCTCGAAGAATATCTGCACCTGTTAACTATATATTCGTGAATACATCTACTAGCATGCTCTTACCAAGTTTGACAGAAATTGACAACCATATCTATGGAAAAAAATCAAACTATATGGGTAGTATGTCAAGTTATAATAATGAGAATTTGACGTACTTGGCTTATCCTGTAGGCGAATTTTGTGATGTTTTCTATGATGCCGAGCAACCAATAAAAGATGTTTTCTTTGGCAAAGACGGCAAACTTAGGAAGATAACAGAATATTCGTACCATTATGAACCTGAATTTAGGAAATACGGATATAGAGTTATAAGTCAGGATCACCGTCCTTCTGGAAGCCCAAACGTAGATTACACCATCCACTGGATTAGTATGTCTGAATATATAACAAGACGATTCCGCAATAACGGATTTAGTACTACTACTTTTTACTACGATGGGAATGCTTGCGACTCCATAGTAGAAGGTCAAGGTATTGGCTATAATAAGGGTCGTATATACTTTACATCATGCTCTAGAGACAATGACTTAAAAATTACACGTAGTTTCTTTCCTGATGACATAACCAACACCTCCAATAATTGTTCATCACCAAAAGTAGAGGCTATAAACGAACTATTAAATAAAAATATTATCGCAGACCCTGTCAAGACCATTGTCAAACGAAACAATGTCATCATTGGCGGCGAATGCAAGGACTACCAACTACATTCAGGCATGCCTTTGCTAAATTCGTTATACAAGATAAAAAATACGAACAGCAATTATGATAGGGCACCTGCAATCAACGGCAATGGAATTGATTACAGCGCAGAACTATACAAGGAAGGAGAAATCCTAACCTATGATGAAAACCATAATCCGGCACATATTCGGACAAATGGTGACCAAGACAAAATATATGTATGGGGGTATAATGGACGCTTCCCTGTTGCTATCATTGAAAATATGGATTACGATACTTTCTATGCTGACAGCTATTTGAGATACCTATTAGGCAGACTTTCGCAATATCGCAAGATTGACTCAGAAACGGTATGCCAAAATTTGAGAACAACAAATACTGTTATCAGACTTCAACTTCCACCAGATGCTCATATCACTACATTCACTTATGATCCATATTACGGCATCACTTCCGAATTAGATGACTCTAACATCGGAACGATATACACTTATGACACATTTGGAAGATTGTCTGCCAAATATGACGAAAACTACAAAAAGCAAGAAGAATACGATTACCATTTCAGACTACAATAATTATGAGACCATTAACAATCATTATTACGCTCATTGCATTCCTATATGCATCAGAATCTTATACACAACCGTCCATTACACACAAGCTAAATGGATTTCGTGATGGAGATAAATTGTACCGATTAATCGCAGAACCGGTCGAGCAGGGACAAAGAGGAGAAAAATGCGTATGGAAGTTACCTTCTGTGAAAGAAGACGGAAACTATGTAAAACAGTCAATATACAGAACAGGTGACAGTCTTACTGTTGCAGAAGGTGACTTCCTGCTTCACTACATTGCCACTGAGAAGGAAGTGTCAATGCGAGGATTTCAAAAACGTGGCGTGTGCGGAGTACAGGAAAAACTGCTTACAGAACTCCGCTTCCCGTTTGTCTATGGCGACAGCATTTCTGGCAATTACTCGCGCCAAACGACATACTATGACACATTTGTCGTTGACGGTGAAGGAACCTACTATACTGTATGTGACGGATTAGGCATACTTACTGACGGGTATGAAACCATGAAGGATGTATTGAGGGTACATCATCATAATAACATTGTTTCTAAATACAATAATATGAATGGTTCAGAAACGAAAACCATCGTGTCAGAAGTTACTGAGGATAAATATCTTTGGTATTACCCAGGGTGCAGATATCCTGTAATGGACACAAGAATCATACAGTGCAAGTCAGACGGTAAGATTGTCTCTGACACGATTTTTACGTCATTGTACCTTCCAGAACTGCAAATCTCAGACCTTGCGTACGATGATGACAACAGCAAACTAATGGCTCTAAAAGAAGACCTAAAGCACTATGATGAGCATGACAACAACGGCGGCTTCCCCGTTAAAGTAACAGCCAACATTGAACCAAGTGCGAAAGAGATACGACTTGGCTATCATACTGACAAAGAAACTGACATAGTATTCTACGCACACGATCTGGCTGGTAGATTACTGGGGGTATTGTCACTTAACTCCATTGCCGAAGGTGAGCATCATGCCACTCTGATTCTCAAAAACCGTCCGATAAACAACATCGTTATGCTAACAGTAATTGCAGATGGAATGCAACAGGTTGTTAAAGTGAGTTAAAACCTATAAGATTCTTATTTATGACTTTTACTTTTTCATCAATTATATATAACTTTGCCATGAGTTCTTGCAAGGGAATATATCACAGAACATCATATCTGGTGCTCTTACTGCTGATATGCACAAGGACATCAGCACAGAGTGACTTCATCAATTACATCCAGACAAAGACATTTCTGGACGATGCCGGTGCGACATTCTTAAGACATATCGACTACTACGATGAGTTGGGAGTTGTAGCAGAAAGTGTTGATGTAGGCTGTAATACCACTGGCATCCCAATGGTTACTAAGATGGATTATACGACTCAACTTAAACCTTTCAGGCAGTGGGTTCCAATTCCTGCCTCCAGCTTTGAATATATCGAGGATGTGGATGATATGGCAACATCGACCTTCAGCGATGATTTCCCATTCTGTTTTAATGAATATGACGATTTCGCAGAACTAACAAGCAGCAGGAAACCGGGTAATTCATGGGAATACCATAATGCAACCGTAGTACGTAAAGTAGTACCTGCAGGTGTCGTAAGAAAATATACCGTCAATGACAGTGGCAGTCTGTGTGATTCCGGTTACTATCCTTACGGGGTGTTGATAAGCTCTACCGCCACAGACGAGGATGGACGCAGCCTGACGACATATACCAATGTACACAAGGAAACTATACTTGAGCGTCACGGTACAGATAACGACACATACTATGTTTACGATAAATATGGGCGACTAAGTTACGTACTTCCTCCGATGTGCCAGCATTGTGAAACTTCCTCAATGCAGAAGTATTGGTACAAATACACCTATGATGACCATGGACGTTGCATTGAGAAGCAGTTGCCAGGATGTGATGTTGTAAAATACTGGTATGACGATGCTAATCGCATTCAGTCGGAACAGGATGGTCACTTGCGCCAATCAGCACTATACCGCAACTACGCCTATGATGGACTCAGCCGCCCTACGCTACAGACAATCAGTTCCGTGCGTGGTGAAGCTAATGAGGACAATGCGGAGAAGGTGGAAGTGAAGAATTACTACGATAGTTATTCCTTCCGCACGGAACTCGCACAACAGTTTCCTGAATGGGCCGACTCAATCAATGCTATATATGTTATTCCGATAATAGTAAATGACGGACCATTGGCAACTATGTATTCTACAAGTGAGAATGAGAGGTGTTTTGATATGTATCGCTATGATGATAATGGTCGCGTAACATACAAGTTAAGCGCATATTCTGATCAATGGATGAAGACAGTCCACATGTCATACAACTTTGTAGGAGACATCGTGTCAACAAACGAAAGTGTGTATTTGTATAACGGACAGAAATATTTCCTTACTGGTAGAAGAACGACAAATACATATCATCCTTCTACCCGATTACTTGCCAATACGGCTGTTACGCATATAGACAAGTACGGGAATGAGACAACCCAGATTGTCAACAACCTATCATACGACAACTGGGGCAACGTAACAAGCAACAACCGCCCTGGTACAGCAGCTGACATGACATATACATACGACACTCTGCACGGATGGCTCAGCGGAATATCGTCACCAAGCGGATTCAGCGAACTGATACAGCGAGAGAATGCAACCAATGCCCAGTATTCGGGCAACATAGGAAGTACACTCTGGCGCAACGCCAGCAATGGAGAGCAGCATAAGTATGACTATGAGTACGACAACCTCGGTCGTCTTGTCAGTTCGGGGTATTCTTCTTCCGCAAACGGTTCCTCTGGGCGCTTTGACGAGACTGTACAATACAACTGTCAGGGTGCTATCACCTCACTGCAGCGCAACGGCATGATGAATAACGGAACATACGGTACTATAGATGACCTTACCATAAACTATGATGGCAACCGTCTTCTCAGCGTCACTGATGATGCTGAGGCACTCAACTATAGTGGTGCCCTTGATTTCCATGACGGTGCGAATATGACGGCGGAATATGAATACGATGCTAACGGTGCATTGACGAGGGATAGCAACAGGGGCATTAGCAGTATCGTTTACGATTACAGCCATAATCCTCACATGATTTATTTCAGCAGTGGCAGTAGTATGAACGACTATGGCCCTGATGGAAGAAAGTTCCTCTCTCTTCATACAACAAATGCGTCAGGGGCTTTATCTACCGTCTCGGACATGTATATCGACGGCCTTGTCTTACGTAATGGCACACCGCATACATGGCAGTATGACGGTGGCTATATAACGCTTGACGCTAATGGCGCGGCTACGAGCTGGAACTATTACGTCACTGATCATCTCGGCAGTACGAGAAAGGTTGTCACCAGCACCAACGCTGTGAAGGAGACGATAAACTACTATCCTTACGGCAGTGAGATGACGATGACCAGTCCGTCGCAGTTAAGCACCAACCCTGACTGGCAGCCGTTCCGTTTCAGTGGCAAGGAACTGGACAAGGTACACGGACTGAACATGTACGACTTCGGTGCCAGGTTGTTTGACGTGGCTGGTGTGCCGGTATGGACAAGCGTAGATCCGCTATGCGAGAAATACTACAGCGTGAGTCCGTATGTGTATTGTAAGGGCAATCCTGTAGGGATTGTTGACCCGGACGGAAGGATTATTGATACTAGTTTGCTTGATTCTCATGAATATGACATATATAATGAAAACATTCACGCACTATGTATGTCTGAACTGTTTAAGACCTTATATTCCCAATTAGAAAAATCAGATGCTGTATATAGCATATTGATAGGAGAAGTCTATGGTAGTAATGGGGAGCCAGTGGATGGTCAATTTCGAGCAAATACTGATACTAGCGGAGGTGTGATATTTTTGGATAGAGATAAGACTTTAAACGGCATGATTAATCCGTTAGCCATCACGGAGGAGTTTTTTCATGCCTATCAGAATACTAATATTAACAATTATACAGGCGAGTTCAATTTTGAATTTGAAGCAAAGACATTTTCTGTAGCTTCAATTGGTCAGGGGTCACAGTTGTATAAAGGAATGGAATCTTGGATAAACGATTTGGGAACAGGCAAATATTCTGGACGATGGGAGTTGATATCTCCATCTTCAATATCACATGGAACATTTTTAAATGATTATCATGTAGCTGCCAATCGTTATGCCTCATACAATATAGCAAACAACATCGGAAATATTGAATATAAAAGAACAACCACCTGTAATCCTGTCAGTTTAATTAATATTATAAACAGAACATACAGATAAATTACTGTGCTTATGATGAGTGGACTTCGCAAAACACTAGGATATCTATTGATATTTCTTTTTCTATTCTCATATAATGGAATTAATGCTCAAAGTGACATTGTACTATCAGGTAATGCAGGCGCAGAAAATTCTATTAAACTACTTGATGTTTTAAGAAAAGAATATCACCCAGATACTTTATTAACTTACATAGAGAATAATAGGCAGTTTATTATTGTCTGTAGAACTAATCTATCGGGAAATGTCAAAGAAATTGAGTGTTTTAGAAATAATCGCAGGCTTAATTGGGATAATTGCGTAACCCGTAATCCTAATGATTTGTTCTTTGCCAATGTTGCAGCTTTAAGGGAAATCCTTCTTAACTGCAACGAACATTTTGTTTTTCCTATTGACATTTCATGTCAGTATGATGGATTCATTGATAAGCACAAGGAGTATCTAGCAGATCTTTTCAATAAAAATGGATTTATATTACTTGACATACCCTGTTTTGATATGTTTATGAGTAGTCGGTTAAATAATATAAAGAAAAAATATAAAGGCTTGACAAATGAACAATTAATAGATAAATTAATAAGCACTTATGTGCCTGAGCACTATTAAAAAGAGACTCAGTTCGTGGTATTCGTCATCCGTAAACGGAACGAATGGACGATTTGACGAGATGGTCCAATACAACAGCCATGGTACTATCACCTCACTGCAGCGCAACGGTATGAGAAACAACGGAACATACGGTATCATCGACGACCTTACCATAAACTATGACGGTAATCGTCTGCTCAGTGTCACTGATGATGCTGAGGCACTCAACTATAGTGGTGCCCTTGATTTTCTTGACGGTGCGAATATTCTACTAGAAATGCGGAGAGGTATGGATTTAGGTTGGGACGCCATTCTTTGCCTTTGCATGGAAAGAATAACGTTATAAATTTTGCTGTTTTGTTAAAGAGTATTTTTTAGTTTATATGATGAAAAAGTTTTGGATTGGCATACTGGCCTTCATTCTATTGGCATTTCTTGCCATTGCATGGTTGTTTCAGATATTTTTTGGACAATGCAGACTTTACTATGACGATGGTTATCAATTGTACATATATTCAGAATATAATACGCATTCTGACGGTACGGGAAAAATGAGGATAGGAAAGTCGCTGCTCGATATGGATAACGTAATAAAATGCAAGGTGGGCACATGGCAGACAGATCTTCAAATCATACCTCAAAATGATACTTTGTTTATCTATGACACGTACAATCAAGTGTTAGAAACATCATTCAAATCCATTCCAATAAGCAAAGTCAAAGGTATACCAGTTGACACTTTTGTAACGACAAATAACATCGGCTATGTGTATGGCTTCAGCGAAAAGGATTCAATATTAATAAAAAAGAACCCTAGGGTAATAGCTATAGATATATCGTTTGAGCCGTTATTCTATGATAATGACAAACACGAAGGTCATTTACTGAAAAGGATTTACTGACGAAACAATACGAATCACAGTGACAGAGGGTCACAGGGACATATACCATGGTCCCCTACAACGGCAATATCAGTACAATGAAATGGAAATTAAAAAGCGACAGCGATTTTCAAAGAAAGAATTTGGTCATTAAAGAATACATATATAACTTTGCATCAAATAAAAAAATAATTTTGCACGCCTACTTATGAAGAAGATTTTATTAGTATTAGCGATGTTCTGCGCAGTGGCTACCGCAACTGTGGCACAGAACGAAGAGAAAGAACAGACGGTGCGCAGTCTTGTGTCCGAGGGTGTTAAACTTTATGACGAGGGAAGAATGGAGGAGGCGCTGAGGAAGTATGACGCGGCGCTGAAACTTGACGGCAATAATGCCACGGCATACTATGAGAAGGCTTATGCTCTCGTAAGAATGGGTAAAATCAAGGAGGCGAAGAAGGTTCTGATGAAGAGCATTAAGAGGTGTAAAACGGAGGAGTTGACGTGGAACTATGAACTGCTTGGTAACATCATTGACGATGAGGGTAACGCAAGAAAAGCCCTCGACTATCACATAAAAGCCTTTGACTGCACCGAGGATATTAGCCCGAAGATGCGCCAAAACCTTTACTACAACATCGGCGTAAGCTATTCTCGACTGATGAACCAAGAGCCGGACAGCTGTGCTGAGCATGCGAACACGGCAGCAAACTGTTTTTTTAATTCACTGTTAATCAATCCGCAGCATCCTGGTTCGTACTATAATTTCAGCCATGTGATGATGGCTAAGTGCGGGAAGAAGTATAACGGCTTCTCGTGGGCGCTTGGCATGATGGGATGGTATGGTATCTTCGGGGCCGACCACCCCGTGATAGGGCGACTGGCAGAGTTGCCGGACCAGTGGGTGGCAATGGGCATTACGAAGGAGGATATTGACTCTATGGGACCTCGCACGCGCTTGTCTTACGAGAGTGTATGTGAGGTGGCGAGGAGAGAACCATCGGAGTGGGGCAAGCTGTACGATGCGTATATGTATGCCATCCCTAAGGTCGCAGAGGGATACACTGCCGAACCAGTACCACTGCAACTTGTAGAGAAGGATATGCACGATGAGTTCCTGTGGCCGTTGTATGCAAAAATAGTGCGCGAGGGTATGCTAGAGACGTTCTGCCACATGATAGCGGTGCGCGACGAGAAGCATTACATCACTAACGCTAACTGGGTGACGAAGAACAGCGAGGCGGTAAAGAAGTTCACCGACATGTTGGCGGAAGGGCGATATTTCGACTCAAGTCTGATTGAAGAACAGGAATACGGCCGCGTGCCTTCGGTTGATTCGGTGTCATCGGCAGAGGATGCCCATGCGCGTAACGAAGAGATGCTATTGGCATGCAAATACTATCTGAAGCATTACATAGGTACGGAAGAGATGGAGCGTACTGCAAAATTCATCATGAGTTGGGCGCAGGCATCGCCGGATGTGAACATAAAGATAGGAGAAGGCGAAGCAAAATGGGTCAGCGAGCAGACGATGCCATACCTCGTAGCATACATCGCGGCAAACACTGTAATTCTGCTGACCAAAGAGACGAAGGACATGACGGAGGACATATACTACGATGCCGTTGCCGCCACGCTATGGTACTATGACAACAACAAAGACAAGACTGGCACCAACGATGAGTTTGAACGCTTAGTGAACCTACTGAACAGCGATCGTGATGCATTTGAGAAGGAGATAAAAAGCAACTTCCCTGTGGAATAACCTTGCTTTTTCACTCATGCCAATCAACGCACTGTCACATTTTGACACACTTGTAAAAGGTATTGAATCGCTTGCCGATTCAATACCTTTTGCCTTGTAATTCACGCTTACGCACTACGCTGTAGGAAGCCGCCCACTTCGGGGCTTTTACCGGACAGCAATAATTACTAATTACGAGTTTTGCTAATGCTTAAACATTAAGGGCATTCTGATCAGAATGCTTTTTTTTGCGTCTATGTAAAGTGCTATGTGGCTATTAGATCAACCATGATGTCATCGCTGACGTATAGGCCGCTGCGGGTCAGGTGCAGATTAGTAGGAGTTAAGGCGAGACGATGGGCTGCAATGTGAGGTTGCGCCTGCTGGATGATGTAAGTGCGTTCGTCGGGAGAGAGCATGTCGAGGCTGATTCCTTCACGGGTTCGAAGGGCTGTTGTCACGATGTCGTTGTAGCGTGTCTGGGCATCTATCTCTTCTGATTCTCGTGGACACTGACCAGTCATAATGCCACTGATGTACTGACGGACATCGGCAATGTTCCACCAACGATGACGACCATCGTAGGAGTGGGCGGCGGCACCGAGACCGAGGTAGCGAGTCTGGTTCCAGTAGTTGGAGTTATGGCGTGAGCGACGGCCGGGAAGAGCGAAGTTGCTTATCTCGTAATGCTCATAGCCACCTGCCGTAAGAGTATCGATGAGGGTGTCATACATCTGCAGCGACAGTTCCTCGTCAATCTCGCTAATCTTTCCTTGTTCCAGCATTCGGTAGAGGGGCGTGCCTTCTTCGTACATGAGTGTATAGGCAGAGATGTGCTGTGGACGGAGGTCGAGCACATGGGCGATGTCCTCCTGCCATTGAGGGAGCGTCTCATTCGGGAATCCGAACATCAGGTCGATGCTGATGTTGTCGATACCATTGGCTTTCAACAGACGCACAGCCTCACTCACCTGCTGTGATGTGTGTCGCCGGTGTAACCACTTGAGTCGCTCGTCAGCAAATGTCTGCGCACCCATGCTGATGCGGTTGATAGGGCTCTCCTTCAGCCAGGAGGCAAGCTCTGGCGTGATATCGTCGGGGTTACACTCCATGGTCCATTCTGCATCGTCGGTGCTTAGCGGCTTGATGGCGGCGGTAAGTCTGGCAAGTTGTTCTGTAGGGAGTGTGGATGGTGTTCCTCCACCGAAATAGACAGTACCGAACGGTTGCCACTCGTCTTTGCTATGCATCGCCAGTTCTTGTAAAAGTGCATCGACGTATTCTCTCTGCAGGTTCAGTCCGGTAGTGGAATAGAATCCGCAGTAGATGCAGCGTGAGGCGCAGAAAGGGAAATGGAGATAGAGGGAAGACAAGGGAAAAATTTAAAAATTAAAAAATTAAGAAATTAAAAAATTAAGAGATTAAGAGATTAAGAAATTAAGAAATTATCAACTGAGGTTTTTAACACAGAGGCACGGAGGACACAGAGGACACAGAGTTTTTTTGAGTTCTATGTAGCACGTTTTCTTTTTTTTCAACGAATTACACGAATTTCACGAATTTTTTATGCACTAATTTTTAGAATATAACGAACTCCGAATGGACCTCAAAAATCTCTGTGTTCTCCGTGTTCTCCGTGTCTCTGTGTTAAACCCTGTTAGGAGATTAAGAGATTAAGAAATTAAGAGATTAAAAAGTGAAGAGTGCTGTTTTTCACTATTCATTTGTCTAATTTCTTTTTCTTCTTGTAACACTTCTCGAAGTTGCACAGGCCACAGGTGTATTCCAAGTAACGGACTTCAGGACCGAGACCGATGACACCCGATACTGACTTTATAGGCATCATCAGGGATGACGGAGTCAGGGCGACGCCTGTGTTGTGACCTTGGAGGAGAGGGAAGAGCAATTGCTGTTCGCGTACGTGCCATCCGCAGTAGCCAGGGGAAAAACGGTTTGTACGCTGCCAGTGGAGTTTGTCGATTGACGACTGTAGTGTGCGCTCCATGTAGTCGGCACATCGCTCGGCTATGCACGAACCGATGTTGTGGGCAATGAATAGGCGCACCATGTCGCCCTCTTCTGTCAGTCGCTCCATAAACTCCTGATATTTGACACCAGCGGTACATACAAAGAAGGCGTAAGCATCAGAACCACGCAGCTGTCGTGCAACGATACGTCCGCAGGCGAAGGTGGTGGTGTCGTGAGTGGTGATGCTAAGCGTGTGCTGGTCGGTGTCGAGTTTGCCGCGATAGACGGTGAAGGCAAACTTCGGTTCCAACCATGTGCGTATATCGGCAAGCATATTGTCAACTTCTGCGCATATCGGATCGTCTGATGAACCATGGAAGTCCATCAGCTCATAGACATCGGCAATGCGAATGTCAAGGTCGTCGTATGTCAGTTGCTTGGTTGTCAATTTTTTTTAGAGACCCTCCCCGGCCCTCCCGTAGAGGGAGGGAGAGATTTAATTGTTTTGTATGTTGTTTTTAGGTTTTAGGTTTTAGGTTTTAGGTTTTAGGTTTTAGGTTCTTGGTTTTAGGTCATAGGTTAGAGGTTAACAGACCATCCGGACGACATCTGAACCTACAACCTTCAACCTCTAACCTTCAACCTCTAACCTTCAACCTCTAACCTTCAACCTCTAACCTCCAACCTCTAACCTCCAACCTCTAACCTCCAACCTCTAACCTCTAACCTCTAACCTACAACCCCAAAAAGCATCAATGGGTTGCGTTCCACCAGTCTGTTTGATGGATCAGGTTTGCGGCTATGCTGTTGGTGGTTGGCTGAGAGATGTTTAGGCCACAGGAGGTACGGACTGGGAAATTGTATTTGCCAGACGAGAACGCAGAGAAATATTCGTCGGTGTGGCGCTCAAAGACTACTACACTCTTCAGGGTGGCATCGAACGATGACAGAAGCGACTGGTCAGTACAGAAAACATGGTAGTAGTCCTTCATGTCAAAGAATACAGTCTTGTTGATGCCATCCATCTTCTGAACGTCTTTGAGACTTGCGTCAGGGTTGAGGTGTTGATTCATTTCCTTCGTGATAACAGCCAGAGACTCAAGGTGCTGCGTATTGATGACAGAAAGCGAACCGTAAGGGTATGACTTGCCAGAAATAGTGTAATTTGAGTAGAACTCATAGAACCCATCAACAAGGTCGCGATAGTTGTGACGAAACAAGGCATCGCCGATACGATCGTATGGAACGCCATAGTCAAGGATCTCGTTCTGCGATGCTATGTAGTAGTCGCAGACGTTGCGGAAGTCGTATGCAGCTTCTGCGCTTGCCATGTAACACGCATCGAAGAGAAGGTAGTTGAGATGAATGTTGCTGTTGTTGAGAGCTTCAACGAGTGCCTTGTTGTCTATCTGGAAGTATTCGCCAGCAGAACCGAAGGACTTCTTCTGCTTTGACAACAGCAGACTCATGTCGGTAAGGCTGTTGCCTGCCGGAACCCATGAAGAGCCATGGCAACCGATAATCATGGCGTAGGACTTGGCCTCGGCTACGGACTTCACCTTGTCGAAGATACTCTGCATCTGCACTACGTTGCTGATTTGGTTGTCGCTATAAAAGATGCCAGAGACATCGCTGATGGAGTGTTCTACACATTGGCCATTATCGAAAGTTACTTCGTAGAGGATACCGTTGGATCTGGAAAGAGCCTGGAAGATGACGAGGCGTGTGTTGCCCAGACCTTTTCGTTTTACTATAGCAGTCTTCATGCAGTCAATGTTCTCCTTAATGTAATTCTCCAGTCCGCTGAAAGGGAAGAACATGATGACAGTCTCGTCTGCCAGCTTTGGCTCATCGTTCTTTTCAGAACACGAAACCGTAACCCCACAGAGTAGGATTACGGTTAGGATGTATGATAATATACTTTTCATTCTTATGTATGTCTTACTTCTTAAGACTTGCCAGCGTCTGCTGAAGAGCAGCAATCTTCTCCTCAGAGTCAGCAAGCTTCTTACGCTCAAGGGCAACAACCTGCTCAGGTGCATTGTTTACGAAGCGCTCGTTAGAGAGTTTCTTCTGGATGCCCATCATGAAGCCCTGCAGACGCTTGATCTCTGCCTCAGCTTTCTGAATCTCTGCCTCCACATCAATGAGGTTGCCCATAGGTACGGCATATTCCTGTGTGCCGATGAGGAAGGCGATGGTACCGTCAGACTTCTGAGCGACGTAGTTGATGTCAGAGAGACACGCCATCTTCTTGATGGTCAGTGTGAGGTCGGCGTTCTTTGTTACGTCAGCATCGTCAGCATTGATTACCTCAAGCATGAGTGGCTCACGAGGTCCGATGTTCTTAGACTGACGAACGCCACGAACGCCAGAGATAACCTGCTTCATGAGTTCATAGTCTGCAATGAGTTTCTTCTCGCAGTCTGATGGCTCAGCAAGTTTGAACTCGCTAACCATAAGGCTCTCGCCGTCCTTGCGCTCAGTGATGTTCTGCCAGAGTTCCTCTGTGATGAACGGCATGAATGGGTGGATGATGTGCAGCAATTGGTCGAAGATGTCGAGTGTAGCGTCATATGTCGCCTTGTCGAGTGGCATAGAACAGTTCTTCTCGCGGTCATAGTCTGGCTTGATCATCTCCAGATACCATCCAGAGAACTCATCGGTGAAGAGTTTGAATGCAGCCATCAGGGCATCGTTGAGACGATACTTAGAATAGTGGTCATTGATTTCTGCGTAAACCTCCTTGATCTTAGCATTCATCCATGCTACGGCACTTGCGTTACCAGCCGACTGCTCTGCATCACATGTATCCCAACCCTTAACAAGTCGGAATGCATTCCACATCTTGTTGCAGAAGTTCATGCCCTGCTTGCAGAGTTCGTCATCATAAAGAATATCATTGCCAGCAGGAGCTGCGAGCATCATACCCATGCGGACACCGTCAGCACCGAACTTCTCAATGAGTTCCAGTGGGTCAGGCGAGTTGCCGAGCGACTTTGACATCTTGCGGCCAAGCTTGTCGCGAACGATAGCAGTGAAATATACGTTGCGGAAAGGAATCTGCTTCTGATACTCACAGCCAGCCATGATCATACGTGCCACCCAGAAGAAGATGATGTCCGGACCTGTCACGAGGTCTGAAGTAGGGTAGTAGTAGTTTATCTCCTCGTTGCCAGGGTTGTTGATGCCGTCGAACAGCGAGATAGGCCAGAGCCATGAGGAGAACCATGTGTCGAGAGCATCCTCGTCATGCTGAAGGTCGTCAAGTGTAATGGCAGGATTGCCGAACTTCTCCTGTGCCTTCTTGAGTGCCTCCTCCTTTGTGAGGGCTACAACGAAGTATTCTGCCTCCTCATTATCAATTATTAATTCTTCATTCTTAATTAATTCCGCACTTACGAAGTAAGCAGGAATTCTGTGTCCCCACCACAGCTGACGAGAGATACACCAGTCCTGGATGTTCTCAAGCCAGTTCTTGTATGTGGTAACGTACTTAGTTGGGTAGAACTTCAGTTCGCCATTTAGTACAGGTGGCAGAGCTATGTCAGCCATGTGCTGCATCGAGAGGAACCACTGCTTGCAGAGACGTGGCTCTACGGCTGTGTCCTGATTGCGCTCAGAGTAACCTACCTTGTTGTCGTAGTCCTCAATATGATCCATGAGACCTGCTGCCTCGAGGTCCTTGGCAATCTGCTTGCGGACATCCATACGGTCCTGGCCTACATACATGCCAGCCGCCTCAGAGATTGTTCCATCTGGATTGAAGATATCAATTGTATCAAGATTATGTGTCTTTCCAAGTGCGTAGTCATTCACATCATGTGCAGGAGTAACCTTAAGACAGCCTGTACCGAACTCTACGTCTACATAGCGGTCCT
>JAZUKC010000100.1:0-45167 GCA_045643065.1 Prevotella sp.
AAGATACTAAAAATCAGTGACTTATGCAAATTTTCAAAGAACTATTTTGAGCTGTAAAGTGTTAAATATCAATAACATAAATGCTATAAATATAGGCACTTTTAGGTCTCGCCTAGAAAGACGATTTTGAACACCCTACCCGTTGGGACTTGCAAATTACAGTAGTTTGATATTTGGCAGGTTAAAAGAAGTGTTCTGGACACCAATTGTCAAGAAACTATCAGTTTTCGTCGTTTCTTTGCAAAAATAGGCAAAAGATAACATTGCAATTTCCAGATATTTCTCGCCTGGCAAGCACCGCTTCGTATAGTATTGATAATTAAATAGTTAGCAGAAGCGTAGAGAAACACAGCAGTGTTAAGTACAAAACACAGCAGTGTTAAGTACGAAACACAGCGCTGTTAAGTAGAAAACACAAAACGATACAATCTGAAACAAAAAAAGTAGCGAATAAAAGTACCATTCGCTACTATAGATAATACTGAAAAGACACCCCTCTCCCACCCTTCCCGTAGGGACGGGAACAACGCAATATCAACAATTTGGTATATACCGGTAATATTGCATCGTGAAGCGCACCGGCTAAATTGGCAGTTCGAAGATGAAGCGTGCACCATGTTCTACGCCTTCGGCATTGGCGGGATATGACGTGTCAAGAGCCACGCGACCGTTGAGTTTGCTGGCAATAATGCGGCAGATGTTCAGGCCGAGACCTGTGCCCTGCTTGAAGGCATTGAGTTTTTCAAATCGCTCGAATATCTCTTCTGCCTTGTCTTCTGGCACACCCGTGCCGGTATCTGCTACTGCAAGCGTCAGCAGATGGCGTTCCTCAGAGACCTCCACGCTTAGCGTTATCGAGCCTTGTTCCGTATGCTTGATGGCGTTCGTGAGGTAATTGATAAGCACCTGCTGCACACGTCTTGCATCGGTGTTAATGCAATAGTCGTCAGGCAGTTGCGTCTCAAACTTCACCTCTATGGTTTCCGACACGCGATACTTAATGGCAGAAAGTGCGATGCGGCAGATTTCATTGACACTATACTGCGCCAGGACCATCTTATAGTTGCCGCTCTCCATGTCAGAGACGTTCAGAATGTCGTCGATAAGCATGGTCAGCAGGTTGGTGTTGTTCTGTATATGCTCGCCGAACTCCTGACGTTCTTCCTCCGAAAACAGTTCTGCCGGCAAGGCAAGGAGTTGTGCAAAGCCCATGACTGCATTAAGTGGTGTGCGCACTTCGTGGGACATGTTCTGGATGAACACATCCTTCATCTTGTTCGCCTGCACAGCATCGTCGCGCGTCTTGCGCAGCTCGTCCGACACGCCTTTCAGCGTTCTCGCCAGCGCTCTGTGCTTTCGCATCATGAAATATGAAAGCAACGCGATGATGATGGCAAAGCCCAGCGCTATCATCGTGATGTTTCTGACCATCCTGTGCTCAGCCGACTTTGCCTCCATGCGCAGTTTCTCCGTTTCATAAAGGCGGTCGATTTCTGCCACATCGGAGATATTCTGGGAGGTTTGAGCTGATCGCAGATACGTGACGAGCGAGTCCATATAGACCAAAGAGTGGTGCTCGTCGCCTATGGCGAAGTAGTAATCGGCTTGCGCCTGATAGCGATCGTATGGGTCGCGAATGCTCTGGCGGACAAGATATGCAGAATCCGACTTTTGCTCTATCTGCAGGCGGAACGCCTCATTGGATTTATACCACTTGTCGCACCTTGTCATGGCATTGGTGTTGCGCTTCAACATAGGATAGTAGATGCCATAAACCTCACGGAAAGCCTTGACATTGTTGCTGTTAGAATACAGATAGGCCATGCCCATGAAGGCGCATGTAGAGTCTTCCTGGGTAAGGCTGGCCTTCAGCGCTTCATGCAGATAGTGGCTGCGACTGACGGTGTCGCTTGCCTCGGTTATACGGGCAAGATTGAGGTAAACCTGCGGAAGATCGGGATTTTTGCGCAAGGCGCTTTTCTGTTTCAGTGCATTCAGGAAACTCTCCTTTGCATGTATCTCGTCTCGACGAGCCATATATACCTCGCCGAACGCAGTATAGCATGCGAAGTATCCTTCTTCCGACGGACGCTTTGCAAGCGTATCGAGGAAGTCATTCACCATGTTCAACGCCTTGAACGAGCGGTTGGTGCTGAGGTAATGGCGTATCTCGTCCGTGAAACGCAAGTCCTTTTTAGACACATTGTCCTGTTTCTCTACTGCCAACAGAGAGAAACAGGACAATGATAATAATATTGACAAAAAAAGGTTACGCACCATGTCTTTATTACAATTTACTTCACGAAAGTCTTGATTGCCAGGCCTTTGAACGTAGGAATGCTAAGCGTCAGGGTGTCGCCCTTGGCTACTCCTTCGGTCTGGACAGACACATAGGTCTCTATTCCGTAGTAGGTCGGGATGCCGTTCTGCGAATGACAGAAGCGCAAGTAGTAGTGTTTGGCCGCTCCACTGTTGGCAATGCTGTCGCAAACTGCTGCCAACTTATGCGCCTGACCTTCTTTCTTGACGCCGTCTTGTATTGAAACACAGAGATTTATGTACTTTCCGTTCTTTGACATCCATGCCGACAACAGGTCAACTGGGTCTGCATACTGGCTCCATTCATCGTCGCTTGCCTTCACCGGCCATAGGCATGGCACGTAGGATGCCGACAAAGCTTCGACAGTTTCGCTGCCTTCCACCTTATTATAATATAATAGGGCGCGATAGATGGAATCGGATTTAGACGCCCAAGAGACTTCCAATGGTGCCTGAAACCTAAGCGTCCGGTCGTCATCAAGCATGCACGACTGCGATGATTTGGCGGCAGTGGTCTTCAAATCGCATATTTCTACGGTGAGATTTGAGATGCTGCTTTCCTCATCATCGCTACTGCACGATGCCACAACGGCAACCAATGCGCACGCAAAGGATAAACGGACAAACCAAAGGATACGGCTCATATGGGACTAAATGTGTAAGAATCAGAACTGATTTTCTACGATTTCGCTCAGCACGTCCTTAATATCGAGACCTGCTGCACGTACTTGTTGCGGAATGAACGAAGTGGCTGTCATGCCCGGAGTGGTGTTTATCTCGAGCATGTTGATCTTGTCCGTACCGTCAGAATTCTTCGAAATGATGTAGTCGATGCGGATAATTCCGTTGCAATGGAGAATATCGTAGATGGCTGATGTTATCTTTGCTACGCGCTCGGTAGTCTCAGGAGCGAGGCGTGCAGGTGTTATTTCCTCCACGTGTCCATTGTATTTTGCATCGTAATCGAAGAATTCGTTCTCCGTAACAACCTCTGTTGCAGGCAGAACGACACTCTTCTCGCGTGTCTTGTAGCAGCCTTGGCTTATCTCTGTGCCGTCAAGGAATCCCTCAATCATTACCTCTTCCGACTCAAGGAATGCCTTTCGGAGAGCTGGAGCGAGATGGTCTGCGTCCTTCACCTTGCTCACACCGAAGCTCGATCCGTCTGCTGCTGGCTTCACAAAAAGTGGAAGTCCGAGGCGATTCACTACCTCCTGCTCGTTGATTTCGTGCTCCTGACCGTGGCGAACGAGTATGCTGTCGGCTACGGCAACACCAAAACCGCGCATGTAATTGTTCAGAGCAAACTTGTCGAAGGTAAGTGCCTCAACGAGAACGTTGCTGGTCGAGTATGGGATGTGCATCAGTTCGAAGTATCCCTGAAGCACTCCGTTCTCGCCAGGAGCACCGTGTATCGTGATGTATGCATAGTCAAAGAACTGCTGCTTGCCGTCCATCATGAACGAGAAGTCATCGCGATTGATGCGTGATGAATCTCCATTGTCAAAGCATACGTGCCAATCAGAACCGGTTATCTCTACAATGTAAACATTATAGCGCTCCTTATCAAAGAAAGAATAGAGTCCCTGACCTGAACGCATTGATACATCATGTTCACTTGAGTCGCCTCCACAGACGATTGCTATTGTACGTTTCATTTCTTTATTTCTTAATATTCGTGTTTCTTTCCGTTAATAAATACTCTCCATTTTTCTATCACCGCACTGAGGTCTTCTGGCATTTCGGAGGTAAAGTCCATCTGCTTGCCCGTCACCGGATGTACGAATCCGAGTGTCTTGGCATGCAATGCCTGACGCGGACAGAGTTTGAAGCAGTTGTTGATGAATGCCTTATACGCCGAGGAACGCTCGCCTCGCAGTATCTCCATGCCACCATAGCGCTCGTCGGCAAACAGTGGATGGCCTATAGACTTCATGTGGGCACGTATCTGATGCGTGCGACCGGTCTCCAGAATACATTCGACAAGCGTCGTGTAGCCATAGCGTTCTATCACTCGCCAATGGGTAACGGCAGGCTTGCCTACGCCCAAATCTGGATGCATTACCGTCATTCGCAGGCGGTCTTTTGGGTCACGGGCGATGTTGCCCTCTATCCTACCCGCGTCTTCCTGCATGTGCCCCCACACCAAGGCGTGGTAAGAGCGGTGGGTAGTCTTATTGAAAAACTGCTTGCCAAGATGCTGTTTTGCCTGCGGAGTCTTGGCTATCAGGAGCAGTCCGCTGGTGTCCTTGTCTATGCGGTGTACCAATCCAACCTCCGGAGAGTTAGGATCGTACTCGGGAACGTCTTTCATGTGCCACGCCATTGCGTTGACAAGTGTGCCTGTAAAGTTGCCGGCACCCGGATGAACCACCATGCCCGCCTCTTTGTTTACGACCATAAGGTGGTCGTCTTCATAGACAATGTTGAGCGGAATATCCTCTGGAAGGATGCTCGTATCGTGCGGCGGACGTGTCAACATGAGTGTCAACACATCGCCAGGACGCACCTTATAGTTCGACTTTACCGGACGACCGTTGGCGTGGATGTAGCCAGCGTCGGCAGCTTGCTGTATGCGGTTGCGAGAGGAATGCTGCATGTGTTCCGAAAGGAACTTATCAATGCGAAGGGGTTCCTGACCTGCATCCGCCACGATGCGGAAGTGTTCATAGAGCCCGTCGCCGCCTTCCTGAGCGTCATTTCCACCGACAAGAAGGTCATCCTCATCAAATATTTCGTCTTGTATTATGTTTTCTTCTGTCATTATTCTTCAACTACTTCAAACGGATCAGCTTCGTTGTCTTCAATAACCTCGTATTCTTCCTCCAGACGTTCATTGCTATAGGTATATTCATACTCAGCATCGGTCACCTCAAGGTCAACATTGTCGTTCAGCGAACCATTGCCCACAACCAGCGTAACCATGGCATCGTAAGGCACTTTATCGCCATACGCCACGTTCTTGCCTCTGCATTTCACGCCATATACCCATCCTTTCTCGCCAGCGACATACTCCGTCTCTCCGACTTTGAATCCAAGTATGGTAAGCTTTGCTATTGCTTCACGCTCTGAACTGTTATCAACGATGTCAGGCAAGCTTAGCGATGGTTTCTCCGAAGCATTGATTGTAACATAGATAATGCGACCGACCTTGACCACAGCACCCTTTAATGGCGTCTGCTGCAATATGCAGTCAGGTGGCAGATGGCGGTTATAGCTGGTATCTGTCACGACTATCGTCAGGCCGCAGTCATTCAAGAGGCGTTCTGCATCCGCAAACTTCTTGTTGCGGATATCAGGAACCGTCACAGTCTCTCCATGGCGTGTGTACAAGTCTGCACCCCATATCACGCCTACCGCGATTACCACGATAAGCATAAACATCAGGGCAAGATTGCCCCAAACGTATCCACTGGCCAGTTTACTGAAGAATTCCTTTGTCGTCATTACTATTCAATGTTGCTTTTACAAAAATCGGAACAAAGTTACAAAATTATTTTATAAATAAGGTAAATAATACGAAAAAACTTATGTTTTGCCACAAAAAAGAAACAGATACACAGTAACTCCCCGTGGAAAACGAATGTTTTTAAACCGAAAAAAGCAGCACGAAGACATGTCTTCTGCTGCTTTTTCGCACGCCATGTAGCGTTAAGGATTCAATTTACTTTCCGTGGTTCTCATCAGAAACTGTAAGCTTCTTGCGACCATGTGCACGACGAGAAGCAAGTACACGACGACCATTCTTGGTCTTCATACGCTCACGGAAACCGTGCTTGTTAACGCGACGGCGATTGTGTGGCTGGAATGTTCTTTTCATTTTATTATACTGTTTTTTATTGTTTTTTCCACAATTCGGGATGCAAAAGTACACAAATATTTTGAAATAAGCAAGAAATATTGCAAATTTCCTCAAAAAATAAGTGTTTTTTAATAAAAATATAGTAACTTTGCACCCGAAAAAGGTAAAAACATCTTTTAATAATGACATTTTGCCACTTAGCAGAACGTCAGCTGAACAGCAAATATAAACAATTAATACAGTTATAAAATTATGATTCAGTCACAGGACATCAAGAAAGGTACTACTATCCGTATGGACGGTAGCATTTGGGTTTGCATCGATTTCATGCACCGCAAGCCAGGTAAGGGTAACACTATCATGAACGTTAAGCTGAAGAACGTTAGCGACGGTCGCGTTCTTGAGCGTCGTTTCAACATTGGTGAGAAGCTTGAGGATGTACGCATCGAGCGTCGTCCATACCAGTTCCTCTACATGGAAGGTGAGGACTACATCTTCATGAACCAGGAGACTTACGATCAGGCTCCTATCGCTAAGGACCTCGTTATCGGTGTTGAGTACATGAAGGAGAACGACATCGTTGAGGTTGTTACTGACACTACCGACGGCACAGTGCTCTATGCTGAAATGCCAGTGAAGACTGTTCTTCGCATCACTCACTCTGAGCCAGGCGTAAAGGGCAACACTGCTACAAACGCAACAAAGCCTGCTACTCTCGAGACTGGTGTTGAGGTTCGCGTTCCTCTCTTCATCAACGAGGGCGAACTCATCCAGGTTGACACTCGCGACGGTAGCTACCTGCAGCGTGTTCAGGGCTAATAGCCTAAACACATTATAAGAAAAAGTGGAAAGCGAAAAGTAGATAAACGGTGGAGATGCTGTTGAACTTAATTGTCATGCAGCGCTTTGCTTTAGCCAAATGGGCTATCCGGACTTTTCACTTTTCACTTTTCTTTTATATAGCAAATAGTTATAAATGCCGTATTCTCCTCCCCTCGGGGAGGGCGGGAAGGGGCTTCTTTTTTCAACTCATGGCGGCAACGCCCAAAGACGTATTGACCTTAAACGAAGAAAAATGCTGTATTCTGTAATCGTTCCTGTCTATAATCGTCCCGATGAAGTGGAAGAACTGTTGGAAAGTCTTACGCTTCAGACCGTAAAGGACTTTGAAGTCATCATCGTTGAGGATGGCTCTGCCATTCCATGCAAGGAAGTATGCGACAAGTATGCTGACAGACTGGACTTACATTATTACTCAAAGCAAAACTCTGGCCCAGGCCAAAGCCGTAACTATGGCGCTGAACGGGCGAACGGAGAATATTTGCTGATACTCGACAGCGATGTCGTTCTGCCTAACGGATACATCGAGGCAGTGTGCAACGAGCTACAGAACGGGGCAGGAAACTATACATGCGACGCATTTGGAGGTCCTGATTCTGCCCACCCTTCGTTCACTCCGACACAGAAAGCAATAAGTTATTCAATGACGTCTTTCTTCACAACGGGTGGCATACGAGGCGGAAAAGCAAAACTGGACAAGTTCTTTCCACGCTCGTTCAACATGGGAATACGCCGCGATGTCTATAAGCAGCTGGGTGGATTTTCCAAGATGCGCTTCGGCGAGGATATTGATTTCTCCTACCGCATAGTAGAATCGGGACACAAGACGAGTCTCTTCCCTTCCGCATGGGTATGGCATAAGCGCCGCACCGACTATCGCAAGTTCTGGAGACAGGTTTACAACAGTGGCATTGCACGCATCAATCTTGAGAAGCGTCACCCAGGAACAATGAAGTTGGTACACATGTTGCCAACGATATTCACACTTGGTGTTATCGCTCTTTTGGTAACATCATTCGTAGGAAGGATGCTGATGGTTTATGGATCAGGACCTGATCCGCTGCATCGTTGGTATTGGCTTTGCGCAGCACCATGGCTGCCTCTGCTGCTGTATTCGTTCGTTATCTTCTGCGATTCAACACGTCAGAACTTGTCAACGAGCGGTTTCATTGGTGCAATGGGCATCGGAGCACGAAGCATAGTGGCATCGTTCGTTCAGCTGATGGGCTATGGATGTGGTTTCATCTATGCTTTCTGGCAGAGAATAATCCTAAAAAAAGACGAGTTTCACGCATTTGACAAGACATTCTATAAATAAATGGAAGAGCAACAATGGCATGTCAGCGAAGTGTATGAGCCTGACAAACTGAACATAAACCAATGGAACGAAGACGACCGTCCTCGCGAAAAGATGATGCGACTTGGTGCAGGAGCACTATCGTCTGCTGAGCTTTTGGCTATACTTATTGGCTCTGGCAGTCCGAAGGAGAATGCCGTTGACCTGATGAAAAAGATTCTCAGGAACTGCAATGACTCTCTAAAGACACTCGGACGCATGTCCATAGACAATCTGAAAGAGTACAACGGCATAGGCGATGCAAAAGCCATCACGATACTTGCAGCATGCGAACTGGGCAAGCGCAGGCAGGAGGAAGAGGTCAAAGAGCGTCTGGACATGAGCGACGCCAAGTCCATCTACGAGTACATGCATGCCAAAGTGCAGGATCTGGCAACAGAAGAGGCATGGATATTACTGCTCAACCACAACTTCAAACTTATCACCGATGCCATCCGCCTGTCGCAAGGCGGCCTTACAGAAACTGCCGTTGACGTTCGCATTATCGTCAAACACGCCATCATGAACAATGCAACGGTAGTAGTGCTTATGCACAATCACCCATCTGGTAACACCCGTCCATCGCAAAATGACAACCATATTACACAAACCGTAAAGAACGGACTTAACCTGATGCGTATTCATTTTGCTGACCACATCATCCTGACCGACGGCGATTACTATAGCTATCGCGAGAACGGCAAACTGTGATGGGAATTCAATAATTGAAACATTCAAGAATTAAAATAATGGTTCACTGGAGTTTTGCCTTGCCAAACAACCGACAAATCATCAAAAGAAACAACCGCTAAATTCAATAAAAGACAATGACACAAGAAGAAAAGATACAGATAGAGGAGCGCATCATCGAAGTGCTCAAGACTGTTTACGACCCTGAAATACCTGTAAACATCTATGACCTCGGACTCATCTACAAGATAGATTTGCACGAGGACGGCGCACTTGACATAGACATGACCTTCACCGCACCTACCTGTCCTGCTGCCGACTTTATCCTTGAGGATGTCCGTACAAAGGTAGAAGCAGTCTCAGGTGTAACCGCTGCCACTGTCAACATGGTGTTTGAGCCTGAGTGGGACAAATCAATGATGACAGAGGAAGCACGTGTTGAATTAGGATTTGAATAGACCCACCCTCTAACCCTCTCCCGTTAAGAGGGAGGGAGAAATGAATGTTTATTCCAATAAAGCCAACTACATCGCAAAAAGCAACCTCGCCCAAAAAAGTAAATCATGGACAGAACAAACGTAAGCAACACTCAACCATACGGAGCAGAACACATTTCCTCCCCCTCCCTTCCCACGGGAGGGGGTCAGGGGGGTGGGTCGAAGATTTATTTCCTATCTGACGCCCACCTCGGTTCGTGGGGCATAGAGCACTCAAGAATGCAGGAGCGCCGCCTTGTCCGATTCCTTGACAGCATCAAGGCATCGGCAAAGGCTGTGTATCTGTTAGGAGACATGGTCGACATCTGGTACGAATGGAAGTATGCTGTACCAAAGGGCTACACGCGTTTCTTAGGAAAAATCAGCGAGATGACCGACATGGGCATCGAGGTTCACTACTTTACTGGCAACCACGACATCTGGATGTACGGGTATCTTGAGGAGGAATGTGGTATCATTCTGCACCGTGAGCCGGAGACAATAGAAATATATAATAAGGTATTCTACCTCGCTCATGGCGACGGATTGGGCGATCCGGATAAGCAATTCAAACTGATTCGCGGCATATTCCATAACAAAACGTGCCAGCGTCTGTTCTCAATGCTCCACCCACGCATATCGATGTGGTTCGGACTTTCGTGGGCAAAGTCATCACGAATGAAACGAGAACGTATCGTAAGAAAAGAGATGGAGGGTGCTGAAGGTACTCAATTCAATGGCCATACCATAAGCAGATACAACTCATCGGGCGAGCCTGAGTTCCTCGGAGAGGACAAAGAGCACCTTATCATCTATACAAAGGAGTACATGATTACTCACCCTGACGTGGACTATTACATCTATGGCCATCGCCACATTGAACTCGACATGATGCTGTCTCGCAAACAACGACTGATGATTCTGGGCGACTGGATAACCCAATTCACATACGCTGTCTTTGACGGCGAGCATCTTCTGCTGCAGGAATACGAAGAAGGCGCAAGCCAGATTTAATCAATCATTGACAGCAACAAACAAAAACAGACAAAGGCTTTACCCACATCGGATAAAGCCTTTGTCTGTTTTTTATTTGTTTGTACATTAGTATCTTACAACAAGGAAATTCGTAACGCTCCAGAACTTTGCTGGATCGGTAATGCGAAGCAGTGTTGTTCCGTTGCCGTTATCAACAAGAACATACGATCCGGCAGGAGCCTGAGTGAGGATTGTAGGCTTCTTTCCAGGAATGTTGAACGATGTTGTCTGGCGAATATCAATCTTGCGGAACTTTGAAGCATCTACTGCAGACATATCAAGTTTGCTCTTTTTGAAGACCGTACCTCCACTGAGCAGACCTGCATCCTTAAGCTGTTTCTTGTCGCCAATGAACACATAAGCCTCGTTCATAGCATCAGTCTGACGTGTTAATGCCTCATCCTTCTCACGAGTCTCCTGCTTCAGGTCGGCTACATTCTGGTTGAGGTTCTCCACATGCTGTTCCAACTGCTTGATATCGAAGTCCTTCTGGTCGATGGTCTTATAGAGATAGCTGATGAGTTCATCCTTTTCTTCTATCTGCTGGCGCAGCGACTTGATAACAGCAATCAGCTTCTGCGAACGATTACCTTCCTTCTCCAACGCTTCCTCCAGCTTTGAAAGACGCTCACGCTGACGGTCAAGTATCATCTTGAAGGCATCAATGTTCTGCTTGATGCGCTCACGCTTGTTCTTTGGACTCTCACCTGCCACACGCAGAATCTCACCATCCATGTTGACAATGCTGTCCATGCTGGCATTGACAGCGTCAAGGAACAGATTCATTTCTGACATCTGCAGCTGCTGTCCGTCTATAACCTGATTAAGCGAATCCTTCTCTGGATCACCCTTTTCTGTTTTGTTCGAGCATGACACGAATGCACATGCAAAGGCAATAACGACAAAGAATATTTTTCTCATACCTTATATTATATTTAAAAGGCTCCTTCACCATGACAAGATGAAGGAGCCTGATTCTTCATTTATGATTACTTTACGAGTGCCATTGTGTCGCTGGCAATCATGAGTTCCTCGTCTGTTGGGATTACAACAACCTTAACCTTTGAGTCAGGAGCAGAGATTACAGCCTCCTCACCACGGATGGTAGCGTTCTTCTCTGCATCAATCTTGATGCCCATGAACTCAAGGTCCTTACATGTTGCCTCACGCATAGATGTCTGGTTCTCACCTACACCAGCAGTAAATACGAGAACGTCAACGCCACCCATTGCAGCAGCGTATGCACCGATGTACTTCTTGATGCGATAGAAGTATGACTCCTGAGCGATGACAGCCTTCTCCTCGCCTGCCTTTGCAGCATTCTCTACGTCGCGCATATCGCTGTAGCCACAGAGACCAGCAACACCAGACTTCTTATTAAGGAGATTAGATATGCCGTCAGCATCGAGGCCGAGCTTCTTCTGGATAAATGTCACAGCGCCACCGTCGATGTCGCCTGAACGTGTACCCATCATCACGCCCTCAAGTGGAGTGAGGCCCATGGTTGTGTCAACACACTTGCCGTCAACAACAGCAGCGAGCGAACCACCATTACCGATGTGTGCGGTAATCATCTTGCAGCCTTCCTGTGGTATGCCGAGGAAGTCGCATGCGCGCTTAGAAACATAGCGGTGTGATGTTCCGTGGAAACCATAGCGGCGAACGCCATACTTCTCATACAGCTCGTAAGGAACAGCATACATGTATGCCTTAGCTGGCATGGTCTGATGGAATGCTGTGTCGAACACGCCTACCTGTGGAAGACCTGGCATGAGTTCTGAAACGGCATTAACGCCCTTCATGTTTGCTGGGTTGTGCAGTGGAGCGAGGTCAGAGACAGCATTGAATGCCTCGATAACCTCAGGTGTGATGACTACTGACTCAGCGAACTTCTCGCCGCCGTGTACCATACGATGACCAACAGCATCAATCTCGTCGAGTGACTTGATTACGCCGATCTCTGGGTCGGTAAGCAGAGAGAAGATGAACTTAACACCCTCTGTATGCTCAGGGATGTCATGCATAATCTGCTTCTTCTCGCCATTAGCGAGCTTAACCTTTACAAATGCGTTATCCAGGCCGACACGCTCTGCACCACCAGAAGTCATGACAGAGTTGTCGTCCATGTTATAAAGCGCATACTTTATGGAAGATGATCCACAATTTAATACAAGTATTTTCATTTTGTTTTCTGATATTTAAGTGAAAATCTTAGTAAAGATATAATGTCCATTGAGAAGCTATTACTTAGCATCCATTGCCTGACAAGCGGTGATTGCTACCAGGTTTACGATGTCCTCTACTGAACAACCGCGTGAGAGGTCGTTTACTGGACGAGCGATACCCTGGAGAATTGGACCGAGAGCTACGGCGTTGCCGAGACGCTGAACGAGCTTGTAACCGATGTTCCCAACCTCAAGGTTAGGGAATACCAGTACGTTTGCCTTGCCTGCAATCTCTGAACCAGGAGCCTTCTTGCTACCTACTGATGGTACGAGAGCAGCATCTGCCTGGAGTTCACCGTCAATCTTGAGCTCAGGATCAAGTTCCTTTGCTACGCGAGTTGCCTCAACCACCTTGTCAACAACCTCATGCTTAGCGCTGCCCTTTGTAGAGAACGAACACATAGCAACACGTGGTTCTGCGAAGCCTGCTACCGACTTAGCTGTCTGTGCAGTACATACAGCAATCTGGCCGAGCTGATTTGCGTCTGGCATTGGTGTAACAGCAACGTCAGCGAATACCATAACGCCATTCTCGCCGTACTGAGGAGTCTCAGTGATCATAAGCATAGCGCCTGAAACACAAGAGATACCAGGAGCAGTCTTGATAATCTGGAGTGCAGGACGCAGTGTGTCGCCTGTTGTCGAAAGAGCACCAGAAATCTGACCGTCAGCACCTTCTGTCTTGATAATCATACAGCCGAGGTACAGTGGGTTCTTAACGAGCTCACGAGCCTGCTCTATGGTCATGCCCTTCTTCTTACGCAGTTCGCAGAGCAGCTGAGCCATCTCCTCAGACTTCTCATAGTTCTCTGGGTCGATGAGAGTTGCCTTACCGATGTTCTGGAGGTTGTGCTCCTTAGCCAGAGCAGCAACCTTCTCTGGGTTACCGATGAGGATAAGTTCAGCGATTTCCTGCTCCAGCACCTTGTCTGCAGCAATGAGAGTACGTTCTTCTTCTGCCTCTGGCAGTACGATGCGCTGCTTGTTAGCCTTAGCGCGCTCAATGATTTGTTCTACTAATCCCATTTTGTTGGTTAAGATTTAAGTATTATAATTTAAGTTAGTTATATAATCATAACATCATATATTTGGCAAAGTTACAAAAAAAAAGTGAATAGCGTGTTATCTATTCACTTTTTTTATACATTATACTAATATATAGTGCTTTATTCTTGCCTGCATAAGCCTTATGACAACCTAAGTCATTAGTCAGCACACACTAAAGTGGCTTGATGGCATTCATGAAGTAAGCCAACTGATTGCGCCATGAAGGCCAGTCATGATCGACGTCGTAGCCCCAATAATCAAACCACGCTGGCACGCCTTTCTGCTTCAGAATGGTATCCAATTCGCGTGTGCTGGCAAGCAGTTCTTCCTCCCATCGGCCTTGTCCTACGCAGATAATGATGCGGCGTTGGCGATAGAGGTGCATCCAAGGATGGTCTGCCGGCATCTGCGAAAGGAACGCCTGAGGCGAGTTGTTGTAGGTCAGTTCGTCGTGATACTGAGGGAAACCATATTCCGAATGGTACAATCCACTCATGGCGATGACGGTATCGAAGAGGTCAGGACGACGGAAAAAGAAGTTGGCTGCATGGAAAGCGCCCAGCGAACAGCCCGTAACGAGGAACGTCTCGCTATCCCAATGGCGGACAGCAGGCAGCAGTTCGTCTATGATATAGTGGAACCACTTCTCATGCTGACGTATGCGCAGGTAGCCGTTGGTATAAGGAATGGACCACGTTTCCCAGTCAATAGTGTCGCAAGTGATAAGCCTTGCCTTGCCACTCTCTATCCATGGAGCCAGCGTTGCTACCATCTGATAACTCTCCCAATCCCAGAATCGTCCGTCCTGCGATGGTATTGCGAGTATGGCATGTCCTTCGGTGCCATACGTTTTGTATTCCATGTCTCTCTGGAGGTTATGGCTCCAGAACTTATGATATTGTACTTCCATAAAGATACCCACCCCCATGCCCCCTCCCGTTAGTAGGGAGGGGGATCTGTATGTTTATGCTCCTGGAGTGGGGAGAGGAGTTTTTTTGTTGTATAAGTTTTCTCCCCCCTCCCTGTTTAACGGGAGAGGGTTGGGGGGATGGGGCTTTATTTCCTGTTACATACATCGAAGAGGAACTGGTCGCGCTCCTGATCGGTACGGAAACGTGCAATGTAGGTCTGGTTGCCCATAGCCTGAGCGAGTGCCTCTGGCATACGTGGCGACATTACGATGTTAGCCTTGTACTTATTCACGATTTCATCATGCGACATCCAGTACTGCGCATTGTCGCGTCGTCCGGCAAAGACGCAGAAGAAATCGTCATGTGGATCAGGCAGGCGACGCTCGTCGTATGCCACCATTTCTGCCCAAATGCGATACACGTCAACATTGTGTGCGTAATTTATCATGTCTGGAATGAAGCCTCCACCAGGGCGCATGTTCACCTCAAGTGCTACGAAGTCGCCTACGTTTCCTAAGCCTCGGTGTGCACGATCGGGCTGGAAGAACTCCAGATGTACAAAGCGGCGGGTGATGCCGAATGCCTTTACTGTCTGTCGTCCCCAGAAACGGAGGTTCTCGTTCATGTCTTTATTGACGTAGAACGTAGAGTCGAGGTTGTAGTTTACTATGTCGGCGATGCTTGGAGGGCATACACACATCGACTCAACGATAGGTTCGCCCTTTGAGTTTATCACTGCATCGTAGGTGCAGATGTTACCCGTTACGAACTCCTCAATGACGTAAAGGTGCGTGTCCTTGACGTCCTGGAAGAAGTTCCAGAGCTGTCCCTCGTCGTTAATCTTATGCGTTCCCATTGCGCCTACGCCCACATCAGGCTTGGCAAAGAGCGGATAACCAGCGTCATACGAGAACTTCTTCGCTGCCTCAAAGCCTTCGCTGGCCTTTATCTGGCGTGCAGTACGGATGCCACCCTGAGCATAATACTTCTTCATCTCCGACTTATTCTTAATGGCATTGATATGGTCGGTCTTTATGCCGGTAGTGATATTGAAGTCGGTTCTTAGTTTTGCGTCCTGCTCCAGCCAGTATTCGTTGTTCGATTCGAGCCAATCTATCTTGCCATACTTATGTGCAAAGAACGCTACGGCGCGATACATCTCGTCGTAGTTTTCCATGTTCTTCACCTTATAATACTCTGTCAAGGCAGACTTAAGTTCAGGAACGAGTTTGTCATACACTTCGTCACCGATGCCAAGCACCGTCACTCCGTTGTTCTTCAGGGCAGCACACCACTGCCAATACTTCTCTGGGAAGTTAGGGGAAATAAATATAAAGTTCATGAAAGGCCCACTCCCTCGTCCCCTTCTGTTAACAGAAAGGGGGAATAGATATATTTATACTCCTGGAGTGGGATAAGGAGTTCTTAATTGTTAGCTTGTTATTGTCGTTAAATCTATGCAGCAAGGCTGTTCTTTAGGCCCTTCCCGTTAACGGGAGGGGGAATAGGGGGAAGGCTAAAGCTTCTTTTCCTTGTAGATAGAATCCCACCAACTGCTGTCGTTCTTCAGCCACTTCTGGAACCATGCCACCATGGAATCAATCCAGAGGGTGCGCTTCACTGGGTCCATAATGCCGTGATTCTCACCCTCAACCTGTATGAATGCCGTTGGACGACCGAGGAGTTTCAGGGCTGTGTACATCTGGATCGACTCACCGATTGGCACGTTTGTGTCGGCTGTTCCATGCGTAAAGAGCAGCGGTTTGTGTATCTTGTCGGCGTTGTAGAGTGGCGAACGGTCAACGTACAGGTCCTTTCGTGTCCATGGATAGCTGTTGGCTGCGCTCGTCTCGCTATAGGAATAGCCCCAATATCCCTCGCCCCAGTAGCTGGTATGGTCTGAAATGCCGGCATGAGAGATGCCGCAGGCGAAGAAATCGGTATGGATGAGGATGTTCTGTGTCATGAATCCGCCATACGAAGCGCTGACACAGCCGATGTGTTCCTTATCAACTTGTGGCACATCTTCTGCAAACTGCTGCGTCGCTTCTATGATATCCTGCACCACGCCCTCGCCCATGGTGTTGACATGACGTGCTGCCCACTCCTGTCCGAAGCCTGTTGCGCCTGATGGATTGACGATGAACGTGATGTAACCCAGTGCGTTCCAGTAGTGTGCAGGATAGTGTGAACCGCCTCCGAAGCGGCGACTCGTTGGCGAACAACCTCCGTAATAATGAACAATTACAGGGTATTTCTTCGACGGATCGAAGTTTGCTGGCAGGTAATAGTGTCCACTTACCTCGTAGCCTCGCTTGCAAGTGAACTTCCATGGCTTGCACTCGCCAAGGCTGACGTTAGCAAACAGCTCGGCGTTTGGATCAAGAATAAGTGATATTCCAGTGGTCTTCATCGTTGGCGAAGCCACGTTGCGTGCCGGAATGTTATACACTCGGTATGGCACAGTTGCCGAAGAACCGTGGACAAGGATGTTACCGCCCTTGTCAGCAAAGCTGAATCCGTTGATTACTTCCAGTGGCTGACCTATCTGACGGCTCTTGTTCGTCTTCATGTCGTAGCGGTAAAGCAGCACTGAATCTGCTCGCTGGGCAGAGTAAAGGATTGAGTTGTCGAGCTTGTTGATTACGAAATTGTCAACCGTCGTATTGTCATTGGCAGTCAACTGGGTAGCCTTCTTTGTCTTACAGTCAAAGTGATAGAGGTGATAATCGAAGTTGCTGGCTGTCATTCCGGCAGGAACGATGTTGGCAATGCCTCCGAATGCCTCTGGCGATGCCATGAAGACGATGTCGTCATGGCCCTTCATGAACTGGCCACTTGCCACAAATCCGTCTTTCTCTATGAGCGTTTCGGCCTCCAAAGTCTCCACGTTCATGCGCAGGAAAGTGCTGCGGGTGGTTGGACGCTGTGTGAGTGAGTCAGTAGAATAGCTCAGAAGGAGATACTTTCCGTCGTCAGTTATATCGCTGACATACACGCTTTTATATCCGTATGTGAGTGGTTGGGTAAATCCGGTGGCAATATCGTAGCGCAGGATGGTAGAGCGACTGCGCCAGTTTGGCTGCCTGTCGTCTGGGTGAACAATCTCATAGACGCCGGTTTCCTTCTTTGGTCCCTCTTCGTATTTATATAAAATAAGGTAGTCCTCGGTAGGAGCGATGGTGAAAGAACTGCTTGGCAGGTCGCGTGCAATGACTGTCTGGCGTCCCGTAGCAGGGTCAACGGTTACGAGATTGTCCTTTCCGCCGACGTTCTCGGTATAGTAATAACGGTCGGAACGTGGCATCCAGCCGCTGGCTCTTGACACTATCGACTCGCGACCGGTAGTAAGATCGACGAGGCGCGTTGCCCACTGGCTCTTGTTCTGCTCGTCATACCACTGGTAACTGACTAACGCCCAGCGTCCTGATGGCGACACATTGGCGCTGCGGGTGACGCGTGTCTCAAGGTTTGTGCGCATGGAGAACGCTGTCTTTCCGCCTTTTTCTGCCGAGGAAAGACACAGGAATGCGGCCTTAGTCGAGTCGGTTGGCACGACGTTGATATCAATGCCGGTGCTGTCGGCAATGAATTTCACGGCCAGTTTGTGTATGCCTGGCTGCAGCGCGACCTCTCCCCCAGCCTCTTTTCCGTCAACGAACACCTTCTTACTCTTAGCGCCCTTGACGTTTATTTTTGCCTTCATGTAGCTCGTACTGTTAGCATCGAACGTGGCAAGATTCAGCGTTCCCTTCTTTGTCTGCCACGAAGAGAGCTGTATTGGGGTTGCCTTGTCGGCAGCGTTGAGCGACAACGGCGTATTGATGAGGTTGTCTTCAGAGAATTTTGTCTGCGTGACAGACGTGCTGTCTATCACCAATGGTTTTGTCAACGCGAATGGTCCTGCCGTGCGAACGACGAGACTCGTGTCCTGAGCCATGCTGTTTGCAGTGGCTGCAGCTATCGCTATCAATGTTAGAATTGTTCTTTTCATCTGGTTATGAGCTATGTATGTTTGTTTATGTCCTATGTTTTCAAACCACGAATCAATACCTTTCATCATGTGAATCGTAGCCTTTCATCGTGTGAATCGTAGCCTTTCATATTGTAAAGACTCAGTAATTACAGTGTAAAGACTGAGTAATTACAGTGTGATTACTGAGTAATTACAACGTAAAGACTGAGTAATTACAACATAAAAGGCTAAGAATCGGGCGATGAATCAATGCTTTTCGTTTGATAAAAAGCTATGGTTCTCGCCCTGTTCCTGATGCTATAGCAACTCCGGAAGCTGGAAGAGCTTCTGCGAATTGCTGCCTTTTATGAGTATATACTTATCGTGTGGCTGCTCCGTCTGTATCGCTGTCTTCACCTCTTCGACATCGGCGAACTGGCGGAACGGATGCTGTAGCGCTGCAAACTCTGCTCCTACGAGCCATACGTCCTGCTTGGCATCGGTGCCAAAGATGTCAACAAGCTGTGCGATGACCTTCTCGTGCTCCATCCGACTGACGTCTCCGAGTTCGCCCATCATGCCGAGGATTACCATCTTTCCTTCCACCTGCATCGCCTTGAAGTTGCCAAGGGCAGCAGCCATCGATGTCGGATTGGCGTTGTATGCATCCACTACGAGCTTGTTCTTTGCAGTGACGGTGAGCTGCGAACGATTGTTCGACGGTGTGTAGCTGCTCAGTGCGTGGCATATCTGGTCCTCGCTGACGCCGAAATTCAGACCGATAGTGGCAGCTGCAAGCATGTTGTGGATGTTGTAATCGCCTATGAGATGGGTCTCCACTCGGTGGTATTCGGCAGGCGCAACGCCGTCGGGGTGTATCCAACTGAATGTCAGCGTCGGCTTGCATTCTATCACTTTGCCATAGACTTCGGTCTCGGCAGTCAGTTCTGTTCCATACTTCACAAGGTTCAACGCCTCTCGCTGCGATGCCATCTCGCTCAGATCGTCGCTGTCGGCATTGATGAACACCTTGTTGTTTGGCTTCTTGTTGAGGAAGTCATAGAGCTCGCCCTTGGTGCGTTTCACACCTTCGAACGAGCCGAATCCGCCAAGATGGGCGCGGCCGACGTTGGTAATGATGCCACAATCTGGTTCAACGATATCGACCAATGTCTTTATCTCGCCTGGGTGATTGGCACCCATCTCGATGACAGCGATATCGTGTTCCTTGGTCATCTGGAGCAATGTCTTTGGCACTCCGATGTGATTGTTGAAGTTGCCCTTAGTGTAATGGACGTTGAACTTCTCCGAAAGGACCGTAGCGATGAGCTCCTTCGTGGTGGTCTTACCATTGGTTCCGGTGACGCCGACTATCGGTGTGCCAAGCTGAAGGCGGTGATAGCGGGCGAGTTGCTGCAGGGTTGTCAGCACGTCTTCCACTATAATCAATGAAGAATGAGTAGTGGAGAGTGAAGAATCACTTACTTCATCGACCACAGCATACGCACAACCTTTTTCCAAAGCCTGCATGGCGAAGTCGTTTCCGTTAAACGATGCACCCTTCAGTGCGAAGAAAATCGAGCCCTCTGGGCAGTCGCGAGTATCGGTCGTAATAACGGGATGCTCGCAGAATATCTTATACAGTTCGTCTATTTTCATATATTAAAAGATGTAATTGATTGCAAAATTAAGAAATATTTTTTAATTCTGTTCTCTTTTGTCATAAAAAAATGGTAATTTTGCACAAAAGTTTATCAATTATGCACTATACGTTACGACTCAAGGGTAAACCTTACACAATTTCTAAGCCTGAGGTAATGGGAATACTCAACGTTACTCCCGACTCGTTCTTTGCTGGTTCGCGCAAGCAGACAGAGACGGATATTGCCGACAGAGCGAACGAAATAATAGCGCAAGGAGCTACGATGATTGACATCGGAGCCATGTCAACGCGCCCTGGAGGAGACAACGTGACCGTGGAGGAAGAGATGAATCGTCTGCGCTTTGCCCTCCCTATCGTGCGTCGTGAGCAGCCGGATGCTATCCTTTCGGTAGATACTTTCCGTCCTGATGTCGCACGAATGGCAGTCGAGGAGTATGGGGTGGACATCATCAACGATGTCGGTCAGCCGGTGTGTGAGATTGGTAAGGGAAGCGTTTCGCTCGAACCGATGCTCCGTGAGGTGGCTCGTCTGGGTACACCTTATATTATAATGTCGCGCGATGCGACGATGGAGGCGATGCGAAACTTCTTTGATGAAAATATCTCTTTGTTGAATGAACAATGGAAAATGGAAAATGGAGAATGCCATTCGGAACCAACAGCGGCAGCAAATTCTTCATTATCCTCTCTTCATTCTTCATTAATTCTGGACCCGGGCTATGGTTTCGGCAAGGACATTCAGGAGAACTATGCCATTCTTCGCCGTCAAAGCGAGTTGCTGTCCTATGGTTTTCCCATCCTGGCTGGTGTCTCGCGCAAGCGCATGGTGTGGCAAGTCCTAAACTCGTCTGCTGACGAAGCTCTGAACGGAACGACTGTTCTGAACACCATAGCGCTGCAACAAGGTGCCGCCATCCTACGAGTTCACGACGTGAAAGAAGCCGTAGAGGTGGTGAAAATAACAGAGTTGTTGTAGGTGGTCTTTTTAACACAGAGGCACAGAGGACACAGAGGGCACGGAGTCTTTTTGAGTTCCATGCGGTTGCTATGGTTTATGCGTTCTGTCGTTCTTTCTAACACAGAGGCACAGAGGGCACAGAGGGCACGGAGTCTTTTTGAGTTCCATGCGGTTGCTATGGTTTATGCGTTCTGTCGTTCTTTCTAACACAGAGGCACAGAGGACACAGAGGGCACGGAGTCTTTTTGAGTTCCATGCGGTCTTCCATGCCGATAGAATACGGAATTATAAAGTATTTCAGATTTCATCCCTTTATTATTAAAATATGGTATGAACGATATTTCATTAAAAGAACTAAACTATCTGAACGAGCTTACCAATGCTGTAATCGGTGCAGCAATAGAGGTACACAAGCATTTAGGTCCAGGACTCTTTGAGTCTATTTACGAAGCATGCTTGATTGAAGAGTTAAAAATGGGTGGTCACATAGTTTATTCTCAGGTAGATCTCCCTATATGCTATAAAGAAAAAGTGTTAGACAAGAAATTCAGAATAGACATTCTTGTTGACGATACACTTATCATAGAATTAAAATCAGTAGATAAGCTCTTGCCTTTACATGAGGCTCAGTTGCTTTCTTACTTAAAAATGTCAGGAAAAAAAATAGGTTTACTTATCAACTTCAATGTTCCCGTACTTAAAGACGGTGTGAAACGAAGGATAAACGGTAAGATATCTACAAACTGACAGCATCACTATGCTGGATAAAAAGAACAATTAACCAAAATAACTGCATAGAACCCAGAAATTCTCTATGCACTATGTGTCCTCAGTACAACTGCTCTGCATCTTTTAATACAGAGACACGGAGCACACAAATGGCACTGAGAAGTTGGAGTATCATTCGGATTACAACGTGCTGCATAGAACTCAAAAACTCTGTGTTCTCTGTGTTCTCCGTGTCTCTGTGTTAAAAAAAGCAGGGTATCTGAGTTGCTACGCCTTCTTTTCCTTGTGTTAAACAAAAAACAAAACGCTTTAATTGCAATAGAAATATGTTTATAGAAATATCGCCAAAGGACGTTGTTGACATTATATTAGTCGCATTGATGCTGTACTACTTCTTCAGAGTCATGCGCGAATCACGATCGCTCAACATCTTCATCGGCATCATCCTGTTCGTCATCATCTGGCTCTTCGTCAGCCAAGTCCTTGAGATGCGCCTCCTCGGCAATATCCTCGACAAACTTGTATCAGTAGGTGTGCTCGCACTCATCGTGCTCTTCCAGGAAGAAATCCGTAAGTTCCTGTACAACCTCGGAGCACACCAGCGCTTCGGAATGTTAACGAAGATATTAGGCGGAAAGCACGGAGGAGACATGCAAGACAAGAAAAGCATCATGCCAGTCGTTATGGCTTGCATGAACATGGCACGCCAAAAAGTGGGCGCACTCATCGTCATCGAACGCTCAGCATCACTCGACGACATCATGGCCACTGGCGATATTATAGACGCAAACATCAATCAGCGACTCATAGAGAATATCTTCTTCAAGAACTCTCCGCTTCATGACGGCGCCATGATTATACGAAAGAAGCGCATCGCTGCTGCTGGTTGCATCCTGCCTGTGGCTCACGACCTCGACATTCCGAAGGAACTGGGCCTGCGACACCGTGCGGCTCTCGGTATGTCTCAGAACTCTGACGCCATCTCGATAATATGTTCCGAGGAGTCGGGACGTATCTCGGTTGCCGTCAACGGCGAGTTCAAGCTGCGCCTTTCGGCAGAAAAACTTGAGTCTTTCCTTACCGAAGAACTGCTCGGCGAAAGCGAAAAGAATCAGAAACCAGAGGTATTCAACACGCAAAACACAAAGAAATAGAAATCATAACGATTAGAACTCATTAATGAAACATAAGATACGCATCCGCCGCATCAGGAAGATGGCCTTGGCTTTTATACTCATCCTGATAGCGGTGGTTATCGCTTGGGCTGTCCTTTCGACCAATGACGAGGCGGAAACAGCTGAGACTGAGGTCATTCCCGTTGACCCAAAGCTGACGCATGAGTCAGAGATGATGACGGCTGTCATTGACAGTTTCATCCATTCTCCTCAGCGTCTGGACACCACAAAGATGTCTATCAGCATCTATGACATTACTGCCATGCGGCAGGTTTATGCCATGCACGACCAGCAGTTGCTGCCACCCGCATCGTGCATCAAGCTACCTACTGCCGTGGCGGCAATGGAATTGCTCGGCATGGATTGCAAAATGAATGCGTCGCTCCTGGCAAAGGGCACCATGAAGGGCGACACTCTCATCGGCAATCTCTGTCTGAAGGCCGACCCGAATCCTCTCATCGAGAGCATAGACACCCTCACCTGGCAGCTCAGGAAGGCCGGAATAAGAAGCATAAGGGGAAGCATCTCGCTCGATCTTGCCCTTGAAGACACGCTCATGGAGCACCCTTCGGCAAAGACTTGGGACATTCCCTACAACAAGACTCCTGTCTTGCTGAAGGGCAAGGAGTTCGTAATGAAGGCGTTCCGCTACTCGCTGCAGCAGCAGGGCATAGCCGTTAAGGACGACGTCAGCGTCAAGGCGCAAGGCGAACAGCGTGTGGTGGCATCGGTGGATACGGAGATACAGAATATAATAAGATACATGCTGATCTTCAGTTCGAACATCAAGGCGGAGGCGTTGTTCTTCTATCTCGACCGCAAGCAGGGCATCGTAAAGGACCGGAAGCAGCATTGGACCACTCCTCATGCCGTAGAGACTTGCCTAAGGGGCATCTTCTGCGACCCGGTAAAGGCGGAGGATGACGAGGAAAAGGCTACGGAAAGCAAGAAGAAACGTACCAAGTTGCCTGCCGATCTGAATCCAACGACACGCACAATGGCTGGTTTCGTCATAAACGATGGCAGCGGTTTGTCGCCTGAGAACCGTGTAACGGCATCGTTCCTCGTTGACGTTCTGCGCTACGCATACGCCAATGAGCAGATGCGTAATTTCTTAATTGACAAGGGAATGGCTACGCCTGGCGACCCTGATCGCACTGGTTCGCTACACGGACGCATGCTGAAACCGGAGTTCATCGGACGTATCTACGGCAAGACTGGCACCATGACGACCATCGGAGGGTCAAGCCTTGCCGGCTATCTGCATGGAAAGGACGGCCATTGGTATGCCTATTGCATCATCAACAACGACTCGCCGGTCTATGAATCGCGACGTTTTCAGGACCGTCTCTGTGGACTAATGGTCAAGTAAAGCACACGTTAAGCATTTTTAACGCACCCATCTGTAGCAAACAGCACTGCATGTGCGTCTGATGTAAAGTACAGGATGATTTGTAATATTTGTTTGCAATTTCTCCCAAAGAATAGTTTTCAACATCGTATAAACATAACACACATATATAATAATATGGTAAAGAAATCGGTATTAGTATTGGCGCTCATCGCCGGAACTGCCCTTACGGCCAACGCACAGCAGGAAGAGAGCGTACAGGACAGCATCGTCAAGTCGCTGACGCTGCAGGAAGTAAGCGTCGTAGCGCAGAAGCCTATCATCAAGATGGATACGGACAAGGTAACGTATGATGTCACTCTTGACTCTGATGCAAAGGCATCCACCGTGCTGGACATGCTCCGCAAGGTGCCTATGGTCACTGTTGACGGTCAGGATAACATAACGGTCAACGGGTCGTCGGCATTCAAAGTGTATGTCGATGGTAAGCCTAACGTGATGTTTTCGGGCAATCCTTCGCAGATATTCAAAGCCATGCCGGCTGTAATGGTTAAGAACATCGAGGTCGTAACGAACCCTGGCGCAAAGTATGACGCAGAGGGTGCGGGTGGCATTCTCAACATAACGCTGAACCGTTCGGGCATGCCTGGCGCGCCAGGTGCAGGTCCTTCGCTCAACGGTATCAACGGAAACGTCCGTCTTCAGGGTGGAAACAAGAGCTACGGTGCATCTGCTTTCATCAACGGTCAGCAGGGTAAGTTCTCGTTTTCGGCAAATGGTACGCTGAATAAGCAGATGATGAACGGTACGGAAGTGGAGATGATACAGGAGCAACTGGGTGCAAATCCATCGAAGTCCATTAACCTTCAGCATGACGGAAAGACTCGCGTACCGTTCGGAATGGCTAACATCAGCCTCGGTTATGACATCGATGAGATGAGTAGCGTGAACGCTTCGTTAGGCCTTACCATGTTCAAGACGAAGAATTCTGGTGCCGTAACCAACAGTGTTACAGGCGGAATATACGGTCAGGGATTCAGTTATGACATGCACAACGTGCTTGACAACAAGCGCAGCGGCATGAATGCGAGCATCGACTACCAGCGTTTCCTCAATAAGGATCGCAGCAGTTCCATCACCATGACCTATCTCTTCAGTCACAATCCGGCTCGCAATCAGAACACGTCTGAGTTCGATCGCTCTGCTGGTTTGCCAGAACAGTTCGGGTCATTCCTTATCGATCGTTACAGCGATAGCAACGACCGTTCAAACGAACACACGCTCCAGATTGACTATACCACTCCGCTTGCCACTAACCACAACCTGAATCTCGGCACCAAACTGACATCTCACACAAGCGAATCGGATGCTGAATTCTACATGAGTGGTAACGATGGCGAGATGAAATACCAGGAGGAACTGAGCTCTGATTACCGTAACGGCAAGAGCATCCTTGCTGGATATGCGGAGTATGAGGGTAAGTTTGGCAAGTTCAGTTCTCGTGCCGGAATGCGATATGAGCATACATGGCAGTCGGTGGAGTATCTGAAAGGCAACAGCGACAATTACGATAGCAACTATGGTAACGTCATTCCGTCGCTCAGTTTCTCGTATTCTCCTATCCCTGTCGCTAACATCGGACTGACCTACAACATGCGAATCTCTCGCCCAGGCATATCGTATCTGAATCCATATATTGACCGAAGCAGCAATACTGCCTTAACTTACGGTAACCCGGATCTTGATGTTGAGAAGTCGCACACTGTCGGTATGGTGGCAAATATGTTCACACCGAAGATCATGGTCAACTTCAATCTGCGCTATGCTCTTACTGACAATGCCATCTCGCAGTATTCGTTCTACGACAACAACCATCTGCTCAACACTACATACGGTAACATCGTGAAGAAGCAGGCAACATCTCTCTCGCTCTTTGCAAACTATCTTCTCCACAAGAACACTCGTATCTTCACCAATGCTGGCTTAAGCTACAACGATCTTAACAGCGAGCAGCTGAAGGAGAGTAACAGCGGATGGCAGTACAACTTGATGCTCGGACTCCAGCAGACGCTGCCTCTCAGCATCAAACTCGGTGCTTATCTCATCTCTAATTCCAAGACTTACACGCTGCAGGGATGGAGTTCTGGTTTCAACATCATTACCGGAAACGTATCAAAGTCGTTCCTGAACGACAAGCTTACGCTCAGTCTCCAGGCAATGACAGGCCTCAACAAGGGTGGTTGCATCAACATCGAGACCTACAGTTCAAGTTCAACGTTCGTCAATTCAAGCAACATCCGAGTGCCAATGAGCAACGTTTCGCTCAGCGTAACATACAACTTCGGCAACTCAAAGGTTAAGACTCGCAACCACAAGTCTAAGGTTCAGAGCGACGTAATAGAGCGTTCCAACAACATGGAACAGCTCAATCAGATGAACCAAAACTAAACTGCAGACAGTTATTAGTTATTAGTTATCAGTTATTAGTTAGCAAGTGAACCTGATAACATTATAAAAAAGGCACAGGAAGGACACCAAAGTCCCCCTGTGCCTTCTTTATAATGCCCCTCCCGTCACAAACTAACAACTAATAACTGATAACTAATAACTACATCATCTTCTTCCAGCAAGCGAACGCTCCCCATGCCAATGCGCACCCGATGCTATTGGCAAGGAAGTCCAACCACTCTCCCGAGCGATGCCCGTTGGTGCAGTTCGCCTGCAGAATCTCTATCAATCCGCTCATCAATGCCGGCATCACGAGTGCCCATACGTTCAGACGCAGAGTGTTTATCGTTGTGTGACAACGGCTGTATTCCCACCTTATGATGAAGCAAGTGCCAAGATACATCAGGATATGAGTCCATTTGTCTATCAGAGTGACATGACTTAGCGGTGTCTCTGGCACATCCATGAGACACAATATCCATATTATAATGATACAAATCATTGAAAAGCGATAATTCTTAAGTTTTTTAAGCATAAACCAAACTTTTTCTTTCAATTTTTCAACAAAGGTAGATATTTTTTATTAATTTTGCAAGAAATTTTGTAAAGAAACATGGCAGAAAGAGTAAATTTTAAGAATACGTTAGGCGTTATACTGGCTACGGCAGGCAGCGCAGTAGGTCTTGGCAATGTCTGGAGATTCCCTTACATCACTGGACAGAATGGAGGCGCATCGTTCATCATTGTCTATATTCTATGCGTTCTGTTGCTGGGCATTCCCTGTATGGTAGCAGAATTCATCATCGGTCGCCACTCTGCGTCGAACACAGCGCGTGCATACGGCAAGATGGGCAATCGTTGGTGGGCGCTTGTTGGTGGACTTTCGGTGCTTACGGGTTTCCTTATCACCTGCTATTACTGCATCGTCTCTGGCTGGTGTATGTACTATATGGCAGCATCTTTAGTAGGAAACCTCAACGGTGACGCACAGTATTTCGTACAGTATTTCACTGATTTCTCTACCAATCCGTGGCAACCAGTGCTGTGGGGATTGCTCTTCATGGGCATCACTCATGCTGTCATCATCCACGGAGTGCGCGAAGGCATAGAGCGTGCATCAAAGGTTCTGATGCCTGTTCTCTTCATTCTGCTGCTTGTCATAGCAGTAGCATCGTTGATGTTGCCTAACGCTATGGCTGGAGCGGAGTTCCTTCTTAAGCCTGATTTCTCAAAGATCACTGGCGATGTGGTGCTTAGTGCCTTGGGACAGGCGTTCTTCTCGATGTCAATAGGTATGGGTTGTATCTGTACTTACGCAAGTTATTTCTCGCGAAAGACCAATCTTATGAAGTCTGCCGTGCAGATAAGCATCATCGATTGCTTGGTAGCTATACTCGCCGGACTTATCATTTTCCCTGCCGCTTTCTCTGTTGGCGTGCAGCCAGACAGTGGTCCGTCGCTTATATTCATTACCCTTCCTAACGTATTCCAGCAGGCATTCGGTGCCGTTCCAGCACTTTCCGTCATCGTGTCGTTCTTCTTCTACGCCCTGATGTCGCTTGCTGCCCTTACCTCTCTCATATCTCTGCATGAGGTAAGCACAGCGTTCCTGCAGGAGGAAATGAAGGTTAGCCGTCGCCAGAGTGCACTTGGTGTGTCGTGTCTTTGTGGTTTCATCGGCATCTTCTGCTCCCTTTCGCTCTGCGGATACGACTGGTTGACCATCTGTGGCAGGAGTCTTTTCGATGTCTTCGACTTCGTTACGGGACAGATTTTCTTGCCTATCGTTGGTTTCTTTGCAAGCATCTTCATCGGCTGGTATGTACCAAAGAAGGTCGTTCGTGATGAGTTCACCAACTGGGGAACGCTCCATAACGACTTGTTCTTCAGCATATTCATGATTCTGATACGTTTCATCTGCCCTATAGCCATATTCCTTATCTTCATTGATTCTACTGGTGTAATCCGATGAAGAATCTCCTTTACATCCTAAAACATGACCGCTATGCCATCACCGGACTGCTCGTCGTCGTAGTAGCCATAGCTGTTATCGTGGTGGAATGCTCCACATCGGTTGCAATTTCGCCAGACGATGTGGACTCGTTGGGTGTGTACGAATCAAGAGGAGGCAAGCAGAATGAAGGGCGTTACTATGCCGTCGAATCGAAACCGGTACATCTTCAGCCTTTCGATCCTAACACAGCCGACTCGACAACGCTGCTTGCCCTTGGACTACAGGCATGGCAAGTGCGCAGCATATACAAGTATCGTGCGGCAGGTGGAGCATATACTTGCCCAGAGGACTTTAGCCGTCTCTATGGGTTGACTGCTAAGAAGTACCGCGAACTGTTACCCTACATCCGCATCGGAGCAGACTATCGCCCTGCCAGCGAGACTGTTTCACACCGCCATTATGACCATAGCTATTCGTCGGGAAGCAGCGAAGGGACAGAGACTGCTAAGCAACATTACGCACAAACAGGAGAGACAAAACTGCGACCAGGCGAGACTCTCGCCCTGAACACCTCTGACACGACGACACTACAGCGTGTGCCGGGCATCGGACCGTATTTCGCACGAAAGATAGTCAGCTACAGAGAGAAACTTGGAGGCTATGTAAACAGCGAGCAATTACTTGAGATTCAGGATTTCCCTGAATCTGCTTTGCCTTACTTCCGTCTTGCATCGTCGTCCTCAATCCGCAAGATAAACATCAACAAGGCAACCTCAGAGCAACTCCGAAACCACCCATACATCAACTATCAGATGGCACGCGAGATTCTGAACTATCGCCGTCTGCGAGGCGACATCCACGATCTCAACGACCTGAGCCTGCTTCCTTTCTTCAAGAAGGAAACCATTTCTCGCCTCCGTCCGTACATAGAGTATTAAGGTTATTAACCTAAAATTATATCAATTATTTGCAAAAGACTATTAAAACATTTGGGGAGATAGAAAAAAAGTTGTAATTTTGCAAATGCAACTACTCAAGTTTGAGTTCCGCACGGTCCCGTTAAGCCTTAAACATTAACCGTTAAACCTTAATCGTTAACCGTTAAACCCTAAACGCCCCCTAACCTATAACCTTTAGATATGATACCATCTAAGTTCGACGAAATACGTCCTTATAACCCCGAAGAAATAAAACCCGCGCTCGATGCCTTGCTAAAGGACAGGCAATTTCAGGCCATTCTGAAAGGTGCAGCACCTTTCTTGCCTAAGTTCATGCGTACAGGAGTTATCAAAATGATGTTCATCGGCGTCAACGATTCGCTTTCTTTCCAGAAGCGATTTATGAAACCCGTTGTCCGATATGTCATCAAGAAGTGTTCAGACGGTTGCGAGTTCACCACCCGCAAGGAACTGAACCGAAACGGAAACTATACCTTCATAAGCAATCATCGCGACATCGTACTCGACTCTGCGATACTTGACCTGAAGCTATTGGACCAGAAATTCTCTACGACATGCGAGATTGCCATTGGCGACAACCTGCTTATCTACCCATGGATCAAGACTCTCGTCAAGATGAACAAAGCATTCTCAGTGCGCCGTTCGCTGTCTCCACGCGAGATGTTCCAGAGTTCTATCCTCATGAGCGAATACATTCACTATGCCGTAAATGAGAAACATGAGAACATCTGGATAGCTCAGCGTGAGGGACGTGCTAAGGATTCAAGCGACAAAACGCAGGAGTCTGTACTGAAGATGCTGGGACTCGGCAGCAACGGAAAGACTCATGCCGAAGGGCTTAAGGACCTGAACATCGTGCCACTGACCATCAGCTACGAGTTCGATCCATGCGACTACCTCAAAGCAATGGAGTTCCAGATGAAGCGTGACGATCCTTCTTGGCGCAAGTCTAAGAAGGACGACCTCGACAATATGAAGACTGGCATCATGGGATACAAGGGCAGAGTCCACTACGAGTGTGCTCCTTGCATCAACGATTGGTTGGAAAATCTGCACGATTTGTCCAGCGCTGAGTTCTACGAAGAGGTTGCAAAGCACATGGATACGGAGATACACAAGGGCTATCATCTATACCCTTGCAACTGGATTGCTTACGACATCATGAACGGCAATCGTGCAAACGCCGACAAATACAATGCTGCTGACGAAGCAAAGTTTGCTAAGTATCTCGACGGACAGCTCGCAAAGATAGACATTCCGAACAAGGACGAGCAGTTCCTTCGTGAGAGAATGCTGATCATGTATGCAAATCCAGTAAAGAACAAGCTACGCGCCACAGGACAGGAATAATATGCCCCTACGTTTAGTAGATGGGCAAAACGAGTACGCAAAGTTTTGCTTCAGGCAGAGCTTTGCGTACTTTTCTTTTTATAGTACAACCAACAAACCTTATAAATCTATGACAAACTACATACTTGCACTCGATCAAGGCACGACGAGTTCTCGTACAATAATCTTCGACAAGGAGGGAAAGATAGTATCAATAGCACAGAAAGAGTTCACGCAGATATTTCCTCTGCCGGGTTGGGTGGAGCATAACCCGAAGGAAATATGGTCATCTCAGGCATCGACCATTGCCGAAGCCATCGCTGCCATCGGCATAGACGGAACCAGTATAGCAGGCATCGGTATCACAAACCAGCGCGAGACGGCAATCGTTTGGGATGCAGAGACTGGCGAACCGGTATATAACGCCATCGTGTGGCAGGACGGTCGCACTGCCGAATACTGCGACAGCCTCATCGAAAAAGGTCTTACTGACAAAATCCGCGAAAAGACCGGACTCATCCTTAACCCATATTTCTCTGGCACAAAGGTACGCTGGATATTGGAGAACGTGCCTGGAGCAAGGGCTAAAGCTGAAGCAGGCAAACTGCGATTCGGCACCGTTGACACATGGCTGATATGGAATCTGACACATGGTGCTGTACACGTTACGGACGTGTCGAATGCCTCTCGCACGCTACTCTTCAACATTCACACTCTGGAATGGGACAAGGAACTGCTCGACCTGTTCGGAATACCTGCCTCTATGTTGCCTCAGGTGAAGGCAAGTTCTGAGGTTTACGGCACCACAAAGACAACATTCTTTGCCAGCGAGGTGCCTATTGCGGGCATAGCAGGCGACCAACAGGCTGCGCTTTTCGGTCAGATGTGTACCGAACCAGGTTCCATCAAGAACACGTATGGCACTGGTTGCTTCCTCCTCATGAACACTGGCGAAAAGGCAATACTATCAAAGAACAACCTGCTGACTACCATCGCATGGAAGATTGGCGACAAGGTGTGCTACGCTCTTGAAGGTTCCATCTTCGTAGGTGGCTCGGTTGTACAATGGTTGCGTGACGGATTGAAGATCATCGACAGCTCAAGCGAGGTGGAAGGTCTTGCTACTCAGGTAGATGACAACGGCGGAGTATATTTCGTTCCAGCACTGACTGGCCTCGGCGCACCATACTGGAACCCTCGCGCCAAGGGCACAATAACAGGCATTACGCGAGGAACCACTCAGTCGCACATTGCTCGTGCCGCACTCGAAGGCATCGCTTTCGAGACGATGGACATAGTCAATGCCATGCAGGCTGATGCTGGCATACCACTCGGCGCACTCAAAGTGGACGGCGGAGCATCACGAAACAACTACATGATGCAGTTCCAGGCCGACATTCTTTCTACCGAAGTCGTTCGTCCGACATGCGTAGAGACAACGGCAAAGGGTGCTGCTTACCTCGCCGGACTTGCCGTCGGATTCTGGAATTCAATAGACGAGATAAAGGAACAATGGGCCATCGACCGCACATTCAGTCCTGCTGCGCCCGCCGAAAAGGTAGCAAAGCTGAAGGCAGGATGGGCGGACGCCGTAGGAAGAGCCACTTATTCCGGCTAAAAGCATCAACACCCGAAATGCCGAAACATCGACACATCGAAACAACAAAACCACCAAACAACTAAACCACTAAACCACCAAACAACAAAACAACTAAAAAATGGAAAAATGTATCCTTGAATTTTTCGGCACACTTGTGCTAATATTAATAGGTGAAGGCGTCAACTGCGCTTGCTCACTCAATAAAACCAAGGCGCAAGGTGCCGACTGGACGTGTATCACAATAGGCTGGGGACTGGCCGTATGCATGGGTGCTCTCATTGCCGGTCCTTCCGGTGGACATCTCAATCCGTCGGTAACCATCGGCTTTGCCGTAGCCGGAATGTTTCCTTGGGAGGACGTCGCAGGCTATGTTGTGGCACAGATGCTGGGCGGATTCACTGGCGCCTGCCTCATGTGGCTATTCTACAAGGACCACTTTGCATGCACCGAAGACAAAGACACAAAGCTGGGCATCTTCTGTACTGCACCTGCCATCAGGAACACTCCTATCAATTTCTTCTGCGAATTCATTGCCACCTTCATCCTGATGCTTGCCGTTCTCTGCATCGGCAGAAACTGGGAGGGAGCCGGATTGGTGCCAATCACGTATGTCATCATAGCCATCGGCATGGGACTCGGTGCTACCACCGGCTACGCCATGAACGCTGCTCGCGACCTTGCGCCACGCATCGCCCACGCCATCCTGCCCATTCCGGGCAAGAGAGACTCTGACTGGGGCTATGCCTGGATACCTGTCGTTGCGCCAATCATAGGCTCCGTTTTTGCCGTTATGGTGTTCAATGCCATCTATTAGGCAAGGGAAAACGGGTGCTTATTGCCTTTTCATTTGGCAGATTGAAAAAAAAGCAGTACCTTTGCACTCCGAAAACAGTTACTAATGTATTTTATATCAAGCATGAAGAAGATATTTATTATGGCGCTCATGGCGCTGCTCTCAGTCCCTACATGGGCTGACGTAGAGACAAACGACGACGAATTCGGAACAGAAGAGCGTCTCGAAGAGGGATTCGTAACGAGCATTCTTAATGAGACTATTGCCAAGGAAATGCCTGCGGCAGCAGAAGACAAGGTGGAATACGGCCGCAAGGTGACGGGCTTTGCCTCTGCTCCGAAGTTCGGAGGATATTTCATCGGTAAGTATGAGTACAGCAGTCAGGACGGCAAAAATAGCGGAACGGGATTCTCACAGCGTCTCGTACGTTTCTATGTTGACGGCAAACTGCTGAACGACTTTACCTATCGCATCCAGATTCAGACAAACAACGACAAGTTCCACATGAAGGATTACTTCATCGAGTGGGGCAAATACAAGGAGTTCAAGGTGAAAATCGGTCAGTACAAGCGTGCTTTCGGCTTTGAGAACCCAATGAATCCATGGGACGTGGGAGTAGGCGACTACTCGCAGCTGACAAAGAAACTGACTGGCCATGATGACTACATCGGCAGCGAAACATCAAGCAACGGTGGCCGCGATCAGGGCATTCAGTTCCAGGGCGACCTCTTCCCTGTCGGCAAGGACCAGCATCGTCTCGTCCACTATCAGCTCATGATAGCCAACGGTCAGGGCATTAACGCCGCTGATGCTAACAAGCATAAGGACGTTATCGGTACCATTCAGCTGCAGCCTATTAAGGGAATGTTCCTCGGTTTCTTCGGATGGACAGGCGACGCGACATACAACGGCATCACCACCAATCGCAATCGCTACATGGTTTCTGCCAAGTATGACGCCAACGACTGGACCTTCCGTGCTGAATATGCTCACTCTACTGGTCATAAGATTAGCGATTATTACACTGCTGCTGACGTTGCTGCCTCTATGACTGCAGAGAAAGTTGCAGGAGCACTTAAGCCTAACGCAAGCAACGGCCGTGCTGACGCATGGTATGCTACAGTGGGCATCCCAATGACTCCATGGCTTAAGACCTACGTGAAGTATGATGTCTATCGCGACGGTGCAACATCGGCAAAGGCAAAAAGCATATACAGCATCTGTCCGAACATTCAGCTCCACAAGAATCTTATGTTCCAGTTGCAGTACAACTACGTTAACGACAAGTCTATCGCTAACCCTGACAACCGCAATTACAGCCAACTCTGGCTTGAGACATACGTGAGATTCTAACCAGAATTATCAAAATTCTTTCTCAAAAAACGGACAAAGAAGACAAAGAAGAATGTCGTCGCATAAACAAAAAATAGAGTTTCTGCTCCCTTGGATGCAGATAGCATTAGGGTGTTTCATAGTTGCCATGGGCTTTGTGGTGTTCATCAACCCTTACAAGATGGTACCCGGAGGCGTCTATGGCTCCAGCATCGTGCTGCACGAGCTATGGCCTGAGTTCCAGCCTGGTACGTTCAGCTACATGCTTCAGATACCTCTCATGCTGCTGACTACCATGCTCATCGGCAAAAAACTGGGCATACGGACGCTGTTCACGGTGCTTGTCACACCGCTCATCATGAACGTTGCCTCGTGGATTGCCTATCCTACGGAGGCTGCACGCCAGGCTCTCGATGCCGACATGCTGTTCGGGGGCGGAATGAATCTTAAGGATCACCTGATTATAGCGGCGGTATTCGGCGGACTGATGGTAGGTGCTGGCTCGGGACTTATCCTACGAAACCAGAGCGGAACGGGCGGAACGGACCTCGTGGGCATGATTATCAACAAGTATCTTCACGTCAAATTCTCCCGCGCCATACTCTATGTCGATGCCACAATCATCATCCTCGGCCTCATCGTCACCCATTCCATACTGCTCTCGCTCTATTCGCTCATCGCCGTTGTCATGATCAACGTGTCGCTGAGTTACACTCTGAACGGCTCGCGTGATGCAAAGATCATATATATAATATGTAAGGAAAGTACGGTGGACATCTCTCATTTCATAATGAAAGACCTTGACCTCACGGCTACGCTCATACCTTGTCTCGGCCTGTATTCGGGCGAAAAGAAAGACATGCTGATGCTCGTCGTGAAGGAAAAGATGGTGCCTAACATCACGAAATGCATCAACGAGATTGCGCCAGAGGCTTTCCTCATCGTGGCTGATGCATACGAGACCTTCGGCCTTCGCTGGAGAAAGTTCCCGGAAAAGGACGAACTGATGCTTTAAGTCTCATCTCTTTCCTGCGAAAAAAGAACGTAGGAATTCATCATTTTTCATATAATTTAGGTAGAAGAAAACCCTAACAAAAAAAACTTTGACAATGTATTACGTTAAGAAAACTATGGAGATAGCGGGCTGCCACAGCCTGACGCTCCCTTACGAAAGCAAGTGTAGCAACACGCATGGCCACAACTGGATCGTCACCGTATGGTGTAAGTCGGCAGAACTGAACGACTACGGCATGGTCATCGATTTCACCGAGGTGAAGAAACGCATTCATGGCTATCTCGACCATGGCAATTTCAACGAACTGCTGCCATTCAATCCGACGGCAGAAAACATCGCACGATGGGTTTGCGAGCAGGTGGACAAGTGCTATCGTGTAGAGGTTCAGGAGAGTATCGGTAATGTTGCTATCTACGAAAAAGACTGATACCGTGCGAGTTAACGAGATATTCTATTCCGTACAGGGCGAAGGTCGCTTCACGGGTCGCCCTGCTGTGTTCCTCCGTCTCTCTGGATGCAACCAGCTATGCAGTTTCTGCGACACGCAGCACGAGCAGCATACGGAGATGACCGAAGAGCAGATTGTAGCCGAAGTGAGTCGATATGCTGCCCGCCACATAGTAATAACGGGTGGCGAACCGACGCTTCAGCTCACGCCTTCGCTCACGAATCGCCTCCACGACGCAGGCTTTTTCATTCAGATAGAGACCAACGGCTCGTGTCCTTTGGCAGCAGGTTGCGAGATCGATTGGATTACTTGTTCGCCGAAAGCAGCACCTGTCGTACTGCAGAGGATAGACGAACTGAAGGTGGTCTATTGGGGACAGGACATCAGCCAGTGGGAATCGTTCCCTGCCTCTGACCATCGGTTGCAACCGCTTGACACAAAGGACGATGCACGTAACGCAGAAATCCTGAGCGGGACTCTCTCTTACATCCTCGTCCACCCTCTCTGGACGCTCTCATTGCAGACGCACAAGATGATCAACGTGCAGTAGTCCGCCGGCAGGAATCCACTGTCTCGCATTGTAACACACAACCTGACATATCGTCAACGAATACCAATCAGAATGCTACAAACCACGCTCCGTTTGTAGCATTTTGTCATTTTAAAAAGCAATAGCATTTAACATTAATTAAGTTCAAGATTCTTTCGGAAATCGATGTTTTACCCTTGATTTTGCCTTTTTATACGAATCGCGATGTGATTCCTATTGAATCACCTTCCGATTCGCTACCTTTCACAAGGTGATTCAATACCTTTCACCCTCCGATTCATTACCTCTTACAACCCATTTTTGAGCCTTTTTGACCTCATCTCTGCACCCCACATCAGGTGAACGAATGCTAACCTTCTATCCATCAGCAAGTTATCAAAATGGGTATATTTTCTCTGTACGATGCCTTCCGACGGTAAGCTGAACATGAAGCGCTGAATCTGCATTTTCGTTTTGACATTTTGTCAGTTTGCAGCATGATTTCTACTTCACCTGTCTTTTTTAAGAACACAGAGTTGTTAGAGTGCTATGCAGTATGTTTTTACCCGAATAGACCTCAAAGAATCTCTGTGAACTCCGTGTCCTCAGCGTCTCTGTGTTAAAAAAACAAATAAAAAAACACCGAAATTAATTTGGCAGTTTCATTTCTTTTGTGTAATTTTGCAGAAAACTCAAACTAACAACAAACCTACGAACATCTACTAACCGAGGAAAAACGTGCGCGTTAGGGACGCTCGTGCTATAAAAGACACTCTCAACATGATTAATATATGCAGCAAGCAACTACCTGTTGACATCGTGTTCCACCCTTCCTGGTGGCACAAGAATGCTGGTATCTCTTTCGATGAAAGTTTCTTCTACGACCCTCGCCGGCGCGTTGAGGACGAGCAGAAGATGGAACAGCTCCTGTATGAACGCTTTGGCGACCTCGGACTTGGTGAGGATCACCAGAAGGCTCTGCCGCAGATTGGAGCTGTGCACCTTGCCTCTGGCTATCTGCTCTCTGAGATGTTAGGGTGTAAAGTGGAGTATTATGAGGATGCTCCGCCACAGGTCATCTGTGCCCATCGCGACTCTTTGGACCTCAACGTGCAGGATGCCTTCCGCTCGCCTGCATTCCAGCGTCTCGTCAATCTCATTGACCAACTCAAGGCGAAGCATGGATACGTCGTCGGAGACATAAACTGGGGCGGTGTGCTTAACCTTGCCATCGACCTTCGTGGTGAGGAAATCTTCACCGACATGCTGCTGCGTCCTGACGAGGCTGACGTGTTCTTCAAGAAGATTGCGCAGGTTATTGATAAGTTTGTGTGGTACGTTCAGTGCAACACTGGCTCTTCGTCCATCTCCGTAAACCGCAGCGCACGACTCTTCGACTATCCTGTCGCCATACATTCTGAGTGCAGCCACACGATGATTTCGGAGGAGGACTACCGCCGTTTCATTCTGCCTATCGACCAGGAATGGAGCCGCCGCCACGCTCCTTACGGCATTCACTATTGCGGAAAGGACCCTCATCGCATGGCTGCGGCATTCTCTGAGATTGAGCGTCTTACGTTCCTCGACGTCGGTTGGGGTGGCGACGTGGCGCTGTTGCGTAAGCATCTGCCAGAGACTTTCTTCAATATCCGCCTCAATCCGGTGGACATCCAGAAGTATTCCTTAGACGAACTGAAGCAGAACATCACCAGTCGTGTCCTTGCAAGTGGCCCAGACCTCACGCGAACCGGTCTCTGTTGCGTCAATATGGATAAGGAGGTAACCGACGAACGAATACGAGAAATCTACCAAGTAGCTGAGGAGGTTCGTGTAAAAAACGAAGAATTAAGAATGAATGAAGAATCCCTTTCGGAACCAACAGCGGCAGCAAATTCTTCATTTTCCACTCCTCAGTCTTCATTAAAAGAAGAAGACACCTTCGACTTCAGTCTTGCCGACAGCCAGGCTACCAAGGTCCAGCCTATTGAACCTGCCGATTTCTGCCTCAACGAATATGCCGATTACGCCGACAACCTTGACGAACGCTGCGACAAATTCTGGAACTCTGACGAGGGCGGAATACTTGTCTATCGCCGAATGAGAGTGAAGGATGTCTTCGCTCAGGACTCTCGCGACATGGAAAAGTCGCTGCGTTGGCAGTTAGGTGCGCTGAAGGAGAGCATGAAGTTCAAGAGCGACATTCCTAATTTCCTCGAGCCATGGCACGGACTTGGCACCGTTGCCTCTGCCTATGGCTTCGGATATCTCTGGGAGGAAGGTCAGGCACCGGCTGTCGATGGTAAGTTTGCTTCGGTACAGGAGATGATTGATGCTCCTTATTGTGCCGTAAAGGACACCGAGATAGGTCGTTACACGCTTGAGATGACTCGTTATTTCAAGGAGCAGACGCAGGGACGCATCCCTATGAGCTTCTGCGATGTGCAGTCGCCTCTTAACACCATAAGCAACATTATCGACAGCAACCAGTTCTATATTGATTTCTACGACAATCCAGAGGCAATGAACATCGCCATGGATCGTACTGCCCAGTTGCTCATCGACTTCACCAAGGAACAGCAGACCATCATCGGCGATGCTTTGGCTCGCCCTGGTCATGGCTTCGCTTCGAGCCGAAAGTTCACGGGCATCGGCATGAGCGACGACACTGTTACCATGATGCCTGACGACATCTACTTCTCTGTCTGCGCACCAGCAATGGTCAAGGTGGGCAACGAGTTCGGCGGCGCTGTGTTCCATTCGTGTGGAAACTGGAGCAACAAGAAGGAGGGCATCGTAAAGATTCCGGGCATTCTGATGGCAGACGGAGCATTCTCCTTAGCCACAGACCCTGGTGCCAACCCTACCGACGGCTATGCCGACGCCTTCGCAAAGACGGGTGTAGTGCTAAACTCGCGCATCGTAGGCAATCCACGACTTGTGCTCGACAAGGTGCGTCAGCTATGGCGTCCCGGCATGAAACTCATCGTTGTAACCTACGCCGAGTCTCCTGAGGAGCAGGAATACCTGTACGATGCGATACACAACATTGGCTAATAGTTATAAGTTATTAGTTATCAGTTATTAGTTAAAATCAATCAATGGGTGCCACCAAGGTTGACTTCAATTACAATCTCTCCATTTTCCATTCTCCATTTGTAACATTTGTAACATGCAGAAACCAACTAACTTCCGCTGGAGCATCGTAGTACTGCTCTTCTGCGCCACAACAATAAACTACATCGACCGCCAGGTCATCGGTCTCCTCAAACCAATACTGCAAGTAGACCTCGGCTGGAACGAAGCCGACTTCGGCTTTATCATCACCATCTTCAACACAGCCTACGCCGTCGGTATGATCATCGGCGGCAGAATGCTTGATAAGTTTGGCACACGCATCGGCTACACACTCACCATCCTCGTATGGAGCATTGGCGGAATGCTACATGCTGCCGTACGCTCAGTGGCAGGCTTCGCCGTGATGCGTGCCATCCTTGGCATCGGTGAGGCAGGCAACTTCCCTGCTGCCGTAAAGACAACGGCAGAATGGTTCCCAAAGCGCGACCGTGCCTTTGCCACCGGAGTCTTCAACTCTGGCTCTACCATCGGTGCCATCGTCGCACCGTTCATCGTTGCCGTCATCTCCGAGATGTGGGGATGGCAGTGGGCATTCATCATCACCGGTGCTGCCGGCTTCGTCTGGATCGTTGCATGGCTATTGCTCTATGATGCACCCGAGAAGCACAAGCGTGTGAACGCCGCCGAGCTGGCCTACATTAACGAAGACGAAAACGAAAACGAAGACGAAAACGAAGACGAAAACAAAGAAACTCCTAACTCCTCACTCCTAATTCCTAATTCAAAAGGAAACTGGTTTTCTCTCTTCCGTTACCGCGAGACCTACGGCATCTTCCTTGGTCGTTTCGTCACTGACTGGGTGTGGTGGTTCTTCCTCTTCTGGATTCCAGACTACATCATGACCACCCACCACATCGACCTTAAGGCAACAGCCCTGCCACTCGTCATCATCTATCTCATGGCAAACTGCGGCGGACTGGCTGGCGGCGCACTCTCTTCATGGTTTATTCGCAAAGGCTATCCCGTTGACAGCGCACGCAAGACCACCATTCTCATCTTTGGTTGCCTCGTCTTGATTCTCAACATCGTGCCATACGTTGACAACCTCTGGCTCATGGCTGTGCTCATCGGCATCGCTGCCAGCACTCATCAGGCATGGGCATCAAACATCTTCACCATCGTCAGCGACATCTATCCTAAGAACCTCATCGCCTCGATGACTGGTCTCTCAAGCGTAGGTGGTGCCATCGGCGGAGCGTTAGGCGCATCCTTCGTCGGACTCCTGCTCCACTACACCGGCAGCTACAGCATCGTCTTCATGATAGCCAGCTGCATGTACATCCTCGCATGGCTATTCCTTAAGATATTCATCCCTTCATCCAAGAAGTAATACCCATAACTACTCAGGCCCCTTGCTCTTTTTTTAACACAGAGACAGTATTAATTAATGAATAATTAATAATGAATAATTTGAAACATGCTGCATAGAACTCAAAAATCTCTGTGACCTCCGTATCCTCTGTGCCTCTGTGTTAAACAGACAGGGGGTATGGATAGATGTTCATTATTCATTATTCATTATTAATTATTCACTATTCATTATTCATTAAAATTGTCTCTGTGTTAAAAAAATCATTCTGAACAGATAGAATATTTGGAGATAACAATAAATTATTGTAACTTTGTACTCTGAAAACCTATAACTAAAAACAAAACAATACAATGAACATTAAGAATCTCATTCTCGCTGCATCCATGATAGCAGCACTCCCTGCTGGCGCACAGACCGTTACGGTTGACGCAGCAAAGCCAGGAGAAGTTATTCCTAAGGAAATCTACGGACAGTTTGCAGAACACCTCGGCACATGTATCTACGGTGGACTCTGGGTTGGCAAGGACTCTAAGATTCCTAACCAGGACGGTTACCGTACCGACGTGCTCAACGCTCTCAAGGAACTCCATGTCCCTGTGCTCAGATGGCCGGGCGGATGCTTTGCCGACGAGTACCACTGGATGGACGGCATCGGTCCTAAGGAGAATCGTCCTAAGATGGTGAACAACAACTGGGGAGGCACCGTTGAGGACAACTCCTTCGGTACTCACGAGTTCTTCAACCTCTGCGAACTTCTCGGCTGCGAGCCATACCTCAGCGGAAACGTTGGTAGCGGTACTGTCGAGGAACTGGCTAAGTGGGTGGAGTACATCACCTCTGACGGCGACTCGCCTATGGCTAACCTGCGCCGCAAGAACGGTCGCGACAAGTCTTGGAACCTGAAGTACCTCGGTGTAGGCAACGAGTCATGGGGATGCGGTGGCAACATGCGCCCAGAATACTACTCTGACCTCTTCCGTCGCTACAGCACCTACTGCCGTAACTACGACGGCCACAACCTCTTCAAGATTGCATCTGGCGCTACCGATTACGACTACAACTGGACAAAGGTGCTCATGGAGAACGGTGGCAGCAACATGGCTGGCCTCTCTCTCCACTACTACACCGTTCCTGGATGGGAGGGTTCGAAGGGCTCTGCCACTCAGTTCACTAAGGATCAGTACTACTGGACCATCGGCAAGTGCCGCGAGATAGAGCTGGTGCTGAAGAAGCACATCGACATCATGGACGAGAAGGATCCAAAGAACAACGTCGCTCTCCTCCTCGACGAGTGGGGAACATGGTGGGACGAGGAGCCAGGAACCGTCCGTGGACATCTCTTCCAGCAGAACTCTATGCGCGACGCCATCGTTGCCAGCACATCGCTCGACATCTTCCATAAGTACACCCGCCGTCTGAAGATGTGTAACATCGCACAGGTAGTCAACGTGCTTCAGTCTATGATTCTCACCAAGGACGACAAGATGGTGCTCACTCCTACCTACTATGTCTTCCAGCAGTATGCTGTTCACCAGGACGCTACCTATCTCCCTGTCAATGTTGTCTGCGACGACATGAAGATCACAGGCGACAACCTTCGCTTCGAGTCTATCCTCCCTCTCGTTTCTGCTACAGCATCGAAGGACAAGAACGGCGTTGTTCACGTCTCTCTCACCAACGTCTCTGTTGACAAGGAGCAGACCGTCACCGTAAACATCAACGGCGTTAAGGCAAAGAAGGCTACTGGTGTCATCCTCGCCTCAAAGAACATCGACGACCTGAACACCTTCGACAATCCTAACAAGGTAAAGAACGAGCCTTTCAAGGAGGTTAAGATAAAGAACGGTGAGATGAAGGTGAAGCTCCCAAAGGGCGCAGTAGTAACCCTCACGCTTCAGTAAATTAAAAGTTACTATTGTTGATCAACGAATTACACGAAAAGACACGTTAACACAGAGACACAAAGGACACAGAGTTCACAGAGTTTCTTTTGAGTTCCATTCGGATTATAACATGCTGCATAGACCTCAAAAATCTCCGTGCCCTCTGTGTCCTTTGTGTCTCTGTGTTAAAACAGTGTTAAAAATAAATCCGTGAAATCCGTGTAATTCGTTGATCAACAACAAACACCCCGAATGGCAACTTTTAATTTTTAACTTTTAATTTTTAATTTAGAAAGTGTTTCCCTGGTTAACATCACCAGTGGTGATGCCAAGCTTCAGCCACTTCATACGGTTAGCAGACGTGCCGTGGTTGAAAGTCTCCGGTTGAGCATATCCACGAGCCTTCTTCTGCAGATAATCATCACCAATCTTTGAAGCACAGTTGATAGCCTCCTCTATGTCGCCATCCTCAAGGCTGCTGAACTTTCTGTTGTCATGGTGAGCCCATACACCAGCATAGAAGTCTGCCTGAAGCTCCAGCGAGACACTGATCTTGTTCGCCTCCGTCTGCGACAAGCGCGACATCTGGGTGTGAGCCTTGCCCAGTGTGCCAAGCAGATACTGCACATGGTGACCAACCTCATGGGCTATCACGTAGGCGTAAGCAAAGTCGCCGTCAGCACCAAGCTGCTTCTTCATGTCCATAAAGAACGAGAGGTCGATGTAAACCGTCTGGTCGGCAGAACAGTAGAATGGTCCCATGGCTGCCGAACCGTTGCCACATGCTGTAGGAGTGCTGCCTGTGTAGAGCACCATCTTTGGTGCCTCGTATGTACGGCCCATCTTCTGGAACTCCTCTGTCCACACATCCTCTGTTCCGGCAAGAATCTGACTTGCAAACTTTGCCAGTTCCTGCTCCTCAGGAGTAAACTCCCTGCCGTTCTCTGTCTGCTGGGTGACATTGTTCATGTCAACCTGCTGCAGCACATCGAGCGGACTGCCACCCATGAACCATGCCACCAAGGCAGCAATGATGATGCCGCCGATACCCATGCCGCCAATGCCGGCCATACCTACTGACCGTCCTCTGCGGTCTTCTACGTTGTTGCTTTCGCGCCTTCCGTCTAATCGCATAATTGTATTATTTTTAAAATTGTAATATTCAAGTTTCGTAAGCAAAGACTGGATAAACTCCAAACTCTATACACTATACTCAAAACACTATATTTCTGCAAAAATACACATTTATTCCGACATAACCAAATATTCCAACACTTTTTTTGATTTTATTGATGTCCAGTAAAAGTTAATAGAATCTCGCCCCCTCCGCGCTTATACCAATAAAACAAAAATCCATGAAATCCGCGTAATTCGTTGAAAAAAAAACAATAAAAAAAAATCCGTGTAATCCGTGTAATTCGTTGAAAAAAAAACAATAAAAAAAAATCCATGTAATCCGTGTAATTCGTTGAAAAAAAACAATAAAAAAAATCCGTGTAATCCGTGTAATTCGTTGAAAAAAAGAAAACACACTGCATAGACCTCAAAAAATCTCCGTGCCCTCAGTGCCTCCGTGTTAAAATAAAAATCCGTGTAATCCGTGTAATTCGTTGAAAAAAAAACAATAAAAAAAAATCCGTGTAATCCGTGTAATTCGTTGAAAAAAAGAAAACACACTGCATAGACCTCAAAAAGATCTCCGTGCCCTCCGTGTCCTCCGTGCCTCCGTGTTAAAATAAAAATCCGTGTAATCCGTGTAATTCGTTGATAAAAAAATGAATCGAGTAGGAGGAAAATAACGTAGGTTGTTTTCCTCCTACTGTTATTTTCCGACCTCTCACACCACCGTACGTGCCGTTCGGCATACGGCGGTTCTTTAATTGCGATGCAATTTTGCGTAGATGCCTTGTAGCGAGGG
>JAZUKC010000101.1:0-11886 GCA_045643065.1 Prevotella sp.
GCAATTAAACGCCGCATCGCGGCACAACAGCAGACGCAACCAGTATTGTTATGCTGCGTTGCAGCGTAGATAGAAGGTATGTCACTGGTACCTAGGGCGTTGCCCTAGGCTACATGTGTTATCGCCCTTCAGGCGAACGGGTCTCGCTTTTTGTTTCAATTTTGAACGCCCTAACTTTCAGGGCGCAGACTTCAAACCTACTGGGCTTTTTACTTCATCACCTTAACGGTCTTACCGTTAGCCATTCGGATGATGTTCAGACCTGGACGGAGCTTCTGAATGCTGCGACCTGATGCGTCGTAGATACCCATTACGGCAGTGTCTGGAACCGAAGGAGCAACGACAGCAGAAGGAATGTAAGATGGTTCTGGGTCATACTCTATCATACAGTCATTGCCACGATATGTGTAATGTATCTCGTACATAGGGTGGTAAATAGGGGATGCCAGAGTTGGCGACCAATATAGACCGGCACCAGGTGTAATTTCCGCCGGTGAAATATTAAGAGCATAACTGTTGTCTGGGTCGTCCTTGTCTATGATAAGTATTGACGTGATGGTCACAGACTCACTTCCGTTATTCCATATCAGTGGTCTCTTTGTATAATCATCAGTTCCTTGGTACTCCTCCACCTCAAGATAGTCATTGTAATCAGCAGGCTTTGGCGCCACGGTTACACTGATTTTCTTCGTCGTTGCCTTGTAACAATCTGCTGCAGTACCAGTTACGGTGATCTGTGCCGTACCGTTACCGACGGCCGTTACCTGTCCGTATGCATCCACAGTGACAACAGATTTATTGCTTGACGAGTAGGTTACGTTGCCTGTATAGTAGGCAGGCTTTGACACAGAGGTAGTGCGTCCAGCAACAAGTTTGGTTGCACCGATGCCAAAAGCGATATCGACCTTGATCGAACCTGGTTTGATTCCGACGGTTGCCATCTGCGAATTGTTGTACTGTCCGTTGCCCGAGTTAAGCGCATCGCTACCATTCAGGGCGAAATAACCATCGTGATGTCCACCCCATCCCCAGTTTACGGCATACGTATTGTCGTCTGCCTTGTAGCCAACGATAAGGAATCCGTGTCCGCCATCGTCTGACGTGCGGCCAGAATACATAATAGGGTGACGTGCAGCGAGTTCGTTATAGAGGAGGTTGTCCCACTGAGTCGCTGTATAGTCATCACGAAACTCATTCCTGATGCTTGTCGCGTCATAACCGAAGGTCTCTGAAAGTGCCTCTTTAGGAGCAGTGGTGAACGAGCTGGAACTGCTGGTTCCGTAGTTCATATTCATTGCTACGCCGGCATGATACATCAGTTTGCCGACAGCCTGAGCCTGTTCGTCGGTGTAGGAAACGTAGGTATCGAGCATGTTTCCGAAGTCGTATGTCGTCGAACCGAAGTTTGCTGAGAACGTAAGTGTCTTGCTTCCACCGCCCACGATGTTCCAAGTCTTTGAGTAACTGTTACTTCCCTTGCCTACGGCATAGCTGTAATACTTCATGATCTGTGACACAGCAGTAGCGTTACAGCCAGTGTACAGGGCAGGGAAACCTGCTCCGAGCGATGGGATGGCACTGTTGTAAGGTGCCGTCTGGTTCCACTTTGTCTTTACAAGCTTAGGGATATCCTGCTTGCCGGCACGCGATGCGCGACTCTTTGCAGCAAGGTTCACCTCGCCACGCTTTACAGCCTCGATGCCGTAGGCTATCTGCCGACGGTAGTTTCCGAGCATATCCTTCATGCCTTCAGGGATGTTGTTGACGTCGAATACGCCTTCTTCGCAATATCCCAGCACCTCTTTTGCCACCTCATCGCCACCGATTATGGCATAGCCGCCTGACGGATAGTTGAACACATAGAAGTAGGTGTTGTTGTCATCTGCTTCCTTATATGCCAGACTTAGTGTTGAAGGTGCGGCGTTTCCCTTGGCACGCGTCACGTCCTTCTGATAGATACTCATGGCTGTCTGCATAGCCTTGCTCACTGATACGGTCTGTGCTGCTGCGCTGATGGCTATGAAGAGCAGCATCGCCGTGACTGAAAGTGTCTTTTTCATAATCATATTCATTTGTTTGTTTTCGTTTTTTCGGTTGTTGTTACTGCACCTATCCTCATTCGTCATAAGGCTTTTGCTCTGCCAATGTGATGACCTCAAGGTCCTTCATCGTATCACCGTCGATGGTCATTCGTATCAGTGTGCGCTCCTTGTGCCATCCTTGTATGCCAGCAGCACCTGGGTTTATGTGCAACATTCCTAACATCTTGTCGTACTGCACCTTAAGGATATGGGAGTGACCAGAGATGAAAAGCTTTGGCGGATTGGATAGTATCTCGTGCACAATGCTACGATCGTACCTGCCAGGATAGCCTCCAATGTGCTTCATCAGCACTTCCACATCCTCGCATTTGAATCGCAGCACCTCGGGAAACATTCGCCTCAACACGCCGCCATCTGCGTTTCCTTTCACCGCACGGAAGGTTCTCGTCCTGCCGTCAGTGCCGAATGGTGCGCTCAATCTATCGACGATATCCGTCGAACCGATGTCGCCAGCGTGCCATATCTCGTCACATTCCTCGAAATATTTCTGGTAACGCTCGTCCCAGAACATGTGAGTGTCGCTTAGTATTCCTATTCTTTTCATTCTTAAATTATTACAAATAAATGCAGTTATTAACTGTTCTCCTCCTGCTGTTCTATCTGCGGCAGAGGATTTTTGTCGCTTTGCTTTGCCCCAAGTCTTATGAGTTTGCCTGCCGTCTGCAGAATGCTCTGCCCCTGAGGCTGCAGTTTCTTACTGCCATCGTCGTATGCTTCCTGCGCTTTCTTCAGTGCAACGCCCAGTGCGTTGTATTTCTTCATGAACTGCCCCACTCTGTCCAGCATCTCGTTTGCCAGTGCATAGACTTTCTCGTGGTTCTGATTCTGTACTATCTGCGTCCACGTCAGGTTTATGATACGCATAGCAGCGAACAGCGTCTGCTCGTCGGCGATGAACACCCCTCTATCCATTGCCTTGCGCCAAAGGTCTGGCTGACAGTTGAGTGCAGTCCATAACGCTCCGCTATGTGGCACGAACATGATGACGTAGTCCATGCGTACCTTAGGCGGTTGGATATAGGACGAGTAGTCCTTGACGGCAAGTTCCTTGACGTGTTTCTGTATGCTATCGACGTGTGCCTTAAGTGCTGCCTGGCGTTCTACCTCGCTGTCGGCGTTGACATAGTCCATAAAGGCAGTGAGAGACACCTTCGAGTCGATGATTAGTTCACGTTTCTGGTCGAGATGCATGATGATATCCGGACGCATCAGCGACCCTTCGTCCGTACGGACGGTGTTGCCTGTGGCATCCTTTATGACAGCCTGCGTGTCGTAGTGTATGCCTCGCGTCAGTCCTTGAGCAGTAAGCAGTTCGTCGAGAACGGTCTCGCCCCAGTCGCCTTGCACCTTTGTGCCATGCTTGAAGACGCGTGCCAACTCGTCAGCGCTATCCTTTGCCGCCTGGCTCTGGCGCATCATGTGCTCTATGTTGGCACGCATCTCGCCACTCATGGAGGTTTGTTTCTCTGTGTTTTCCTCCATTGCACGCTTCATTTTGTCTATCGTCTCGCGCAGAGGATTGATGATTTGTCCGAGGTTACTGGTGCTCGACTCTTCAAATTCCTTCTGGCGTTCCTTGAGCATCGTGTCGGTTGCCGTCTCCATCTGTGCCGTTATCTTGGCAATAGTCTCGTCGAAGCGAAGCTGTTGTGCTGCCATTGCCTCCTGATGGCGTGTCTCCTGAGCCTCCACAACCTCACGATGACGCTGTTCCATCTCCTTCGTCTGGGCCGCAAACTGCATTTTCAGCATACGGTTTTCAGTGCTGAGTGCGTTGCTTTCCAGTCTTGTTTCGTTGCTTTTCGCATGCCCTAAAAGGTAGCCAATGATGACTCCGAGGAGCACACCTATTATTATATATATTATTCCCATGATTGCTTCTATAACGTTTTGTTAGGTGCGAAGTTAAGCATTTTTTACGATATTTGCAAACATTTTGTACAAAATACTACTCATTTACGCATTTATTTATTACCTTTGCAACTAAACTAACCTAAATAACTAACTTATGCACAGAATTATTCTCTCTTTTCTTACACTCCTTTCCCTGCTTTCCGCATCGGCGCAACAGGCGTTGAATGCTGGCGGATTCAACGGACTCGTTGGCTTTGCCACATATAGCGACATGGGACTCAATGGCGTAACAGGTGGCGGAAAGGGACAAGTGGTCCACGTTAGTACGCGCGACGAACTGAATAGGTATGCCGTTGGCGACACGCCTTACGTCATTATCATCGACCAGGACATCACGGGCCGTGGCATGGACGTAAAGGATGTGCTTGCCGTTGGCTCGAACAAGACCATCATTGGTGCAGGAGACGGAAAGGCGCTGCGTGGCATCTGCATTGACATGAAGGACCAGCAGAATGTCATCTTCCGCAATCTCTACATCTCACGCGGCAATGACGACGCCATCGCCATGCGCAACTGTCACCACATCTGGGTGGATCACTGCGACCTATCGGACTCTTATGACGGTCTGCTCGACTTCACTCTCGCGTCTGACTACATCACGGTGTCGTGGACAAAGTTGCACGATCATGACAAGGTAAGCATCACAAACTCAGGCACATGCCACTTTGAGGACTACGGCAAGGAGCACATCACCTTTGCCCATTGCTGGTTCTCGAACAACGTTCAGCGCAATCCTCGCATCGGTTACGGACGCATGCACATCTACAACTGCTACTGGACAAACATCTCGAGCTACTGCATCGGTTTCCATTCGCAGGCGCAGGTGCTGTCGGAGAATAATCATTTCACAAAGACTGCTAACCATCCGTTCAACAATCAGTACAGCAACGTGCTGCCTTACTGCGGATATCTCACCGACCGTGGCTCTTTCTTTGCCAACGGCGACCCGGGAAACACCTACTCGCAGAAGTTCAAGGACATCAGCTACACTCCCCTAACCTATTATAACTATGACTTTGACCTGCTGCCTACCGACAATGTTGAGTCTTCTATCACCACTGCCGGTAACGTTGGTCCATGCTTAGGTCTGCAGTTCAGTCCTATCCTTTGTCCTGGCAACGGCGCTATCGATGTGCCTGTTACGCAGCAGCTTGCATGGGGAAATGTGGACGGTGCCACTGGCTACGAACTGTATTTAGGCACTGATCCTAACGACATGAAACTGACGGATGTTACCAACGTATCGCTGAAGGCCTCAACGACTTACTACTGGAAGGTGCAGGCCATCACTCAGGATGGTAACGCCGGTGCTGCCGCATGCTCTCCTATCCACCAGTTTACCACTGCAAATGCCAGTGCCGTAAAGCCTTATCCTGCCAACGGACAGCAGGATCCTTGGCTGCGCTACCCTGCTACTGCCGGCGAATATTGCATCAACATGCCGCTGTCATGGCGTCCTGCTGCCGACGCTGCATCATACAAAGTGTACGTCGGAACTGCTGAAGCAGACCTGAAACTCGTAGGCGAGACGACCTCGTTGAGCATCTCTGAGGGATTGCCTACATGGAAGGTAGGACAGAAGTACTACTGGCGTGTGGACGCGATTGACCATAATGGTCAGACGCACACTGGCGAAACGTGGATGTTCGACACTCCAAGGAAGGAATGGACCGTAGGCGAGAACGAGGCGGAGGATGGCTACATGTCGGGCATTGCGTTCAAAATGAAGGACGGTGCGTTCTCCGGCAACAACTGTGTCCGTGGCGATCAGGGTCCTGGTTGCGTCACTGGCATCTTTGCAGGAACAGAAGGCACGTATGCTCTGACAACGCTCTATCAGGACATGACTGGCGGAAGGACTCAGATGGCTGTGTCTGTCAACGGTCAGAAGGTTGACGAATGGATCTCGCCTGGTGCTTCTAACGGTGACGCAAGTCGCAAGACACGACGCACGGTGCATCTGAAACCGGGCGACGAGATTCGCATAGACTTCATTGCTGGGTTCCTTAACGGTGTGCTGGCAAATGAGGGTTACGGCAAGATTGACTTGCTCTACATAGCGAAAGCTGAGGGTGAAACGGTGGAGGTGAAGCGACCAAGTGGTGTATATCATGCTCCTGTGGCTACCGTGGGTTATGACCATGAGTACCTGAAGCCTTCTGACTTCCTCTTCTGCGACTCGCTCGGCACAGTCGGTGAGTACAATGACATTCAGGTAAGGGATGAATACTGCACATGGATAACAAAGAACGAGGACAGTTACACTCTCTATCTGCGCCAGACGGAGATGACAACACTGGAGTACAAGCATCCTGACGGAAAGATAGAACGTGTGTCGGAACTGATGGAATACGGCAAATCGCACGAGAAGAATGTCAGCACTATAAGGAACGGAGCCGAACTTTACGCCATGCGTCTCTACAAGAGCGTGCCTGTTGACACGGTGCTTCATGAGCCTATCGCTACCGAGGGCTACGAGTGGGAACTGACTCTGTCGCCTGATGCTGTATTCACGGATAGCTATGGCGTGAAGGGCGTGGCTGGCAAGGTGCAGATACGCGATGGCTACGACCTATGGATGAAGTATTACAACCCTACTGCCAACGAGTTGCAGAGCAGCGTAGAGCGTAAGGCTTTCATAAACCCATGGACCGATGGCACTTACAATCGCGTCGTCTCTGGTGCTGATGGTTCGAAGGTTTCGTATGTGGTTGGCACGGAGAAGAACATGAACTACTTCATCAAGAACTGCAGCAAGGTGAAGATTTACTACACGGGCTCGGGTGGTGCTGCCACCTACATGAACATGATAGTGATGGCTTCTGACGGCACTGTGCAGACAATCGCTGGCGGCGATGCTACGGGTAAGGGTGTCAAGTCGAACACGGTAGAAGCTGACTTAAACCCATCGCTGACGTATCAGATACGTGCCATCGCTCCTTCTGACGGTGGTGACATCTGCATCTATGCCCTAAAGCTGTGGCCAGGCAATGGCGATGGCATCCAGGAACTAACGGTTCCACTGACTGATGGTTCCGGGAGGTCATACAATCTCGGTGGTCAGCAAGTAGGGAAAGCCTACAAAGGCATCGTCATTCGCGATGGAAGAAAACAAATAGTACGATAGAAAAGCAACGACGGGGTATGGATTCTTGGTTCCATACCCCGTCAGTCGTTTATTAGAAGAGGATGCTTTTCGCTATCCAGTATGTTCCGGTAGAAGAACTATGCAAGCGCACCCAATAGCCTTCTCTGATGTTGTATATCTTGCTGATATGCAACCATCCACCAGAACTGCCATTGGCATAGATGTTATACTGTGTGTTTGCCTTGAGGCGCATGCACACAGCACCTTTCGAACTTGGTTTGTTACGGATGTTGGTATATCCGCTCAGATCCCTGATGTGCCAAGCATTATTATCAAATCCCTGTCCACTTACGTTCACGATTTCGCCCTGTGCACCTGTAGTCACAGTCACCACGGTCTCGCCCTGCATAACAGAAGGTACGTCTGACTTGACTGGCGAGAACGAACTTGCCATAAAAGCGAATGCGGCAAAAGCCACACTAACGATAATGTTTCTTTTCATAATTATAATTTTTAGGTTACAATAATCCATCAAAAACCTGCAAAGTTTAACTCTTTAACTCCTTAACTCTTTAACTTCGAGCAAAGCGAGACTCATTTCATAAACACAAAATAGACAGCGGCTATCAGGCAAGCGAAGGCTGCAAGATGATTCCAGTGCAACTGCTCACCCTGGAACATCACGCCTGCAAGCACAGTGAAGACAACAAGAGAGATAACCTCCTGAATAACCTTCAGTTGCATCAACGAGAAAGGACCGCCATTTCCCACGAATCCTATCTTGTTGGCAGGCACCTGCAGGCAATACTCAAACAGTGCGATGGCCCATGAGAATGCAATAACTCCAATCAGAGGCCATGAGTTAGATATGTTCATCTGCTGAAGCTTCAGGTGGCCATACCATGCCAGTGTCATGAATATGTTCGACCCAATGAGCAATAATACTGTATAAATAGCGTTCATAATTTTTATTATTTTTACATTATCTTATAAACACGTAACTACTCAGCACCCTCTTATTATTAACACAGAGACACGGAGAGCACAGAGGACACGGAGTTTTTAGAGTACTATGCAGCACGTTCTAACCCCGAATGGAACTCAAAAAATCTCTGTGAACTCAGTGTCCTCTGTGTCTCTGTGTTAAAAAAGACAAGGGACCGTTACATAAACACCCTCCCATTTGGGGGAAGGCCGGGGAGAGGGGCGTATTATTCATTAATAACGATTCTCCCCTGTGGCTTAGCATACTTCTCAGGAATCTTACCGCCAAGCGTCTCTGTCACGTAAGTTACAAGCGCATCATTGTAGCGGCAGATGTTCTCCTTCAGTACCTTAACATTACGCAGCTTGTTCTGCAAACCGCCACCCGTCACGCAGTAGTCGATGGTTGCAAGTTGGTACGCTTTGTTCAGGTCAACAGGAACATAGTTGCCAGTCGCCTTGTCCATTATCTTGAGATCTGTAACACATGGTTTGCCACCCTGATGTATGGTGTAAGACATGCCGGACACCTGTGGGAAGTCTCCGTTCTCCTCTGGTGAGAAAGAGCAGCATGCCTCAAGTGTCTCAAGAAGCTCTGCACCTGTCAACTCCACGATGTACAGGTAGTTGTCGTAAGGCAACATGCCCACGATGTCACCGTAGGTCAGGTCGCCTGCAGGGAGTTCCGAACGGATGCCACCACCGTTGGTGATAGCAACATCAGCACCCGAGATAGATATGTAAGCATCTGCAACAAGGTCGCCTGAGTTTGTCTCTGCATAGCGCACCTGCTGACGGCCGTTGGCATCAAGGATGCTCAGCGGATAGTCGCTATGGCAGACAGGGCGCTTCGTCAGCACTTCCATCTGTGCAATGATGCTATCCGTTGTTGCCTTTACACGAGCATTCTCCACATTTATCTCGCTGAGTGGCACAAGATGGGTGGACATCTGACCGAGGTTGTTTATCACGAGTTTACCTACATTCTGAAACTTCGTACCTGTCTGGGTAACAGGCACTTTCTTTCCGTCCAGGTTTGTCACATAGTCACACTCAATGACTGAATGTGTGTGTCCATCAAGCACTACGTCTATGCCACGTGTTGACGACACAAGACCATGAGAATCACAGTTGATGACGTTCTTCGACTCTCCGAAGTGGGTTATCGCCACAACGTAGTCAGCACCGGCACGACGAGCGTCGTCAACAGCATTCTGCACCTTATTATATACATCCTTCTCACACAGCGTGTACACCGGTACGTTGTCGGAAGTATAGAACGCATACGCCTCTGTGTAAAGTGTCGTCGTTGTCGTTGCTCCTACAAATGCCACCTTCTTATTTCCGTATGTCTTCATGATGTAACTTGGGAAGACAGCCTTGTCCTTACCTATCTCGTAGAAGTTGGCACAGGTCACTGGCAGTTTACCCAACGCTATCAGTTCCATCATCTTATCCACATAGTAGTCAAACTCATGGTTGCCTAATGTCACAGCGTCATAATCCATGTTGCGCATGATGTCAACAATGTACCGTCCTTTGGATATTGCACCTGCTGTGCCACCCTGCAGATAGTCGCCACTCGACACCAAGGCACACCAAGCAGTATCACTGACAGCATCGCGCAGACCAGCCATCTTTGCGTAGCCCTCTATGCCACAATGCACATCATTATCATATAATATCACGATGCTCTTTTCAGCAGGTTGCACCGTCACAATCTGTCTTGTCTTACAGCCAGTAAGACAAATCATTGCCATGAAAGCAACGAAATGTAATATTCCTTTGTTCATATTTTTGTATTATTATTCCCCCCCAGGAGGGAGGGGGCTACTTAAACTTTCGTGCAAAGGTACACAAAAAAAAGCATAACACAAAGAAATAACGTCTAACAAGTGAAAGAAACATAAAAAAACACACCATATTGCAGTCATTTACAATAATATGCATATATTTGTATCAGAATTTACCTCCAAACCTAAAACCTTAAACCTTAACCGTTAACCATTAACCGTTAACCGTTAACCCTTACCAAAATGAAACGATACTTGTTCCTCATCCTCATAACCGCAATCCATCTCTCTGCCATCGCAGACAACATCACGATTGCAGGCAAAGTAATCAACGCTGTCACCAAAGCAGCCATACCAGAGGCAGAAGTGAGAGTGTCTGGCACAAATACCAGTGTCATAACCAACGAGGATGGTCGCTTCCAACTGAAGCTCAATACCCGCCCTAAGTCTCTAAAGGTTATAGCATTAGGTTACAGAAATGCAAACTTCGACTGCAGCAATGTTGCCAACATAGAGAACGTCACCATCAACATGCAGCCGCAATCGTTTATCCTCAACACGATAACCGTTTTCTCTGCAGACAACATCGTCATGACTGCTTTGGAAAAGGTACCAACAAACTACGCCCACACCTCTGAACGCCTGTCATGCTTCTATCGTGAGACAGTGCGTAAGCAGAACCACTTCACCCATCTCAGCGAGGCAGTAATGGACATGTACAAGTCGTCATACGCTAACGACACTCGTCAAGACAAGGTGCAGATTGTCAAGGGACGAAGTCTCATCAGCCAAAGGGCAAAGGACACTCTCTCCGTCAGAGTCATGGGTGGTCCACACGAAGCTGTAGTCCTCGACATGGTAAAGAATCGTGAAGTGCTGTTCTACGAACACGATCTGCCCGCCTATCAGTTTACCATGGACAACGGCACAACCATAAACGACCGTGCACAGTACGTCATTCGCTTCTCACCAATAGCGACACGAGAGTATCCTCTCTATAGCGGAGTAATCTACATCGATGTCGAGACGTTAGCATTCACACGCATAGAAGCATCGCTCGACATGCGGAACACAGCGAAAGCAACACGCTTCATGCTTGTGAAGAAACCTCTCGGCCTACGTTTCAAGCCAAAGGCACTCAACATCGTCGTGACATACCACTACGACGGACAATGCAGTCGCATCAGCTACGTCCGCACCACCTATCATTTCAACTGCGACTGGCGCCGCCGTCTCTTCGCCACCACCTACCGCGCAGTCTCAGAGATGGTAGTAACGGACCACACCATCTCCGAGATACCAAAAGGTAGAAAGAACATGTTCTCACAGCACGACATTCTCAGTTCCCACGTAGCCGACTTCAACGACCCAGACTTCTGGAGCAACTACAACATCATCGAACCCTCAGAAAGTCTGGAGCACGCAGTCAGCAAACTAAAGAAAAAGAGTGAATAGGAATGTAGCGATGCGTTATATTTGAGAACAAATACATCCGTGCATATATTTCTCAACGATAACACTTACCGCCATACATGCAAAGTTTCAAACAATCCCCAGAAAATCCATATAATGTTTTGGCATATCATGGTTTTTTCGTATCTATGCATCATCATTAGGCTTCGCGAAGCAGAAATGCCCCTGATAGTGATACTGAAGGATGGCTGTGGTTGGGTGTCATAATTAACCATTAACTAATAACAAAAAATGCCATTGGTATTGAATGGCTAAGTCATTGGTACTGAATAACAAGGTCATTAGTATCGAATGGCAGTGTCATTGGTATTGAATGACGAGCTATTTTCGCGAAAATTGCTCGCCATTCAATACTAATTAGCACGCCATTCGCGCCTCGCGCATATACGAGAAAGGGTTCTGCGTCAATTTAGTGGCAAGTATGGAGGTATCCTCCCATAGTCAGCATAGATAATCTTTGCCCTTAGCAGATTAACTCCTGCCCTATTGAACATAGACCTTTTGATTTCCTTTATCTTATTTACCGTACCTT
>JAZUKC010000102.1:0-8687 GCA_045643065.1 Prevotella sp.
GCAATGATTGATATTAAAGACCTACTAAACAAAACCGACAACGTAGAGCAACAGACCTATGTTGAGGAAAACGGTATTCCGCAGGAAGAAACACTACCTGCGAGTGAGTTTGTCGATAAGATAGTAAAACCTATCCTTGAATTGCAGAGTGAGTCTGTAAAGGCAGTCAAGAAGATTGTCCGTGGCTCTCAGACATACGTTCCAGAGGACGGAACTATAGTACTGCCAAGTGAAGAAGCAAGTGTCAGCATCGTTGCACTTGAGAGTACCACGTCCTATGTGGAAACTGGAGGTAAGGTAGCCCTTCATGTGCGTATCGTCAGTACTGAGGGCGGTGCAGACACTGGTTCTATCATGGAGGTTGAGGTGCAGCGTTTTGCCAACGGTAACTACACCTCAATCCTGACATTGCCGCTCCCATCAATGCCTATGACATCTACTGCCTTTGAAGAGATTGACATTACTGATGTTATCCCTGATGGAAGCTCACAGATTCGTATTGTAGCTAAGGATGAGACGACTGGTGCGGTAGGTCGTTTGATATTCCAGAGTGTAGTTAAGGCTACCCTTGGCGTTACCCCTGTCTTTGCTTGGGAGCGTGCCATTACAGACCTTGACGACGGAATCCCAGTCGCATACGCAATAAGCGGTACTCAGGTACAGAAGACCATGCACCTCCGTATCTATTCCAATGATGGTAAGCAATATCGTGATTTTGAGTATGTCATCGGCACTTCGACCTATACACTCGCTAATCCGTGGACTCCTACCGTGAATCCTAATGATGCCCTGACTGACATCGTTAAGATTATGAGTCATGGTGTGCATACCATCGAGGCGTGGGTGACTTGCACCAGTGATGATAACACTTATTCAAGTGACCATGTGCGTAATCAGGTTATGGTCGTGGCAGACCATTCTTCCCGCAATGCCTACCTTATGCTTCAGCAGTTGAACACTGAGGTGAACAACTATGTGCAGGAAGATCCGCTCTTTCAGTTTGCCGTCTATAATCCTCTTAATCCAGAGGAAGGTACAAAGGTGTCGTTCCTGATAACCGACTATAATCAGGAGCAGTCGTATATGAATACTGAGAGCATGGCGAAGAACGGAACTAAGTACTCTGTGCCTGGTACTATTGAGATTGAGGGCGCAAGTCTCGGTGTGTCAAGCTATGCGTATTTCCGTGCCAAGGATGCCGATGGATTCAATATGCTCAACGGAACAGACTCTATCATCATCACGGTTGACAATAATTACGACTTCTCTCCAGTAAGCGGTGCTGACCTCTACATCAACCCTTCCAACCGTAACAATGGTGAAGCAAACCCTGCCCAGATACTTAATGCGGCAAAGAAGAATAATCCTGTCGGTGCAACATTTGAGGGATTTTCATTCGATAATAACGACGGATGGATTCAAGCTGCTGACGGCAGACGAGTGCTTCGCGTTCTCGCAGGACAGCATGTGCATATCGACTATGATCCATTCGCTGAGTTCCAGACCAACTATGCCGCTAATGTCACCATCGAGCTTGACGTTAAGATTTCAAATGTCACGAACGAGACTGACCCTATCATTGACATAGCTAATTTCGTCCTTGCAAGCGGAAAGTTCACAGGAGCACGAATCTATCCTATTGAGGGCCTGGTAATGACATCATCAAAGACTACCGAGGGTGAGCAGAACTTCGGTTTCCGTGAGGATGTGCGCACACATATAGCCATCAATATCTGCTCTGCCATATACGCAGACCCTGATAGCCGTAATACCGTTCCTCTTGTCCGCGTGTTTGTTAATGCAAATCCTTATCGTGAGTTTATGTTTGCTCTCAAGCAGAATGAGTGGGGACGTGACCCTTACTCTATTGAGATAGGACAGTCTGGTGCTGATATTGACATCTACTCCCTCAAGGTGTACCGCAAAGCTCTGTCTTCGCAGAATGTCATGCAAAACTACAAGTCCTCACTTCCTACAAGCGCACAGAAACTTGCTTTTGCTGATGCCAACGACATCATAGGTGCTGATGGTACTATCTCCTACGAACTTGCCCGCGAGAAATATTCGTGTATCGTTCATCACGGAGTACCTACAAGCATTCAGCATCCAGATGCAACTACTTGCTGGCTGCATATCGACCACATCGTGAATGGTGTATATGACAAGGACACATCTGGTGATATTTGCCGTGAGACTGCATCCCTCCCTGTGAAGGGTCAGGGTTCTACAGCCAAGCACTATTGTGACTGGAACCAACAGTACGATGCAAAGAAAGCAAAGGGTAAGATTACAGTCGATGGAGAAGAGGTCATTGATGGTTGGGTAGATGGCAACGGCAAGTACAAAGGTGCCTATTACTATCTCAACACAAAGGACGCAAAGGCTAACAAGCTCGTTGGTAAGATTAACTATGCTTCATCTATGCAGAGTCATAAGATGGGAGCAACCAACGCTTACAATGACCTCTACCGCGCTGTAATGGGTGACAGCCTTGACACCATCATGGTAGAGGATTCCAAGGCTCGTTGCACCTGTAAGGAGGATATGTTCTTCTTCTTCGTTCAGGAAACAGAGACTTCCACTCCACGTTTTGAGGGTATCATGACTTTCGGCTCTGGTAAGATGGATAAGAAGACATGGGGATATGATGACGAGGTTTATCCTGATTTCGCTATGTTCGAGGGTTCTGACAACGACCAGCCTGTTACTAACTTTGAGCGTCCGTGGAATGATGATGTTACCTACAATCCTGCTGAGGAATACTACGAGTATAACGGTAAGGGTAATATTGACTTCGATGCTGGTGCTGTATATGAGGATGAAGATGAAAATGAGATACCTACTGGTATCGCAGTCGATGTGATGAAGAACTTTATCAACTTTGGCTATCTGCATTGCACTGACCTCCAGCCTTGGACTAACAATGGTGGTACTGCCACTTCTCTTATCAATGCGGCAGACTCAGCAGATATTCACTCCCAGTACTGGATTACCTCACCCGATGATATTGCTGAGATTGGTGATTTGTTCTCTTGGTCTCCTTTGGATGCCGCTTGGGTTCGCGCGGGTATCAACAGGGAGAACCGTAATATCTTCGACGAGAATCCGTCAGTCGAGTTCTCTGCTGACTATGCAGCTACCAACGAGGAATTGATAAAGAGTATCATAACTCGTTTCAAGTCAGACGGAAGGAACTACTATAATGTGCGTTCTAAGTTGTTCCATTCTTGTTTTGTCGAGAATCTTCTTGCAGGTTCAGACAACTGTGCAAAGAATACATACTACACTGTTGATCCTAAGAAGCATATCATCAATTTCCACGCAGATGACCTTGATACTATCTTTAAGACGGATAACGTAGGATGGCAGACAAAGCCGTATTATGTTGACCGTGTTCATCATATTGATGATGATGGTGTAGAATGCTATTCTGGTACTCACAATATGTTCTTTAATACATTCGACCGAGCCTACGAGAGCGAGAAACAACAGATGATGAATGACATTCTTACAGCGATGGCATCTATCGGTGGTTCTGTGAATGGATTCATGGAGAAGTATTTCTTCGGTATTCAGCGTGCAATCCCTTGTATCGCATATCTGGAGCAGGCACGTATCAGATATGAGAAGCGTCAGATTCAGGTGAATGAGAACATCATCACTCTTGATACCGTTGACCCTATCACTCAGCAGCTTGGCTCTCAGCTTGAGAGTGAGTTGCAGTATATGGATAGAAGACTTGTATATTTTATGTCCTATGCTGCTTATGGTTCTTTCTCCGTAGGTGGTGGTAGCGGTGTGTCTGGCTCTTTCGGTTTCCGTGGCTTCCCTAAGCGCAATGGCGGTGGTTCACGTATCGCGTTTACCGTAAGACCGCATCAGTATCTCTATCCTACTGCGGCATTCGGTCAGACTCTTATCAACCCTCACGTAAGATTGTCACCACGTGACACGTATGAGATCCTTATCGAGAAATCTTGTTCGAGTGATACCACTTGTTCTCTGTTCGGTATTGACTTCTATCGTGAGATAGGCAACATCGGTGATATTTCCGTGAACCCTGCCTATAATATCACAATCGGTGGCAAGCGTCTTACTAAGATTGAAGCTGTTCCTCTTAGTGGCGATGGTGAGTTCCGTCCAGCAGCCATTAATATCACTGCCCGACTTGTCGAGAGCGTGCAGATTAATTGTGCCGATGTAGGTTCTTCCATTAATATGTCGGCACTCACGCGACTGAAGAGCATCGACCTTCGCAAGTCTTCAATCAATACGTGTGATATTCCAGAGACACAGACTCTTGAGGAGATACGCTTTGGAGAGAAGATGAGCGGTGTGCGTATTGCAGGTGTACCTAATCTTTCAGCCCTTACACTTGAGGGATATGCCTACCTTCAGGATGTGTATGTGGGTTCTGGTAATGATAAACTTGATTCCCTTGTCTTCGCTCAGAGCATCTACAACGCCAAGCCTACTGGTTTGCGCACTGTTCAGTTCCTTGGTGTCAACTGGGGTAATGGTGGTGTCAACCTTCCTGCACCTGGTATGGTGATGTGGTTCGTTGATAACAACGGTAGATTCACGGGTGAAATCAATTCCGCATCGGCATCGGGTACTTACGGCTTTGACGATAAACGTAAGCTGGCAGAGAAGTTCGGTGATATTGACAGCCCTGAGAATGACCTGTATCTTCGCTACCGTAGGGTGTCTGTGAGCGATATTGGTATCTATGGTGACAAGTATATCCACGAAGAGATATGTGATGGAACTGCTGGCAACTATTACTATCGTGGCTTGTATGTTCAGCCTCTCAATATTAATGCTAATGATGTTCGTATCATAGGCAACCGCCTTGCTATCGACTGGGCTCTGTCTTCCAACCCACATGCTACTATCAACGCAGAGAGCGGTGTAGTTCACATTACATCTTTCTCAGACCAGTATGTAAACTATGTGGTGAGTGCTAATCTGACTCTCATAAATGGTTCTTCGGTGTCTGTTGACCGTGTTATCGGTTTCTATCGTCGTATTCCACGTCTCGGTGACTTCTGCTATATGGACGGAACTTTCGATGACATTTACGACAACACGAAGGATCTTGCAGGTATCGTATTTGCACGCCTTTGGTACGAGTTCAATCCTGACGAGGTGACACGAAACAACCCTGTCCTGAAATATGAGAAGGTGAACAATGATTATGTCATCGACCCGAAGGCTAAATTTATGAAGCTCCTTATCGTGTCTAAGGAGTACATGCGTCAGATGAGCGATACTGCCACCCCTGTAACCACATCAATGTCATGGGGATTGTATAATGATACCACTGGCGGTGCAAACGGATTTACTGCGGCAGAAATGCAGGAGGTGCTTAATCTCATTAACGAGCGCACTGGCAAGAGCTACACAAGTATGTTTGACGTTGCTGACATCACTCAGTTTACGGGTCACGGACTACCTACCAACTATGCTTATGCTGACTACATTCAGGCTCTCATGACTACTGGAGAGGATTCTGAGTATGGAGGATATAAGAAGCAGTACACACCTGGTGTCGCTGCTGTCAATACTGCCATAGGTGACTGGAACGGACGTGAGCATACCGAGGCTGTGGTAAGATGGGCAGACACTATCATCCAGACATGGGTGAATGAACCTAAAAAAGCAGATGGCGGTGGTGGGTTAGGTATAGCTATGGATCCTCCTCGCAACCTTCAGGAACTTGCCGACTATATGTATGATGTTCTGTACAAGCAAGCAGGTGATGGCACTAAGGCAAAGTATTATCAGTTTGCTTATCCAGCCGCCTATGCCTGCCACCTCTACCAGCCTATTGTGAACAGAGGCGAGGTTGACGAACAGCTAAAGCAAGGTAGATGGTATCTGCCGTCTGCGGGCGAATTGATACGACTGTACCACCATTACAACATCAGCCGTAACAATCCGATGACTACCACCAACACTGCGACTAATAGCAATACTCCTAACAAGGATTATGCCGACTATGACAAGGAGCAGGGCTTTGAGGGGGTTGACGCATGGAATCCTATTTTTGCTAAAATGTACGAACGTATAGCAGAGGCAGGAGGCAATCAGGGAATATTTGCGAATTTGTCAGCTTCGTGTCACTGGAGCAGTTCAGAGGTCAACGCGTCGTTTGCTTGGTATGTCTACTTCGACAGCAGCAGCGTCACCTACAGCAACAAGTACTACAGCATTTCCGTGCGCCCAGTGGCAGCATATATCTTTACCCTTTGACCTTAACGGCGTGCGCCATTTCAAGGCGCACGCCCATTATAAACAGAACTAAAAAACATAGGTATTGACATGACCGATGGCATTGTTTTGACTGCGCAGGAAGTGGCACAGTCTGACGAAAATAAGCAAAAGAAGACGAGAACTATAGCTCAGTTACCCGTTTTTCGCAATGGGGTGACGCTGCTTGGATTTGTTGTTGATCTTGCAGCGAGGACACCGCGTAATACAAGACGTTTTACGGATTCCAGCATAGATATAGCTAACTCTCTGCTGAAGACGATAGGTCTTGCAAACGAAAATAGGGGAGAAGAACGCATTTTGTACATTACCGATGCAGTAGTCTGTACTTTTACACTCAAGGCACACCTTGGATTGTATTACGGCAGAGGATTGATGTCAAAGGATGTGCATAACAAAGCCAAGAAGATATGTGACAATACAGTGGCGCAACTTTATGGCTGGCGTGATTCTACATTACGGTCGGGTCATGTTTCTTAATGTTGTACGAACATAGAAAAACAGAGACATGAGACATCGTGAGAATCTTGTATATGGGCGTTTTGCAGGTGGGAGAAGTAATTCTTCCGCTCGCTACGATGATGCAGAAACGCAGAAATCAGCTTCGAATCACTGGAGCAGTTCAGAGAACAACGCGTCGAATGCTTGGAATGTCAACTTCAACAGCAGCAACGTCAACAACAACAACAAGTACAACAGCAATTCCGTGCGCCCAGTGGCAGCATGTGCAGATTTTCCATATCTGAGAGATTCCGTCATTGATGCCTATCTTGATTGTCTGCACCATAAGCGCACGTCAAAGCAAGCCGTCGAATACATGTCAATAGCCTATGTTGATTTAAATGTCCTGGCAAAGGAAATTTATGACCGTACCTATACCATCGGGGTGTCAACGTGCTTCATGGTGAAATACCCTAAGTACCGCGAGGTGTTTGCGGCATCGTTCCGTGATCGCATTGTTCACCATTGGATATGTATGCGCCTTAATCCTTTGTTCGAGTTCGAGCATGCCCGCCTCGGGAACGTCAGTCATAACTGCCGTAAGGGTTTTGGAAGTATATACTCTATCCGTGAGGTCACTAATGCGATGCGAAGGATCAGTTGCAACTATCGCAAGGAGGCATGGGTGTACAAGGGTGATATGGATTCGTTCTATATGCGAATACCCAAGCCTCTGTTATGGCAGCGACTTGAGGCCTTCATTAACGCGAAGTATGACTTTCACGACAAGGATTTGCTCTTGTGGCTCACAAAGATGGTGGTATTCCATTCTCCCGAGAAGAATTGCATTCTCAATTCTCCTCCCGATATGTGGAGGAATCTGAAACCGTCAAAATCTTTGTTCCGCACCGATGATGACAAGGGTATTCCAATCGGTAATCTCACCACGCAGCTCTTTGCGAATTTCTATATGGCACAGATGGACGAGAAAGCAAAAGAACTGTTCTCTGGGCTCAACTATCATTATGTGCGTTTCGTGGACGATTTTGTCATAATCTGTGACGACAAGAAGCAAATGCTCCAGAGGGTCAGAACCCTTGAGGATTACATCGAAAAGGAATTGCACCTCAAGGTGCACAAGGATAAGAAATATTGTCAGCTCGTGTCGCATGGAGTCTCATACGTTGGGGCATTCATCAAGAATGGTCGCACATACTTGTCTTCGCGTACTTTGGCGCGGTTCAAGGAACGTATTGTAGGCTTCAATCGTATATTAGATAAGGATGTTGTTACGATATTCGACCTGACGAGAATAGAATGTGTGGTTAATTCCTATCTCGGCTTTTGTGTTCGTCATCGCACGTATCGTAAACGAAGAAAGTATATCTGTATGTTTGTTCCGTCATTCTGGAAGTATTTCTATGTCAAAGGACACTATCAGAGCATTCATATCAAAAAGAAAATAACTAAAAACTACATATACGCATGAAATCAATAACTTTGTCAAAGCCTTGTATCTGCGAGGCTGGTCTTAATGACTACAAGACCTTTAACTTCTCAATCCGTGAAATTGCTCCCGATGCAGAAGGTAATAAGCAGTGGGAGTGTTTGTCTTTCTCCCTCAAGAATCCATCTATCGCTAATGTGGTGTCGGTAGTCCTTCAAAACGGTATTCTTCTGTCGGAAGAGGAGATTGCAGTGGTAAAGGAAAACACACTCGCATCCCCACAGGAAGCACTCGTTGCTCCTCTGATAGATGTTATCACAGCCTACGATTCCTCTCCTGCCGTCAATTCTTTCGTATATAACGGCATGGATTTGTGGCTCGATAAGGCAACACGCGTCGGACTGATGAACAGTACCACAATCCTCAAGTCGGCAGGACAGGAAACCACGACTCTATGGTTTGGTGATATTAACATCACCCTTCCTGTTGATAACGTAATCCAGATGTTGTCAGCCCTCGAGATTTA
>JAZUKC010000103.1:0-5374 GCA_045643065.1 Prevotella sp.
TTGGCATCCGACTTCCCCAATTCCCTCCTTCCCCAATTCCTAAGTTCCCTAATTCCTAAGTTCCCTAATTCCTAAGTTCCCTAATTCCTAAGTTCCCTAATTCCGAAAAGCCATTAAGTGAGTAGGATTAATTTAAACAACAAATAAAATGAACAAGCAATTAGCAAAGATTGAAGAATTTATGAATTCTGTTGAATGTTCACAAATGACTGACGGACAGCAGTCTTTAGTGCTCGCTTCCTCTGTAAATGTAATTGGAGGATCAAATACCGGTAGTCAGTGTACCAATTATGAGGTTGAATGCTGCAGTGGTGTAAACACGCGCTGTACAAATTATGGCGTATGTGACACAAGAGATAATACTAAAAGTTGCTCAAACAAGCCTGTCCCATTTACTCCTAATCCAGGTGACATTTATAGTAACTTTGTAGCAAATTGCATTGAATTATTGTATAAACATTTGAGTCAACAACAAATATGAAAACCTGCAGAGTAAACGTATTTAATTATCTATATATGACGAATTTTAGATTTTGTCGCATGATAATTGAGCATCTATTGGGCAATATTAATTATTTTATGAGCATGAAGGCTTGTCTGATGTGTTTTTTCTTATTTCTTTACATTTCTCCATACAGCAAAGCGCAAATTACAAATAAAATAAAACGAGAACGCAAACAGTTGATAAGAAAACAACTACCAGCTGACAACCGACTGATTTTTATGGACAACGTGCCTATTTCAATCGAAAAATTCCTAAATATACCCCAAGACAGCATTGCCAATATCTACCCATATAGAGATGACAAAAATGTCAACTCTAATAAATATGAGTCTATACATATTTTTACCCACCATTACACGGATTCCGTCAGTATCGCCAACCGTAAAGGCCTCATTGCTTCATATCGTGAAAACGAAATGCAATGCTTTTACGGGAACAATGAACCACTCATTTTATTTGGTGATCGCAAAATTAGTCGGAATGAATATTATGAATTAGCAGAAGATACTGTTGCATTTGTGAATTTTTATTTTTCAGATTTTGTAAAAAGCTATTATGGTCCAGAAGCAAAATATGGACTGGTCTATGTATGTCCTCGTGCAGTAAAATCGTCAATTGTGTATGATGACGGATTGCCTCTTCCCGCAAACGGAAGGAATTATGTGGATGATTTTTCATCCTTACTCGGTAACATGTATGACACATCGGTGAGGGTCAGAAACGCACGATATGTCGCTCAAAAGTTGCGAGAGGATCAAGAACTGAAAGAATGTGGATGCAAGGCGACAATTACAGTGTCATGCGTCGTACATACAGACGGCAGCATTGAACCAAAAATTATTGAAGACATCAGTAACAACAACGATGCGGCAATCATAAACATGGATAGGATTATTAGAGTTGCTAAGGAAGCAATTGCAACGCTACCAAATGTAGAGCCTGCTTTAGAATCTCTGCATAACAAACACTTGAACAAGAATGTACATGGTACGAGAGAAGCGTCATTATCCATAACTACCAAAGTTGAATAAGTACTATCATGAATTCTTGCAACGAAGCATGCTCTTCCGTGTATATCTCTGCCGAAGGAATCTCGAAGGACACCATCCCTATCTCGCGCACCACCGACAAGCTCGAAGCCCACACCCAACTCGCCATGCGGCATCTCGCCATCTATCCCGTCCTCTTCCTCCAGGACTTCGCCAACCTCATCCATGCCTCCACCTCCACAGCCTCCCGTCAGCTCCACAAAATCTGCTCCCTCCCCGACTCTCCCATCACCCCCATCGGCACTGGCAACCGCACAGTTTGGGTAAAGAAGAAGTGAAACGATTGATGGTACGGAGATGGTTCGGAGATACAAGGGAGAAGGAACGGACAAGGAACGGAGAAGCAAGGTCTGTGGAATACCGCAATACATTCTGTACGATAACGATAACGATGACGATAACTATGAATAGAACGGATGAAAAAGACATCCTTTCTGACAGCCTTTGCATCAACTGTCGGTTGGTGAACTAAGTTTACCCTGAGCCAGTAGAAGGGAACCATGGTTAGTGAACTTTCGGAACTTTTGATTCTTGTAATTGCCTATGATGTCATTGTCTTTTGTGCAGAAAGCGGATAGCAGAACCGTCCCATTTTTCTACAGAGGTCTGTCAGCCTACGGAAAACACTAAAAGTTTGAAAGTTTAAGAGTTTAAACGTTTACAAAGTTTATAACACTTGTTCATGCTTTATTGCATCCATAAGTTCTTTATCTGTTAAAAAATCATAAACAATGCACGTTTTGCCTTAACTACTATTAAATAATTTGCTGGATACGTCTAAGTCTACTATCTTTGCAGTAGAAAACAACCCGCAAAAACAAATTAATGATTACTATGAACGGAGATACAAAAATCAAGACACTTACTAAGGCCGAGCTTCATCTCATGAACATCCTCTGGGACAAGGAACGGGCAACAGTTCAGGAACTTCACGATGTACTGGAAGACCCGAAACCAGCCTACACTACTACGCTTACCGTAATGCAGGTACTCACGAAAAAAGGCATCGTAGGGTTCGAGAAAGTGGGAAAGGCCAATGTTTATCACCCAATCATGCAGAGGGAAAACTACGTGAAGGGATTCCTGGAGGAGACACGCAACACCCTCTTCAAGGGTTCCATCAAGAACTTCCTCCTCTTCTTTGCACAGCACGAGAAGATAAGCAGGGATGAGATGGAGGCCATACTCAGGCTCATGTCGGACTGAAAATCCTAAAGTATAGTTTAGAGTTTAAAGCTTAGAGTTTATAGAATAAAGAAAGGCTAATAGCTAATGGCTAACGGCTAAAGTATAGTTTAGAGTTTAAAGAATATTCATTTTTCATTATCTATGATTACGACAGCATTAGTAATATTCGGTAAGTTCATACTCTCTACCCTCCTGTTGCTTGCATTCTATTCGGGAGTGCTGCGCAGCAAGGCATCGTACACGATGCAGCGACTTTACCTTATTCTCATTCCTTTCGCGAGCATCATGATGAGCGGACTTACGTTCGAGGTCTACAAGCCCGAGGCACGAATCATCGAGATGGAAAAGCCCGAGGTCATGCAGTACTATGAAGACCACAGGACTACCGGCTATGCCATCATTGCCGATGAAGGCGGCAGTCTCGAAAGCCTTGATGTCAGTCTTGTCGACGACCTCTTCTCCGCCATCCAGAACGTGGCAGAGGGGCTGGGCATCATAGGCCTGGTTGTATGCGCACTGTTTGCCGTGTCGGCAGTACTGCTGATGATTGCAGCCTACTATATAATAAAGATGTGTATCCTGCGTCGGCGTCTGAATGCTGAGATGACGGACGACGGCTACCGGCTCATCTGTTCCGGCAGCATAAAGGTGCCGTTCTCGTTCGCCGACACCATTTTCCTTCCGGCTGACATTGAGAGCGGCAAGGCCGACTATATACTCATGCACGAGAAGGCGCACATTGCACACAAGCACTACGTCGACGTATGGATCATTGAGTTCATGACCCGTCTCCTGTGGTTCAACCCGCTGATGTGGGTGGTCCGCAGGCAGCTGCGCAATGTCCATGAATACGAGGCCGACCGATGTGTGGTTGATGCCGGCGTGGATATGTTCCGCTATCAGACCATCCTGCTCGAGGAAGTGGCAGAGGACAGCATGGTAATCGCCAACGGATTCTATCATTCGTTCATCCGCAGCCGCTTCATCGAGATGAAGAAATCAGCCATAGGCTGTATGGGCATCAAGGGCAAGACGGGCACGGTGCTCTGGATAATTGCACTCTTCTGCGCCTTCACATTCACCGTCGGAGAGGCCGAGACCATTGTCAGGTATAAGGATGCAGAAAAACATGACAAGGAGGTAGTGGTCCCCGAAGTTCCAGTTGCAGAGGATGTTGCCGAAGAAGAACCCGAATCTGTCGAGGAGGAAATTGCAGATGAAGATGCAGATACTGACAATAGTGAGACCGCTGAAGAAGTAGGCGAAGACATACAAGAAGACCTTCCTACCCATGCTTCTGACGGATACCCTTATGTAGATAATCTGCCATTGAATACCAATCAGTCCATTTCCAGAGAAGGTTTCTATATCAAACGATTGGAAAATGAAACTCATGTAGTATGTGTAGGTACCTGCGAAGAAGAAGGGCAGTGGTTTTGGCTTGGAGGTGACCAGACCTACATAGAGGACACCGAAACAGGCGACCACTACAAGGCACGCCGTTCGCTCACGAAAGACTGCTGGAACTCATTCCATATGAGGGGAATGGTTGGAAAGACATTTGCACTCACTGTTGTCTTCCCGCCGTTGCCTGAAGATGTGAAGAATATCCGATTCTGGCACTTGTGCAGTTGGCTGGACTTAAACATGAGGACACTATCCATCAATAGTTACATTGAAAAATAAAACAATAGGGATATGAAGAAGACATTAATCATAATGCTGTGTATGCTGATGGTGACAGCATGTGCCAGTCATAATAATGTAACCCAGCCCAAGGCAGAGCCTTTTGCTAAAATCAAATATGACAAAGAGGCTCCGACACACATAAAGGCTCCAAGACTCCTTGAGATTCCAGGCGAATATGACCCTTCCGACAAGAATACATTTCCTATATATACCGATGCCCATACGGTGGCGATGCCTGCAGGCTATTTCTATGATGTCATCAACAGATATGCCATCTGGTGTACCAAAGAGGCAACATATCTTGCCTATGTAGAGCTGCAATACTGGGACTTGACATACTTTCAGAGTACTTTCAACAACTATATTCGCGATGTGGCTACTGGAGAGAAATATAAAATCATCGAATCTAACAATGGTATAATACCCCTGGGCAAGTCCTATAACATAAAGGGTGTGGCAGGACAATATGTCTGTATAGTAGATAAATATCCTCCGCTGCCAGAGACATGCACAGTTATTGACATTATGGAAGATAACGTGACCGATGTCGTGGTGAACGGAGAAGGCTGGAGTTATGGCACAAGGCGTTACAACGTTAGAATCGACCAACTGCAAGCCAACCAACACATAACAAAATATAAACCGATAAGAGTCATTGAGTAGAAACTATGACACATCATGCCTCCAATTGATAATAGACACTAATTATGCAGCAATTATATGTGCAGGACTTTTGGAAAGCCATCATTGCCCCTAACGGCAATGAGAAAATCAGAGAAAAGGATGAAAGTATCCTTCAGGCAATGCTCCCGCAAGTGACACATCCGTATTTGCAAAACGGCATCAGGGAAGTGGCACATTACGAGATGAGTAAATAAGATGTGGCATGACCCTTGACCCTCACGGTTTTGAGAACTATCAGTCTTTCGTTGAACTATCAATA
>JAZUKC010000104.1:0-4468 GCA_045643065.1 Prevotella sp.
CATTTTCTTCCCATTCTTAATATAGATGCCTGGTTGCAAAGAGCTTGCAGAAGGAACCTTGCGACCGTCGATTGTGTAGATGTTGCCATCGTCGTTGCGCTTTTGGTTTACTTCCTTTATGTCAGAAGCATCATCAACTACTTGGAACGAAATGCTCTTGACGCCACTGCCGCTCGCCGGCTGTATCACCCAACGGTAAGGACGCTGCGTCTGACCAGCTGCCGCATACCATATATTACCATTGTTGAGCATTACCCAGAATGGGTTCTCTGCAACGGAAGCAGGGGAATCGTAGAGCGTGCCGATGAAATTGAAACCTGAGCCTGCTGAAGTGTTGGCTGTATGTGAGGTTGCAGCAGGCAAATCAGTTCCCAAGTTAATTTCCAAAACTTCATCGCTTGGATAACTGATGAATAGTGGACCTGAAACGCTGTTAGGTATAGTGCTGATCTTTTCCAATTTAATCACAACGTGTCCGTCGCCTTCCTGAGTGAAGTCGTTCATTTCTGCGTACTTTGCCAAAGAGAACTTTGCTGCCATATCTTCAGTATATGTGAATCCTACAGGCAGATACAATGCCTGCCAATTGCCTTGCTGTATGTCAGAGAACTTACGAGTGTACTTTATTGGCGAACCGGTTACAGTTGATTTGTTTTTATAAGGAATAATGTCAGTAGCATATTCCTGGGTGTGACCTTCTGCCTTTCCACGATTGTTTCCGTCAGTCAGGAGAATGGTGACGTTGCTGTTACCAGTTATGGTGTAAGCGCTGCCATTAGCCTTCTGGATAGATTGGCCATTGAGATTGAGGAGGAGAGGTTTGTTGATGTCTACACTAACATCTTCTGTGGTGCCTTTATCATCAACAACTTCAGAATACAAGAAAGTAAAATTAGTCGCAACATCTGCAGCATCCAAACGAGAAGGACCTGTGAGTTTGATTTCTTTAGCACCTTCCATTCTTTCAATATTCTCACATGCCTTTTCAAAAGCTGTATTTATGAATGGATCAAAGGCGAGTATTCCGTAAGTAGGTGGAGTTCCGCTATGAGGAACATCACCCTTTACAAGTATAGAGCCTTGTGGTATGGTTGCCTTTGCAGCCTGAGCTGGGTCTGTGGTATCAATCTCGTCATTGGTTGCTTCAATGAGAATAATGATGTGACAGTGAGCGCATTCTTTGTGTGAAACTCTACCAGGTGTTGTTGCTGTAGGCTCAACGTCTGTCCATTCTTTTGCCCATACATGAGCGTTAAATACAGCTATCTTTTGGGTTGTCACATTACCGATAAAGTCAGTGGCTGTGATAACATAAACATTTGCCTCTGGTTCTGCCTTCGAATCTGTTATATCTGGTGGAGTCATAATGAGGGTCTTTGACTTCGTATTACCAGTCAACTGAGAACTGATATCCGTTCCATTCATCGTTACAGAAACCGACTTCAGTTCTACGTTATCCTCAATTGTAGCAGTACAAGTAAGAGGGATGATGTCTTGACTAGCATCCTTTCGCTGACAAACTACAAGAGTCTCACTTCCATCTATCTTGTCTTTTACCACCTTGTTGTCCCTTGTATTGTCAACCACAACAATTGTTGGAGCCTTAGGGTCAACGTCTATCTCCTTTGTGTAATACTGCACATTTCCTGCTACGTCAGTTGCTTTCAAATACAGATAAGCCTTTGGCTGTTCCTTGTAGTCATTAGGAATCTGCACAGGCTGGCTTGTACTCTGATTAGTCCAAGAAGAAACGCTGCTTGGTTCTACTGCAGTTGTTGAAAGGAAATACTCCAACGACTGTACTCCCGACATATTGTCTGAGATAGTGAAAGGTTGCTGTTTTGCAGCTTCGTCGTAATCTCCAAACACAACTTGAGGTGCCTGAACGTCTTGCCAAACAGAATACAAAATACCAGAAGCGCCTACGATAGGATATTCATCAGTATAGTCTGTTGAAGGCTGCTTGGATTCTGTATATTTGGTAGTTGACCAACCGAGGAAGTCACAACCTTCGCGAGTAGCAGCATAGTTGTCACTAGTGCTGATTGATGATTCCCATGCATATCGAGGAGTATTTGTAGTCAGCACACCGTCGTTAGGATTCAATTCTACAACAGGGATAGTGGCATTGTAATGAATTGTATAGTCAGTGGCATCATTAATGTAATGTTTAACCTCTGTTGAGATAAGAGCAGGTGAGTAAGTCTCGAAATGAGATTCCTTACCGTTATTGTCTACGGAGACAATCTGTATACGATAATAAGCCACGTATGTAGTTCCGTCAATGTTCTCCTTTACAGGGAACGAACCGGTATATTTGCCATTAGCCAAATCGCATCGAACAGCTTGGCTTGTATGCTCAACGATAGGAGTTGTCACATTGCTTTCTGAGTTGCCTTGCAGCACCTTTACATAGATAGCCTTTGGCCAATAAGACTGGTCAATGCTATTAACTGGAATAATCTCCCATGGGAGGTCAATGCGTCCTGGAGCATAGAATGCTTCGCCGTGGTTAGCGTCAACCTTTGAAATCTTGTATCCCTTGTCTTTGCAAGTCTGTGGAATGTCTATATCAATACCATTCATCTTGGCAGCCATTGCCTCTGTGACCGTTATGTTAGGCGCAACAAAAGATTCTGAGTTTGCGATAGAAATCTTTATGCCTACTTCAGATCTTGTTGGGTCATCCAAAGTGCCGGAACCTATTGTTGAACCAGCGGTCAAAGCAATGTTCTTCTTTGTCCCATCATTGAAGAGAAGAGTAACAGTAGCTTCCTTGCATCTGTCACTTTCGTCTATAGTGATAGGCTTTGTGTGGTCGTTTGGATCTGCATAAGTGTATTTCCAAGTGAAAGTATAGTTGTCATGCTTCCAAAGTGCATGAAGTGTCTGTGGCTGAACAAAGTCACAGCAATATTCTCCCTTGCAAGTGTTGTGATATACCTGCTTGCCGCCACCGTCTGGTTCAGTGTAGTAACCAACGAAGATGTAACCTTCACGAGTTGGCTTTTGAAGGTCTGGCATCATCTCGCCAATACGCCATTCAAAGTCTTGGTCAGCAACATCGCCACCATGATTCCTTACAGAAATCATAGTCTTGAGTTGAACTGGTACGCCGAGAGTGTTTGTTGCCGCAATAGTGTTGTCGGCAGGACGGACTTTTGTTCCACCAAGAGTTGCAGAACCTTTTATAGTGAGAGAACCATTGTCACCATTTTCGCCAGGGATGTTTGATACGTTACAACCGAAACCGCCTTGGCAATTGTAAACATCACTATTACCTTTTCTACCAGTATCGCGTGTTCCTGCACCAGCTTTGCCGTCATTGCCTCCTTGTCCATAACCTGTTGCTCCACCGCCATTACTATAAGCATTTATTGCATTTGTTTGTGAAGTAGTTGCAAAATCGGTTGCCCCTGCACCACCAGCACTACCACCACTGGCACCACCAGCACCACCTGCAATAGCATAATCGGTTGTCTTCCCGCCGCCACCGCCAGCGCCCCCACCCCCGCCGCCACCGACGACATAGCGAGCGCCCCATCCAAAAATACCTCCTGCATTAGCAGACTTGTATTTGTCACCAGTACCCCCTTCTCCTCCTTTGCCGACGTTACCGGCTGTAGCATAAACTTTGACAGTACCAAGGATGAATACATTACCCATACCCTGTGCATCTTGTCCCGCTTTGCCTATGTAATTCTTATTTTCGGCAAGTGTAAAGTCGTTAACAGTTGGCACACCCTCGGCTGCTGTGAAGCTTGTTGTCTTATTGCCAGACTGTGTTGAGCCTGAGGAACCTTTACCACCGTCGCCTCCATTCGCACCGTTTTCGCCAATGGCAGCACCTGCACCACCACCGCCATAACCACCATCGCCTCCAGCACCGCTTTTGGTACTATAGGTGTATGTTACATTTATTAACCATCCATTTTGTGTTATAGATGCAGTACCATCACCACCATCCTTTCCTTTCTCGCCATCAGCTGCATTACCGCCATACACATTCAGTGTGCCAGCACCAGTGATGTAGAGGGTAGAAGTTGCAGGCACGAGGATACCAGCACCACCACCAGTAGTGCCATTGGCATCCTTACCATAGACAGTAAGTGTTACGCCAGCAGGAATGAAAATTGTAGCTGTTGCACCTTCTGCAACCTTCAATCCATAAAGCGAAGTTTTTCCTGAGTTTATGGTCATGTTGGAATTGACCATATACACAGTTCCATCAGCAAGAATCTGACCAGCGGTATTGGTCAAATCATCCTTGTTCGTCTGCGCAGTCTGTCCCATCGCTACCACTGTGGCAACGAGGAGTAGGGAGAGTAAGAGGGTTCTTTTGAGTAGGTTGTTAAGCTGAAACATTTATTTCTTTTTGGGGTTATAAATGAGTGAAAGTTGTTGAAGGGTGGGTGTGTGGGTCCCGCCAGTGAGGAACAATAAGGGTTATTTATTGTCGTGTGTATTA
>JAZUKC010000105.1:0-43836 GCA_045643065.1 Prevotella sp.
AGATCGTCAGACGAAACGTAACGCTCCTTCGACTGAGTGTAGCCGAACAGCCAACGAGGCATGAGCGAAGGTTCACCCGTAAGGTAATGATAACCATTCACCACCTCGTTCATGTCCGATCCCTTAATGAAGTAATAGTCGATGCAATCTGCTGCCTCCATCTGCATCTCCATGTTGTCTGCCGAAGACACAAACTTCATGGCACAACCGGCATCGAAAAGCAGGCCATAGCCCTTTGTGGAAATGAGGAATGGCACCATGGCTTTGAGGTTGTGCTGAGTGAGATACATGGTCTTGCCGAGGAGGTTCATATAGTCCTCCATGTGTGCTCCGAGGCCATAGAGAGCTCGCTCGCCAACGGTGCTGAACGCAACAGTATAGCGGGTGTCGGTGCCGATGGTGTCACGGCGAATGATGTCCTTGACGGTCACGGTGCCGTTGGCCGTCTCTTCGGTGTGTGCCGATGCTTCGTCGTATGTGATATGCTCGCGTACAACGTCCTCCGCGCTATGTGGCCTCTGCTCATTCTCGCGAAGAAGTACGTCGCCAGTGCGGGCATCGAGAAAGGTCAATGCGCCAGAGGCATTGCGTTCCACGATGATTTCCGAAGAGCGCATCGCCTCTTTTGCTTTTGTCTTATCATAAATGCAAACGCCTGTATTATTGTCCATTACAGCGCCATCTGGTCGCCACTGCACACGGACTATAGATGGGGTGATGAAGGTGACGTGAAGCCCCCCTCCGACTCCAAGACCACCCCCAAGACCCCCTCCGACTCCCCCATAAAGGGGGAGGGTTATTAATGTGATTATTAACGCTAGTATATTCCTGATTTTCATATTTGTACAAGTTTATTTATAATAGCAAATCAATTAAAATCTCCCTCCCTTTATGGGAGGGCCGGGGTGGGTCTGGGAGGGTGTATGGGGGTGGGTCTTCTTATTTTGCAAAATACTGCTTACGCAACGGCATGGTGACGTTGTTGCCTGTAAGTTCTACCTCCTGCGAGAGTCGGATGTCGCGAGAGGATGCGCCGATCTTTACGATGAAGCGTCCCGGTGCGATGTTCCACTCGTTGTTGGCGAAATAGCCGAACTGTGAAGGAGCAAGTGCAAGGGTAACCTTCTTCGTCTCGCCTGGTTTCAGCGTGATGCGCTTGAAGCCCTCAAGCTGGATAGGACGGTACTGACGAGTCTTGCTGTTCACCGATGAGATGTAAAGCTGTGGCACATCGTCAGATGCCATCTTGCCTGTGTTCTTCACTTCGAACGAAACATTTACTGCCTCGGCATCAGTTGCGACAGACTTGTCAACCTGGAGGTTAGAGTATTCGAATGTGGTGTAGCTCAGACCATAGCCGAAAGGCCACTCGATGCGTGGGTCGTTCTCGGTAGAATAGTTGTAGCATACGTTCTCATTGATTGGCTGGTTAGGATAGCTTACGCTGAGACGACCAGAAGGTGATACCTTGCCATAGATGATGTCGGCAAGAGCGTTGCCGCCTTCTTCGCCAGGATACCATGCCTGGATGACTGCCGCACACTTCTTTGCGAGGTCGCTGATGATCTGTGGACGACCGCCAAAGACAACAAGTACGACTGGCTTGCCTGTTGCTATCAGGGCGTTGACGAACTCCTCCTGACGACCCGGCAGACGCAGATGCTTGCGGTCGCGGTTCTCGCCGCAGAGGATAACATTCTCGCCTACGGCAGCAACGATGACGTCATTCTGTGCTGCCATACGGATAGCCTCATCCCAATCTGCCTTCTCGCCACTGTCAACCATACGGTTCTGAATGTCAACGAGATATGCCACGCGTGGGTCGCCGCTCGACTCAACGACGGTTTCAACCTCTTCTGTCCAGTCGCAGCCACGTGAATAGTTCAGCGCAAAGCCCTTTGGCATACGCGATTCCATGCCGGCCTTAAGTCCGATGACCTGCGGGTGGGTACCATCCTCAATAGATTTCTTCCAGAAATAGCGCATACATGGGTAGCTGTAGTCGCCACACATAGCCCACATGCTGTTGGCATTAGGGCCAGTGAGCAGCACGTTGCCAGCCTTCAATGGAAGTATTCCATCGTTCTTCAGAAGCACAACTGACTGAGTAGCAAGTATGTATGCCGTCTCGCGTTCCTCCTTTGTGTCTGCCTCAATATGACCTTCGGCATAGAGTTTTCTGTCCTTATCGAAGAGTCCAAGCTGTGCCTTTAACTTTAGCACACGCTTAACGGCGCGGTCGATAGCCTCCTGAGTGACAAGTCCTTGTGCAAGAGCCTCTGGCAGATGCTTGTAGCTCTTGCCCTCTGGGAAGTCAACGTCGTTGCCAGCATTGAGGGCAAGGGCAGCACGATGCACATCATCCAGCGAGTCATTAACCTGCTCTATTGCGCCGTAATCGCTGACGACGATGCCATCAAACTTGAGATAATCGCGCAGGATATCGGTCAGTATTTCCTTGTTTGCAACACACTTTGTACCGTCGATTGCGTGATAGCCTGGCATCAGCACATGGCTGCCAACTGTCTGAATGATAGCCTCATGTGGCAGAAGGATGTCTTCCATCATCTGCTTGCGGTCGGTATCGCCACCGCCACCGTAGCCAAGGAAGTGCTTGGTGCAGGCAGCAACGCCCTCCTTCAGGTTGTCGTGCTGCAGACCTTTGACAAAGGCAACGCCCAAAGCAGCAGACAGATAGCCGTCCTCGCCGTAGGATTCCTCCATGCGATTGAACGATGGATTGCGGCAGACATCGACCATTGGCGAGAGGGCCATGTAGCCACCCATCTTGTGAAGCAGTGTGGCTGTCTCGTAGGTCTTCTTTTCTGCAAGTTCAGGATTGAACGAACATGCCAAGCCAATCTGCTGAGGATAGATGGTAGCCTCGCGGGTATTGACACCGCTAAGCACCTCCTCGTGGAACAATGCTGGTATGCCGCTCGGAGTATTGTTGATGAGCCACTCCTGCATCTGCGCCACTTTGTCGCGCAACTGGTCAGGCGAGTTCTGGGTGTTCATAGCAAACTGCGAGAAATGTCCTACTCCGTTTGGTATCATTTCCCTACACTTAGCCGTGTCAAGTTTACCGTTCTCGTCAAACAACTGCTCCAGGTACATGCCATGAAGCTGTGCTATCTTTTCCTCCTGAGTCATCTTGCTGAAGATGTCTTCAACTTGCTGATCAACAGAGACATTAGGTTGTGAACATGCTGTCATCATAATACTCACTCCTATTACACTTTTTAATGTTTTAGTTATTTTTCTCATAATAATATATTATTGTATAACCATGACGAATCCACCACGCGGCAGACAGGTTATGGCAGTGATTTCGTTGCTGTTGATACGCGTTATCTTCCAAGGATTCTTGGATGGGTTGCCATCTTCAAAGAGTATTCCGCGGGCGTTCTTGATAGGCAGACATACGTCCAGTGTCTTAGCCTCGTCGGTGCCGTTGATGCCAGCCACATACCATGTGTTGCCCTTTCGGCGTGCCATGACCACACTTTCGCCAGGGTAACCGGAGATGAAACGTGTCTCGTCCCATACGGTTGGGAGCATCGAGAGATAGTTGCGCACCTCAAGAGGTTGGGCAAGCAGACTCTCAGGACTATCGGCAATATGCTGAATGCCAGACTCATACAACGCCGTGAGAGCCAGTTCATGGGCATGGGTTGTGATGTGCGGATGCTGTGAGTCGGAGAAAGCGCAAGGGGTATAATCCATAGAGCCGATGACGTTGCGCGTAAATGGCAGCGTGGCATTATGGCGAGCCGCCTTGCGGGTGAATGTAGGCACGTTGTTGTACCACTCAGCTCCATACACCGCCTCGCTACTTATGAGGTTAGGATAGGTTCGCTGCCACCCGCGCATGGTTGTCACTCCGTGGAAGTTTACCAGCAGATTATGCTTTGCAGCACACTCAAGCAGGTCGGCCATATAGCTAATATTCATATTGTTATCGCCAGAGAAGAAATCAATCTTCACACCTTTTATGCCTATACGCTCACACCAAGCAAACTCACGCTCACGATCTTCAGGCTTGTTCAGTCGGAACTTTGGACCTGGTGCACCATTAATCCAGCCAACGCTCGAGTTGTACCATATCATAGGCTTTATGCCCTGCTCTACAGCATACCTTACGGCATCCTCAATGGTCTTGCCATTGTTAGCAGGAATTTTGTCCATCTCGTCCCATTCAGCATCAATCAGAACGTATGGCATGTGTAGTGCAACGGCCATGTCAACATACTTCTTAATGATGGAGAAATCATTGGAACCGTGGTTGTTAGCCCAATAAATCCATGAGGCAACGCCACCCTGCCACTTATCGGGAGAGAGCGAATAGGTCTTGCCGTCAGGAGAAGCAGAATTGTCTGTGATGAGAGTTGACTCAACTATGTCCTTCAACGAACCTATGATGAGCGTCTGCCATCCGCCTTGTTCCGTTCCTTCGGGGCGAAGATCAAAGCGGTTTGTATCAGCCACATACATGCTTGTTGCAGCATTAGTCTTATCAACGCCTGACTCAGAGAGCAGCGCGAAAAGGCTATCGTCATATTCAAACAAAGCAGGATAAGCAAGACGTTCGCCCACCTTCTGCTCACGATTCTTGACGAAGAAATCCTCGTATGAGTCGTGCCACCTCATGAGCCAACTGTTCTTGCACGTTGTCTTGACCGTCACATGGTTTGGCTCTATTGCCTTGAACGCCACGCCATCGTTATAGACACGCACAGACAGGATGCTCTTTCCGTCAGCAGACGCATAGTCCTGCTGACGGTATTGGTTTGAGCATTTGAGTTTTTTGCCCACGCACATGTCATACTCCACACGCACCACCTCAGGGTTCATACGCTTAGGCATGAGCGAACTGGTAGCGATGGTCATCACTTCACGCCACTTTTTGTCCACCCGATACTCCACAGACAAATGCTTGGCACGCGGAACAATGCGGACAATGCCGCTTGGCGATGTCTGTGCACAAGCTTCGTTTAGTGTGAAAGGCGACCAAAGAAGCATTAATAGTGTGACGATAATTGATGCAATCTGTTTTGTTTTCATATACGCGAGGCAGTATTCCGTATTAAGTACTGCAGTAATTCGTATTGAGTACTGCAGTATTCCGTATTGAGTACTGCAGTAATCCGTAGCAAGTACTGTAGCAAATCAATAAAAAAAAGGTTTTATTTGAATATGAAATCGTAGAGCTTGCATATTGACTTGTCTTCTACTGACGATTTGAAGACGAAGTAGAGCGCATGCTTACCCTTCATGCCTTTGAGTCCGGCGATAGGAGTGCTATATTCAGCCATAGTCTTTGGAGCATCCTTGCTTACCGAGATCTGACCTATCTTCTTGCCACCGCGTGCAGCATCTGGAGCGTCAACCATAATGTCGATGGTGCCGTCGATGCCTTCAGGGGTGAGGCGCGCAACGAGGTTGAGAGCGTCAATCTTTGTGGTGTGGTTAAGGTTGAAATACTTATAACCGACGATAGAGCCGCTGGTGTTGTTGATGACAGGGCAGATTGGTGTCTTGTGGTTAGAAATCCAGCCTTCCTCTGGTGTCACTCGGGTTGCCTCTATGTACGAACCGGTGTAGTAATTATTAGGATACTCATGCTTAACACCCTTTGGATTAAGCAGATAGCATGCCCATGCAGCAGCAGATCTGTGCAGAGGGTTGAGACCTTCGGTCATGAAACCTTCGGAGTTGTACTCGCCCTCAGAGATCGTTACCTTACCGCCCTTGCCCTTTTCAACCTTTACGGTTACCGGCGCTACCATTGCCTGACGCGAATACTCGTTAGTGCCAATCTGGCGATGATAGAATATCCACCACTGACCGTTAATCTCGCAGAGGCTGCCGTGGGTGTTACCGTAAGGCACAGCGGTAGCGATGGTCTTGCCGTTGGCATCGGTCTCACGTCCGCGACCGTCAATCAGGGTGCCGCCGTAGGTCCAAGGGCCGAGCGGATTGTCGCTGTATGCGTATGCCAGGGTATAGTTATCAGAAGGCAAACCGAACTCGCCCGGTGCGGTGATGCGGCTATAGATGAAGACATACTTGTCCTGAATCTTACGCATAGACGATGCCTCGAAGAAGCGGAAATCGCCTGGCTGCTTGCTGCTTGAAACCATATCCTCGATGATTTGTGCTCCTGGCTTCACCGTTGCCATAGTCTCTGGGTCAAACTCTGCTGCGTATGACTTCTCGAAACCCCAATAGCCATACACTCTGCCATCATCATCAACGAACACGGCAGGGTCGAATTTCAGTACACCATCAGTCTCTGTAGGGTTGGTCTTGCTCCAGTTGCATACAACGAACGGACCGTCTGGGCGGTCGCTCTTGGCAGCCATGCCGTTGCGTCCCCACTCCTGATTGTTAGGATAAAGGTAGTATTCCTTCTTGCCATCCTTACCAATCTTCATCGTAACGTCTGGTGCGTAGAGCACGTCGGCAATGCCTCCGGCCTTCAATGGGCGACCGTCAGGACCCATATCAGACTTGAAGATGATGCCGTCGTAACGCCAGTTGTTGAGATCCTTTACCGATGCCGACCACACAACCTGGTCGCGTCCGCAATATTCGGTGATGATATTATCGTGCGAACCATAAATATACACACGGTATTCGCCTGGTTTGTCTGGGTCTTCAAACACGTATGGCTCGCCGTCTGGTATGTGTTCCCAAAGTGGGAGATAAGGGTTCTGAGCAGAAACGCTTGCTGTGTAAGCGAAGAGAGAGAAAAGGATCCCTCCTATCCTCCCCGTTAACGGGGAGGTGAATAATTTGTTAATGAACTTTGTCATATTATTTCAGGTTACTGTGTTACTTCTTAAATATAAGTTGTACAAACTCATTCAGGCAGCGACGCCATGTCAACCACTCGTGTGCTGTGCCTTCTGAGAGGTACCAGTTAGTCTTGATGCCAGCCTTGTTCAGTTTGTCGTTTACTGCCTGTGAGCCAAGGTTTTCCTCCGAACCAGTGCCGATGAAGAGCGTGTTCCACTGCTTGTTGAACTTGTCTGCATCGCTCCAGATGCCGTCGTAAGACTTAGTTACGTCCTGACCGGCAAGCATAAAGACAGCACCGCTGAACGAACCGAGATGAGAGAACTTGTCGGGGTTGGTCATGGCGATGTTGAACGACTGCCAGCCGCCCCATGAGAGGCCAGCCATTGCACGGTTGTTGCGGTCGGTCTTGGTGCGGAATGTGTTGTCAATATAAGGGATAATATCATCGACAATGACCTTGAAGAAGCTGGAACCGAAGGCGTTACGATCCTCGTTAGGATTTGCACCAAAGCCGTAGTCGCAGTTGCCGTTGTCCATAACGACAATCATTGGCACAGCCTTTCCTTCAGCAATGTTGTTGTCAAGGATATTAGCCATCTTGCCCTGAACATGCCATCCCGTCTCGTTCTCTGCCATGCCGTGCTGCAAATACATCACAGGGTAACGCTTCTTGGTGTTCTTATCGTAGTCGGCAGGTGTATAGACGTAGCACTGGCGCATGCGATTCTCGGTGTTGCTCCAGTACTGGCAGAGGCGAACCTGACCATGTGGGATGTCCTTATTGTATGTATAGTAGGCCGATGCCTCAGGAGTCTCAGGCACTTCGATAATGCTTGAATAAACGCCGCAACCATATACGCTGCGTGAAGCAGGGTCGCTGACGCGGGCACCATCTACCTCAATGAAGTAGTAGTGTGGGCCTACGACTAGCGGATCAGTTGTAGCCGTCCAGTTACCCTTACCATCATTCTGCATGGTATATTTCTTATTGCAGATATCAACGATTACTTCGCTGGCCTTAGGAGCCTTGACGAGGAACTGACCACGATTGTCCTTGGTGAGGTTAGGATACTGAGACATAGGGGCGTTGGTCTCAAACGGAGTTGCAACGACGTTGTTCTGCGCAACGTACTGCATCGTTCCGTCTGGGTTGTAGGTCAGTTTGTCAAAGCAAACAGAACGGCGACCGATGGCGCCTGCATGACCATCGATGGTTACTGTGGCATTGTGATAGAACAGATACCACTGACCTTTGTACTCAATGATGCCAGGATGGTTAGTGAAAGAGTTCTCTCCACCGCCCGTTACCTGGCCCTTATGCTCCCAAGGTCCCATGATAGACTTCGACATAGCATAGTCGATGGCCTCCTTACGGTCGAAACCCATAGAGGCGTAGGTGAGGTAATACCATCCGTTGTGCTTATGGAGCCATGGACCTTCGATATAGCGTGGCACGTCAACCTTCCATATATCGCCATCGAGTTCAATCATGTTCTCCTTGAGTTTTGCCATGAAACAGGTGCCGTTTCCCCAGCATAGGTATGCCTGACCGTCGTCGTCGATGAGCACAGTTGGATCGATATCGTTCCACCATCCACGCTTGCCGTTTTCTGTCATCTTATCAGTTATAAGAGCTTTACCTATGGCATCCTTGAAAGGTCCTGTTGGTGAGTCGCTTACGGCAACGCCAATGGCATATCCGGCACTATCGCCTGTGCCCTGAAGAGTTGTATAGTAGTAGAACTTACCGTTGCGAGGCACTACCTGTGATGCCCATGCTGTGCCTACGCCTGAGGTTATTGTGTCTGCCCAAGCGTAGTGACCAGGACGGAGAACAGAACCATGATCGGTCCAGTTTTGCATGTCATCGGTAGAATAGCAAAGCCATTCTGTGATGTTAAACTCTTTGCCACCGCCGGCTTTGTCCTGCCCGTCGTACCACTCGTCGTGGCCAGTATAGACATAAAGACGGTCGCCCCACACCATCGGTGCTGGGTCTGCGGTAAACTTGTTCTTAACGAACGGTACTCCATATACGCCTTCTGCGTATGTGAAAATAGAAGAGAGAAAGGTGAAAAGTAATAGGATGTTACGCTTCATTGTTATTTAGTTTTTATTTTTTTACTACTGCACGGAAGTCGTCAATCGTATTCTTGACAGGCTCAACCATAAACTCAGGGCGGTTATAACTCTTCAGAAGCTGTGCGTATCGCTCTGGATCTGCCTGTGGAAGCATGAATGCCTTGCGGGCACATTTGCCATCGAAGTATGCGATATAGACACGACTGTAATTGCCATCATGGCGACGGCTTGCACACATTATCCATTTTCCGTTGCTCGACCATGTAGGATAGCTCTCTGCATAGTTCTTACTGTTCATGCTGGTAAGGTTGACTTTGCTGATGTTAAGGCCAAGACTGTCTGTGGCAACAGGCAGACCTGCATTGAGAGGCAGACCGATAATGTCGGCATCATGATGCCAGATGTGGAAACATCCGTATTTTCCCTGTGCAAATATGATAGTCTTTCCGTCCGGACTAATGCGAGGGAGTGAGACGCTTTTGCCGTTTGTAACAGCATCATAGACAAGTTCTTCGTTGCCGAAATTGCGTGTCTTAGGATCGAAACTGCGGCGATACAGGTTGTATTGTATCTGGTCGTAGTATTTGCCAATATGCTTTCCGGTCATTTCTTCGCTCATAGACAGGGTGGCACAGTAGTAGAGATACTTGCCGTCAGGCGACCATGTAGGGAACACTTCGAGGCGAGTGGTGTCGGCAGAGACGATGCTTACCTCGTCTTTTTGCACATCGTAGAGGATAAGATCGCTAGCAAGGTCGAATACTTCCGTCTTGTTTGGATTGGCTGTATGGAATTCCTGACGAGTGGTGTTTGTAGAGAATGCAATGAGTTTCTCTGTAGGATGCCACGCAGGATATACGCCGGCGCTGATGGTGTTGTCGCGTTTTAGGTCAACTTTTGATGCTTTGCCATCGTTGACAATGATTGTTCCACCGTCAGTTACACGCACATGGAAGAGCATGTTGTCGGTCTTATAGTTCTGATAACTATGGCAGTTAATGCACTGACCTTTAGGATTATCGCATGCAACCTTATTGTTGAATATCTCTCTTTCATCAAAGTTAGTGACGTTTCGCTGCGAGATGTTCATGCTGTTGTATAGCAAATAGGATGGCTCAATGAGTCGGTAGGACATGTATTCGTCAATAGGCTCAGTGGCAATGCTTATGCTGAACTTATTGAAAGCCAACCATTCATCGCCTTTTTTGCCCCAAACTTCAATGCTGAGATCTTTGCCTTTGGCAGCGTTTAGCATATCGTGCCATTCGCTTTCGGGGATAATGACTTTGCGTCCTTCACCGTATGTCTGGCTGTTTCCATCAGGAGTGGTTATTCGCGCAACGCATTCTTCATAGCTTTTATCCTCGAGCATGAAGTTAAGAGGTGCTATGTTGCATGGCACAGTGACGTTTCGGTAGTCAGGGAAGATGCGAGGTAGTGAGCCGGCATCCTTGCTTGAGGCAGGCACATCGGGGTGAGACGTACAAGCTGCGAAAAGGAATGACAGGATAAAAATATAAACAACGGATGATATGTATTGCTTCATAAGTAACTGATAATTGGCAAGAAAACCTTTAATGAGTAATGTTTTATATTAGTAATTCAACTTTCGCATGCGCTCAAGTCAAAGGTTTTGAGGTTGTTAGGTTATAGGTTTGAGGTTTATTACAGTTACAAATAAACCTAAAACCTAAAAGCGAAGCGACCTGAAACCTAATAACCAATGCAAGTTGAGCTTGCGAAACTTGAGTTAGTAAGCGTTGCGACCGAAGGCGTTAAACCACCAGTATGTAGTGCCCCAATCTTCTGCCATGAACGCACCTAATGTTTCTGGCGTGTCGTAGTATTTAACATAACTGTTGCCAGTTTCCCAGAAGAGTTTGTACTTCTCCATTACTTCCGGCTGGATGTTAACTTTGAAAGGGATATCGATGTGTGCCTTATCGTTGAACAAACAGAAGGCTTCCTGATACTGTTTTGGCAATTCCTTTCCTTTAAGGTGTGTCATATAGTTGCAGAATGAAGCCCAGAAACGACTGTTGTCACGCATAATAACCGAATATAAAAGACCTACTTCCGTTAGCAATTTGCTATTTACGTTTTGCGTCATGCTTAGTTTGTCTATGAGATAACGCTCACAATTGTTCGTGTCATCCTCAAGTAAGTCAGGGAAAAGTTTCTGCAACTCTGTCACGATAGGAGTGGCTGGCTTTGGTTGCCAATCAGAATAGAACAGCATACTGTGCAGACGATCCTTGTATTTTTCTGCAAGATAACTCTCGTTTGTGGCTTCTGCGCAGCGTGCCAGAATCTTATAATAGTAAGGAGAGAAACCGTATGACACAGCAAACTCCATGCACCAGCGCATGGCATAGTTCATTTTTCCGTAGTTATAATAGATAGTTGGCGAGGCTATCTGCATTACACTAAGGTTGAGAGAATCTGGATTGTTTATCTCAAGACCACTATTTCCCAGTTCGAATGAACGCTCTCCCAGTTCGCCAGTGTTCATGAGAGCGATGTTTTTAAGCATAACCATTGTGCGGGATGGTGTCTTTGTCTTCTCTGCAATGCTGATAACGCCCTTCCAATCGTCGTCCATTGTGGCACGATTCATCTGCATTTCGTAGATGTAGTTGTCGTCCTGGAACATTGATTTCCATACCCCATAGCATGATATTGCTGCAACAAGCAGCGGCAATGCTATGCTGACGGGTGTAGCAAAGCGACTCTTTGTGCCTTCCTTTTTCCTAACAACGATGCCACTGAAGGACAGAATCAGGAATATACCTATAATAATAAAGAAAGGAATAGAAGGGCGAACGGATTCATCGGTGAAGGTCTTGAAGTAAGGGAAACCTGCAATAAATACCTGCAATGGCGATATACTCTTGTAGAAAATGGCACGACACACAAGCGGTGCAACGGCAGCAAGGACGATGCCTGTGCCGTCAATCCACGATGGGTAGTTACCTTTCCTGAACTGAGATAATGCCAGACACACTGCAAACAGATATGAAACCCATCCGAAAACAGGGAAACCAGCAAAGCCAATGACTACATACCACACGATGCGGAAGCGTCGTGGCGTAGCATTAGCGGCCCAAAGAAGCAGCAGAAAGCATAGGAAAGCTACCGACTGTGAGAACCAATAGCCGGGAATAATAAGACAATAAACCCAATATCCGAGATCAACGGTGGATGCCAAGAGGCATGCAACGGGCAGTACCATCAGTGAACACCAGGCTCCTTTCAGGTGGAATGCCTTTATGCCGGCAATGAAAATTGCAACCCAAATAGCAATGAGCACTCCAGCGCCAAGGGCTGGATCAAAGAACAACTGTGTGAGATATGCTCCAACATACTGAAAGAAACCGAACGGTCTTGACATCGTATCGTTGAAGAATATGGTACCGCCAACGTAGAAATTGCGATCCTGTGCCGTATATAACACATCTGCATTGAGACCGATGAGAATATAAATGGCATAGGCGATGAATGCCACCAGCACAAGGGCAGGACCGATGAGAGATATGATTTTTTGCTTATTCATTATTATATATATAACGAAACTGTTATTATTTGATGCGTTGTTAACTATTAACTGTTAACTGCTAACTGTTTATTTCTGTATTGGTTCAATAACACGATAGCGGCCACTCAGGTGCATGAAGGCAAAGAGACGTAGTATGCCCTCGTAGTATGCATCCTTGTATCCAGAAGGTGTCGGGTCGTGACGGTTATTCCAGAAGCGGTCAACAAACTCACGAGCCTTGCTGTGTTGGCATACAAGCGACAGCGCAGCACTTGTCGCAATGAATCCCGGTGTATGGCGAAGCTCCTTGAATCCGCCTGCTGCCATGATGTCAGTAGGTGTGGTTCCGTCGATGTTGTACTGGTCAAGGAACGAGTCAATGCCCTGACTGTAAAGGAAATTCTGCAGCTTATGGCCATACTGAGTCTGCCATTCGCGGTCGGAATTTGACCAAGAGAAATCCAAAGCGATATTCATTGGGACACGCCATGAGTCATAACGGAACGTATCACCAAGCGTACGGCCAGTCTTCATAAGTGAACCATCGAAGTTGTTGTAGTCAGGATTGAGTCCTGTTACAGGATGAATGGACTTGTGAAGATACTCTCTTGAAGCACGTGCACACTCCATCCAGTAGTCAGAACGGCCATCCTGAGCATACTTTGCCCATACCTCATAGAATGCAGGCAGATGGTATGAAGGGTCGGTATAGTTTGCTCCAGGAACGAAAGCGATGAGGTTTGACTCCTTATCGATAAGTCGGAGCGGAGCCTCCTGCTTCTTTCCTTTCTTTGCTTTGGTCACAATCTGGTTCTCACCGAGAATGGTGTTGAGAATATCCTGTGCCTCTGCCAGATAGTTAATGTCGCCATCGTTGCCCCAACGGTTAGAGGCAAAGATGAGACTTGTTATGAAATAGAGTTCTCCATCGGCAGCAGCGCCACGTGCAGGAGATGTTCCGTCTGGCTTAACACTCCATGCAAAGTAACCCTTTTGTCTGCCTTCTGGCATCTGCATGTATTTCTTTGCCCAACGGTAGAGACGGTCAAAGACATCCTTCTTGTCCAGTTGCACGGCAATCATCATGCCGTATGACATGCCCTCCGTACGTGCATCGTGGTTTTTTACGTCGCTGATGATAGCCATGTTGTCAGGCAATTCGAAGTAGATTCGGTCTGGACCGGTGAACAATGCGTCGTAAAGTTCGTTGAGTTTCTTGTCAATCAGCTCCTCAGAATATCCCAACTCAGCAAAGAGATTGCGATACTTGCCTGTCTCCATGCCGCCTTTCTGCCATGGCTGAAGCTGCGATGTGCTCAGTAGGGCAGGGTGGAGGTCAGGCTGAATGTCAAAGGCTATCCAATCGACTGATAGCTCACGTCCGTCCTTGCTCTGCAACTTCAGATCGACGATGCCTTTAGGATGGTTGTTGATAGGTAACGTAATGAGCATGAAATCGTTAGATGCAGGAACGTCGATAGATGCTATCGTGCCCCATGACTTTGCCATCTGCTCCAGGAATTCCTTCGGAATAGGGCGGTTACCCCACATTGTTGGCATCTTGCTCGTAAGGTCTTTGACCACGAGACGTGCTCCTTCCGGTGCCTTAACCCTTACGGTTATGGTGCTGACCTGCTTCTCTCCGAAGTCCACCTTATTATATATAGAGTATGCATCGGTGCCTTTGTAGGTCAGTTGCCATCCTTCAAATCGGTTGATAGTGTCCTTTTCGCATACGAAAGACATAGTAACGCCAGTATTGCTGATGCTGCTGTAGCGGTCAATCTGTATTGGCTTGCGGGCATCGCTGATGCCAACGCCACGCAGAGTAGGTATGACAGGCTTGATTGTTCCGTCCTCGTTGAACGACAAAGAGTCAACGCGAGCCGAACGGAGTTTATCGAAATTAGGCGAGTAGTCATTGTGATGATAGAATAAATACCACTGACCCTTATACTGAACGATGCTGTGATGGTTTGTCCAACAGCCTGTTGGCGACTGCTCCATGATCTTTCCCTTGTACTCGTATGGACCAAGAGGGCTGCGACTCATGGCGTAAGCCAAGGTCTCGGTCTTATCTTCTACCCATGGATAGGTAAGATAGAACCATCCGTTACGCTCAAAGGCGAACGGTCCTTCCTTAAAACCATCAGGCAGACCTGCTGCCACATCAACGCCCTTTACCTTCATTTCGCGCTCGCCCATCTTCATGGTCTGCACGGGAGTGTCATCTGAAAGCTCAAGGAGATTGTCCTTTAGCTTGGCAGCACGAAGTCCACCGCCACCCCAGAAGATATACGCATTACCGTCGCTTGCCTGCAACACACATGGGTCGATGCCGCTGATTCCCTCTATCTTGTTAGCCACTGGCGTGTAAGGTCCCTCTGGTTTGTCGGCTATAGCGACACCAACGCCAAAGCCTCTTCCCTCTTTTGGTGCATCAGGGAAATAGAAATAATACTTGCCATTCTTCTCAATACAGTCAGGCGCCCACATCGAATAGGCAGTAGGATTGCCCCAAGGCACCTGCTTCTGGTCTATCAAAAGGCCATGATCTGTCCAGTCAACGAGGTTTTCAGAAGAGAAAATGTGATAGTCAGCCATACAGAACCAGTCCTTCCTTGCATAGTCATCAGGGGCAGGAATGTCATGCGATGGGAATAGATATACACGTCCGTTGAACACTCTTGCTGTCGGATCGGCAGTAAACTGGTCACGGATTATAGGGTTCTGACTAAAGGCTCTGCCGGCTTCCCCCATAGGCAGGAGGAGTAATGCGGCTAAAAGAATAGATTTGTTCATAGGTAAATTATTGATGATGTAGTAAACCTGACAACTTTCACAAGCAGAAAGGTTAGTTTTTCTTAAAGCTCCACTTACAGTTATCCGAATTGAAATCGAACTCGCTGAGTGTCGGAGTGCTGTCTGCTATTGATGTAAGGCACAGGCGTTTGTCTGTACCAGGGATTGCCTTTGGCATGATACGGTAGGTGCCGTCGGTAAGTTGGTCAATCTGCCAAAGCTGTTCTGGCGCACCGCTGAACTCTGGAACGGTAGTCACCTCGCAGTCCTTTGTAGCAGCGAGAGCACGGTTTGTGCCAGCGATAGTTATCTTAAAGAAAGGCTGACCGAGGAAACCACCTACGTTATCCATAGGAGTTATCGTCCAGAGCTGATGTGGACGAACCATGAAATCGCCGTTTCTCACACCGATTTCGCCCTTAGGCCATTCGTCGATTACCTCTGCAAGAGTCTGCATAGCGATAGGCTTTATCTCCTCACCCTCCTGATGACGGAACCAACGGCGCTGCTGATTGATGCGCTTGAAGTCAACGGCGAGTTCCAGAGCGTAACCATGTCGTTCTGACTCTACCTCGTAAGTGCCCTCCTTGAAGACCTCACCAGCCACAGGCCAGTCATTCTTCCAGAGCAACGGACGTATGCCGAGGACGCTGTAACCACCCATGTTGAAGTCGCCTTCGAAGTGGCATGACATCTTCTCCACGCCCTCTTCGACTATCGTTCTGCCGAAGTGTCCAGGTCCAATGACCTTGTCATGAGCAGCTATGACCATCTTTCCGCCACCCTGAATCATGGTGCGGCCAGTGTTATCAACGTATGGTCCCTCGATGTTACGTGAGCGACCGCATACTATGTTGTATGTAGAATTGACGCCATCGCAACATGTTCCGTGTGTGCCGAGCAGGTAATACCATCCGTTACGGTATATAAGGTCGGTAGCTTCGCAGTCGATACCGATGTCAATTGCGTTGTTTCCCTCAACTCGCTTGCCAGTCTTTGGATCGAGTTCCACAAGACGTATGTTGCCGAAATACGTTCCGTAGGACATCCAGAGCTTACCAGTGGTAGGGTCAAGCAGCAGACCTGGATCAATAGCATCGCAGTCATCGCCATCCTCTGACCATGCAACGAGCTGCTTCTCCGAATACTCAAAGTCTGGCGATTTAGGGTCAAGCGTCTTGTTCCACATAGTGTAGATGTCGCCACGGTGAGTACCACCGAGTCCACCTCCTGTCGCTCCATATACAATAAGGTATCGATCGCCAATCTTAAGGACATCAGGAGCCGCTCCACCTCCAGGTCGAACGCCACCTCCATGCCATGTCCATCCGCCGTCATCGGATATAATACCGCCACCTCCAGTGCCGAAAGTGTACCACTTACCGTCGCATTCTGCCAGTGTGGAAGGGTCATGTATGAATGGTTCGCCTACTTGAGCGAAGCCCCTTCCGGCCTCTCCCAAGGGGAGGAGAAATAATGAAACTAACGCTATTTTTACTATATTATGCTTTTTCATTGCTTTCTATTTTTTGCTGTTAGATATTAATAATAGGTTTGAATCTATGGGGTGAGTGTCTTGAAATTTCAAACAAATATTACAAATACAGATAAATAACAAACTGCTATGGTTATTGTATGCTTATTCCATTCTTGATAACCGTTCCGTCAGCCTTTACGAAACGCACGCAGAAGTCGCTCATTCCAGGGCCGTTAATAATAGCTCCGCGGATGATGTTCTGTCCCTTCTTCAGCGTGATACGGTTAGACATGCCGTCATCGACAACCATACGGCGGTCGCCAGAGAGCAGCAATGCCTCCTCACCGTTAACCCACCACTGCGAAGCCGAGTTGCTTCCTACGGCAAGACGCACGTCCTGCATCTCCTCGTCGCAGTTGATAACGGTGACAACCCAGTAGATAACGCCGTACAGACGCTTTGTCTGGAACTCGCCGAAGCGCAGCAACTTGAGGTTGAACGTCTTGCTATCAAGCTTGTGCCAGCGCAAAGTCTCCGTGCCACGAGTAACTTTCAGCGTGCTTGGATCCACACGTCGGAAGTCCTTTGGCATCTCCATCTTCTCGAATTTAGCCTTAACTTTCTGCCCATCCTTAGGAAGAATGGTCATCTGATCCTTGAAATACTCCTGCGCAAAGACATCACGCAGATACGAATCGGTGAAGACTGTGTTGGTGTGGTTAGGCTTACTGATAGGCTCAAGCACACACCAGCGGCGTATGAAACCCTGATCGTCGAGCTGTAATGCTCCAGAATCAGGGGCATTAAAATATTTCTCCTGAGCGTTGGCAGTATTGCAACAAAGCGTCATTGCTGCCAAGGCTATAGCCATAAAAGATTTTCTGATAGTCATAGTTATTTTGTTTTGTCTATTTTTTCGTTCTTTTCAATCACCCATTTCTCACGCTTTGCAAGTCCGCAGTCATTGCCCTGGAACATCTTTGCAGCCTCTTTGTCGCCCTTGAGCTGCCAGTTGAGCCATGCTATTGCAGGGAAACGGAACTCGCCACCGTGTGCTTCGCGGTATGTGCCGCCATGACCTACAGGATAGTTTGCTGCAAAAGCAGGCACATGATTGATGCGATGGAAGTCGTCCATGCCGTTCTTATAGGCTATATCTGTCTCACCTCCAAGGATATAGATGATAGGACCGTGTACCTTCTTCAGCTGATCCTTGCCCGGCATAGGCATGTTTGGCATTGCGATAGAAGGGTCAATGAACAGTCCGCTGTTGCAGATCATGTAGGTTGTTATGCGCTTGTCACCGCAGTTGAAGAGTGTCTGCAGACCGCCACAAGACATGCCTGAGGCGCAGATTGCCTTAGTATCGACCTTGCCATAGAGTGGACTCTTCTTGTCGTTGTTCTGCGAAATGGCCCAATCAATAGACTCCATCTGCTGCTGAGGAGTTGACATCTCGCCCTGGAAAGGCTCTTCCTTCTCTGGCAGATAGCCCGTTGCGATGACCAGATAGCCCTGAGATGCAATCTCGTTGAGGAACTTAAAGTGCTCCCATGGTGAGTTTGTGCATGCTCCGTTGCCCCAAACAAGGATCGGAAGAGGGTTCTTCTTGCTGAACTTCGACAGGTCTTTTGGCATGAAAACAGTGTGAGCAGGCAGGTCAGCAAACTCAGTCATGATAGCCTTGTAAGCACCTGTGCCACCGTCTTCTACAACCTGAGTGTGCATTTCATCCTTCTTCATCTCCCACCAGTCAAAGTTGAAGAGGTTCTTCTTCTGCTGTTTACCAGCCTTGAAGACAAAATACAGGTCATGAACACCCTTGGCTCCCTCAATCGGAGTGGTGAACTCCTGATACTTGTCTTTGGTATAAGGAATCTTAACCGAACCGATCAGCTTGCCTTCAACACCGCCAATGCGCAGTTCAAGAGTGCCACCGAACATGTGGCTGGCACAAGACGCCGTGAACGATGCTGCTCCATTGCCGAAGTCAACGCCCTTGACGAGGATGTATTCGCCATCATCAATGTCCGTAACGAATAGGGTGGGGTTCCATGGTCCGGAAGGATTCTCGCGGGTAGTCTTAAGTCCATAGCCCCACGCCATGGTCTCTGCCTCCACGCGACGGTAAGGATCGAAGCGGCCTACCTGATTGAGTTGGCAGTCGAAGAAATAAGGCAACTCCTGAATAGTGCCATCAGCGTTGTACGTCATCTCTGCTGCCGACACCGAGCGTTGCTCCGCATGGCGGCTTGTCTCGAAGCGGAAGACGTCGTAGTTAAGTCCGAAACAGTACGACTTACCCTTGAAATCGATGATGCCAGGGTGGTTGCCACGAGTCTGGACGGTATGGTTCATGATGTGACCTTTATACTCCCAAGGTCCCGTAGGCTTCTTGCTCATGGCATAGCCGATGCCCTCTGGGCAGCAAGTAGAAGCAAACGCCATGTAGTAGTTGTTGCCATGCTTGTAGAACCAAGGACCTTCCTGATAGTCCTTTATCTTTGGATGCTCCACGATTTCGCCACTGTACGAAATCATGTCCTCGTTCAACTTGACCATATACAGATTCGGATTGCCCCAGTAGAGGTAAGCCTGACCGTCGTCGTCAATCCAGACAGTAGGGTCGATGTCATACCAATGTTCCTTCTGCCAGACAAGAGGCTTGCCCAGAGGGTCCTTGAATGGGCCGTAAGGCGAATCGGCAACGAGCACTCCGATGCCATGACCGTGGATAGGACAGTACATGTACCACTTGCCGTTACGCTCAATTACCTGCTCTGCCCAGGCGCCGTTGTTGCCTTCATACCACTTGAAGTCGCGCAGCGATGCCACTGCACCGTGGTCCTGCCAGTTGACCATGTCGGTGGAAGTGTATAGCAACCAGTCCTTCATCATAAACCCCTCGGCACCGTTTTCGTCGTGAGTGGTGTAGAGATAGACCGTATCGCCATGCACGTAAGGTGCAGGGTCAGCAGTAAACTTTGTCTGGATGATAGGCAAGTTCATTTTCTGTGCCATAGCGTTCGGTGCGCCTATGGCAGTCAGCATGATGGAAAGAAAGAATCCGTTCTTAAAAATAGGTTTTAGTTTCATAGGTTAAAAATTTTCCACAAAGTTACAAAATAATTCCGAATTATGAGTCTTTGCCGTGATACATTTTGTTTAGTGTGTGTTACATTTCTATGTAACAGGGACGAAATAAGCATGCTATTGCACCGTTTTTCAGTGCTTTACGGTTATTTTAAAAGTCCCAACGTGGGCGACGAATAATGATGGTCGTAATGTGAAAAGCATTGATTCATGATGTGAAAAGTATTGATTCATCGTCCGAAAAGTATTGATTCATGATGTAAAGACTCAGTAATTAGAGTGTAATTACTCAGTCTTTACAGCGTAATTACTGAGTCTTTACATTGTGATTACTCAGTAATTACAACATGAATCAATACCTTTGACATCATGAATGAGTGCTTTTCGTGTCATGTTTCTATACCTATTATATATTATAGTAATAGGGAAGTCCGTCCGGAATGTTTTTCCACACGGCATTAATCCCTACAAATGTGAACGAAAAAACATCCCGAATGGCCCTCAAAAAACTCTGTGAACTCTGTGCTCTCAGTGCCTCCGTATTAAAGAAGACAAGTGACTTGATAATTCATTAGCATATTGCGAAGTGTTAACGCGCAGCAACAAGCAGGCCAAAAGATTTCACTTAATTTTTTTCAAAAATATGGTGTCGAGTTATAAACGTTTGTTTACGGAGGTAGCTGAATTGTTAAAATCGGACAAAAAAAGAGGCAAAAGTGTTGGAAAAAGGAGTATCTGCTATAACTTTGCATGTAGAATTTATTAAACTGTTAAAAGAAATGAATAAGTCAATAGCATTATCTGTGTGCTTGGCAACTATGCTTGCAGGCACAGTGACAACAAAAGTAATGGCTAATGAGGCACCTGCTATGCCAGCTGCGGTAGCAGGTCAGCCTGTCGATCTGACTGTAGCAGCAGAAAAAGCACTCCCAAGCGTTGTACATATTAAATTCCTGCAGAACTCAAAAGTGCAGGAAGTGGAAGTGCAGGACCCATTCAGCGACTTCTTTGGCGACCCATTTGGCTTCTTCGGACAGCGTCAGCAGGGCCAGGGACAGAAGCGAAAGGTGCAGACACCAAAGCGTGAAGGCAGCGGCTCTGGCGTCATAATATCTACCGACGGATACATCGTGACGAACAATCACGTAGTGGATGGCGCAGACGAACTGACCATCACGATGAACGATAACCGCGAATATTCTGCTCGTATCATAGGTACAGACAAGACTACCGACCTCGCTCTCATCAAGATAAATGCAAAAGATCTGCCTGCAATCAAGGTTATCTCTTCTGATGATATTAAGGTTGGCGAGTGGGTTTTGGCTATCGGTCATCCACTGAACCTACGTGCTACGGTTACCGCAGGTATCGTTTCGGCAAAGGCAAGAAGCCTTGGCGCCAACGGTATCGAGGCATTCATCCAGACAGATGCTGCCATCAACCAGGGCAATTCAGGCGGTGCGCTGGTCAATGCACGTGGCGAACTCATCGGCATCAATGCCATGCTGACCTCTCCAACAGGTTCAAACATCGGCTATGGATTTGCCATCCCTACTACTATTATGAATAAGGTGGTAGCCGACTTGAAGGAATACGGCACCGTTCAGCGTGGCCTTATCGGCATCCAGGGTACTGATGCTCGCATCTATCTGGACCAGCAGAAGGCTGAGAATAAGGAAGTTGACCTCGGAACTAACGAGGGCGTTTACATCGCTAAGGTAACAGAAGACGGCTCTGCAGCAGAGGCTGGACTTGAGGAAGGCGACGTTATCACAGCCATTGACGGTCATAAGGTGACAAAGATGGCAGAGCTTATGGAGCAGCTTGCTACCAAGCGACCTGGTGATAAGGTGACAGTCAACTACTTACACAAGAAGAAGGCAAAGACCGTTACTATCGTTCTGAAGAACGAACAGGGCAATACCAATGTCGTAAAGGATAAGGATCTCGACGTGCTCGGTGCTCAGTTCCGCGTAATAAATGAGAATGAAAAGAAGGAACTCGAAATCAACTATGGCCTCAAGGTGTTGAAGGTGAGCAACGGTAAGTTCCGCGACGCAGGCGTTCCTGCTGGCTTCTACATCCAGAAGGTTAACGACGAGAGCGTCAAGAGCATAGAGGAACTCAACGCTATCGTTAAGAACGCAAGCAAGTCAAAGAGTCCTGTGCTGTACATTCAGGGTGTCTTCCCAACCGGAAAGAAGGGCTATTTCGCTGTTCCTCTTGAGGAATAGTACCACATAACTACGAATTACTAATTACGAATCACTTGGTTTGATGCTGCACGCCGGGTTGAAGTAATTAGTAATTCGTATTATTACATAAAACAAACATAATAATTCGTAATTCATAATTCGTAATTCGTAATTTATAAATAATGGATATTCGTGAATTAAACATCCGCATAGAGCAGGAGTCAGGGTTCGTACAGAACCTCGTGACAGGTATGGATAAGGTCATCGTAGGTCAGAAACACCTCGTTGACTGTCTGCTTATCTCCCTCCTGAGTGATGGTCATATCCTTCTCGAAGGTGTGCCTGGTCTTGCTAAGACACTTGCTATCAATACGTTGTCGAAACTCGTTGATGCAGACTTTAGCCGCATTCAGTTTACCCCAGACCTCCTTCCTGCCGACGTAATCGGTACGATGATCTACTCGCAGAAGGACGAGAAGTTCCAGGTGAAGCAAGGTCCTGTGTTCGCAAACTTTGTCCTTGCCGACGAGATTAACCGTGCCCCAGCCAAGGTTCAGTCAGCTTTGCTTGAGGCAATGCAGGAGCATCAGGTGACGATTGGCGACAATACGTTCAAGTTGCCAAACCCATTCCTCGTGATGGCAACACAGAACCCAATAGAGCAGGAGGGCACTTACCCATTGCCAGAGGCACAGATGGACCGTTTCATGCTTAAGGTTGTCATCGGATATCCTACACTCCAGGAGGAGAAACTCATCATCCGCGAGAACCTTGCAGGTCATCTTCCTACCGTTACTCCTGTATGTTCGCAGCAGGAAATACTCCGTGCACGCGACGTAGTGCGTGAGGTTTACATCGACGAGAAGATTGAACAGTACATCGCAGACATCGTTTTCGCAACACGTTATCCTGACCAGTACCAGCTGTCAGAGCTTAAGTCGCTCATCTCGTTTGGTGGTTCGCCACGTGCATCCATCAACCTTGCCAAGGCTGCTCGTGCCTATGCGTTCATCAAGCGTCGCGGATACGTCGTGCCAGAGGATGTGCGTGCCGTAGCCTATGACGTACTTCGTCATCGCATCGGCCTCTCTTACGAGGCAGAGGCAAGCAACGTCAACACCGAAGAAATAGTATCACAGATTATCAATAAGGTACAGGTGCCTTAAGGTGGGTTCTATTAATTACCACCTAAGGTTTAATTATATAACAGTGAGTTCGGCGTTTTGTCATCTTTCGGACTCTTTTCGGCTCAAACTGTCAGCTTACTCGGTCACAATGCCCGCATTGTTCCCTCCCTCACTAACAATCTGAACTCGAAAATAGCCTCGAAATATGACAAAGCTAATTAATAGAACCCACCTTAAATGATGAATACAAACGATATACTCGCCAAGGTTCGCAAGATAGAGATAAAGACACGCGGACTGTCCAACAATATATTTGCTGGACAGTATCATAGTGCCTTTAAGGGACGCGGTATGGCCTTTTCGGAGGTCAGGGAATACCAGTTCGGCGATGATGTCCGTGACATAGAATGGAACGTTACGGCACGTTTCCATAAGCCATACGTCAAGGTTTTCGAGGAAGAACGTGAGCTTACGGTGATGCTTATGGTAGATGTCTCTGGGTCGTTGGCATTCGGATCGCAGGTGCAGGAGAAGCGTGAGATGGTTACGGAGATAGCTGCAACGATAGCGTTCTCTGCCATTCAGAACAATGATAAGATTGGTGTGATATTCTTTTCTGACCGTGTGGAGAAGTACATTCCACCTAAGAAAGGAAGAAAACATATCCTTTATATCATCCGAACGCTGCTCGACTTCCACCCGGAGAGCAACCGTACCGACATCGGACAAGCCGTTGAGACGCTCACACGAATGCAGAAGCGCCGCTGTACAGCGTTCCTTCTCAGCGACTTCTATCAGCAGAAGCCCTTCAAGCAGGAACTGCAGGTGTGCAATAAAAAGCACGACATCGTTGCCATTCAGGTCTATGACCGCCGTGACAATGAGTTGCCTGACATCGGATTGATGCGTGTACGCGATGCCGAGACTGGTCATGAGCAGTATCTGGACACATCTTCGCGCCGTGTGCGAACTGCCTATAAGGCACAGTGGCTTGAACGACAGGCAAGGATAAAGGATATGTTTGCCAATTCAGGAGTGGACAATATAAGTGTCTCTACTGCAGACGATTTCGTTAAACACCTAATGATGCTGTTCAAACAGCGTAGCTAAAACGTGAAACATTTATTACTGACAATAATAGCTTTCCTATGTGTCGCTGTCGCATCGGCACAGAAACCGCAGGTCGAGCAGAAGCTTGACAGCATCCAGATAGTGCTGGGCGACCAGTGCCATCTGTTTCTTTCGGTTACGGCAAAGGAAGGAATAGACGTGGAATTCCCTGACTTCAGCCAGAAGAACATGATGTGTCCTGGCATCGAAGTGGTGGAACAGCTGCGCGGAGATAGCATACAGAACAGCGATGGAACGCTTAAGCAGACCATCGTCTATACCATTACGTCATTCGAACCTAAGGTACATGCCATCCTTGCGCTGCCTGTCAAGGTGGGCGGAAAGACGTATTCGGGCAACAAACTGGCGCTGAAAGTGCTTGATGTGCCTGTTGATACGACCAAGCTCGACCAGTTCTTCCCTCCAAAGACGGTGCAGACGAATCCGTTCTCATGGGACGAATGGACACCGCTCATTATCCTTTACGGCATAGCATCATTCTTTGCTGTAATGGCAATGCTGTGCTATCTGATGCGAAAGGGCAACAAACCAATCCGCATTTCCTTCAGAATGGTTAAGCGAGTGCCTGCCCATGTCAAGGCTATGACATCCATAGACCAGCTGAAAGAGAACCGTACTGCGATAGAAGGTGACCAGAAGGAATACTATACACGTCTGACTGACACCCTCAGAATGTATCTTCAGGAGCGCTTCGGATTCTCAGCAATGGAGATGACAACACGCGAAATCATTGAGCGTCTGCAGACAGAAGACCCAATGAAGGTAGCAGAGCTGCGTGAACTCTTTGAGACTGCCGACCTCGTTAAGTTTGCCAAGTATTCTACTTTGATAAACGAGAACGACCGAAACCTTGTCTCTGCCATCGACTTCATCAACTCGACGAAGACCGAAGAGGTAGTGGAGGAGCATCGTGAGGAAACAAAACTGACGGAGGAAGAACGCCAGCACAACGTCTCGCTGCGCATACTGCGCTACGCAATCTATGTGGCTGTGGTGGCTGTTGCCGCAATTATCACGTATATCATCTGGCAGGTGGTATTGTTAATTGAATAATTATGGAATTTGCAAATAAAGAATACATACTGCTCTTACTGCTGCTTATACCTTATTTAATATGGTATGTGCGGTTCCGAAAGCGTACCGAGGCAACGATGACGCTTAGCGACACGTGGCTTCTTAAGGACGCTCCAAAGACCTTGCGACAGCGTCTGGCATGGCTGCCAATGGCGTTGCGCTGCCTGTGTCTTGCTCTTCTGGTTGTCGTCCTTTGCCGTCCGCAGACACACAATGCATGGGATGAGCGCACTGTTGAGGGCATTGACATCATGATGGCAATGGACGTGTCAACGTCGATGCTGGCAGAAGACCTTAAGCCTAACCGTATTGAGGCTGCGAAGAGTGTGGCTGCAAGCTTTATATCTGACCGTCCTAATGACAATATCGGTCTTGCTATATTTGCTGGTGAGGCGTTTACGCAGTGTCCAATGACCACAGACCATACGTCTCTGCTTAATCTTCTCCAGAACGTTCGTACCGATATTGCCTCTCGTGGACTCATTGCGGACGGCACGGCAGTAGGTATGGGCCTTGCAAATGCTGTTACCCGACTAAAAGACTCAAAGGCGAAGTCGAAGGTTGTCATACTCCTTACCGATGGTTCGAATAACGCTGGTGAGATCTCTCCACTGACAGCGGCAGAGATAGCCAAGAGTCTTGGCATTCGTGTCTATACCATCGGCGTAGGCACAAACAAGGTTGCGCCTTATCCAATGCCAGTAGCAGGAGGTGTACAGTATGTCAATATTCCGGTGGAGATTGATACCCACACACTTAGCGAGATAGCAAGTAAGACGGATGGTCACTTCTATCGTGCTACAAACAATAAGGAACTGAACCAGATTTACCATGACATTGACCAGTTGGAGCGTTCTAAGCTTAACGTGAAGAAGTTCAGCAAGCGCTACGAGGCATTCCAACCTTTTGCCATTGCTGCCCTGATCGCTCTCCTGCTTGAGGTACTGCTGCGCTTGACTTGGTTCAGAAGAATACCGTAATTCGCAATTCATAATTTGTAATTTCAATGAGATTTGAAGATCCTACATATTTATATTTGCTCCTAATCATACCAGTGATGTTCCTGTTGCGATTCCAAATGCTATGGAAACGCAGCAAGGCTCTGAAGCTATGGGGTGATAAGGAACTGAACTTAAGACAGATGCCTGAACTCTCAAGGTATCGTCCGATGGTTAAGTTCTGCCTGCTCATGGGTGCTTTGGCACTCATCATTGTCATGCTTGCCCGTCCACAGATGGGCACAAAGGTAAGCAATGAGAAGCGTCACGGCATTGAGGCTATCATCTGTCTTGATATCTCCAACTCCATGTTGGCAGGCGACGTGACGCCAGATCGTTTGTCGAAGTCGAAGATGCTTGTGGAAAACATGGTTGACCACTTTACTAACGATAAGATAGGTCTTGTAGTCTTTGCCGGTGATGCGTTCACTCAGTTGCCTATCACGGCAGACTATGTATCGGCAAAGATGTTCCTTCAGAATGCTACCCCTGACCTTATTCAGGAGCAGGGAACAGATATCGCCAAGGCAATAAACCTCGCCCGCAATTCGTTTACTCAGCAGAAGAACATCGGACGTGCTATCATTGTCATCACCGATGGTGAGGATCATGAGGGTGGAGCATTGGAAGCAGCCAAGGAAGCAAAGAAGGCTGGCATGCAGGTCTTTATACTTGGTGTGGGTTCTTCTTCTGGTTCGCCTATTCCTGATGGTGAAGGTGGATACATGTTGGATGGTAGTGGAAACACAGTTATGACTAAACTCAACGAAGAAATGTGTAAGGAGGTTGCTGCTGCCGGAAGCGGAAAGTACATCCATGTGGACAATACGAACGAGGCACAGGAGCAACTGAATAATGAACTGTCAAAGTTGCAGAAGAATGATGTGTCTTCTGTTGTATATAGTGAGTATGACGACCAGTTCCAGGTTGTAGGACTCATCATCGTACTCCTTCTCGTGCTTGAAGTGCTGATATTCGAATGCAAACCTGCATGGCAGAAAGGCCTGTCGCTGTTCCATAAGACTCCAAAGGCGGCTGTGATAGCATTGTTTATGTTCTTGTCAGCAACAGCCTCAATGGCGCAAACAGATCGCCAGCTGATTCGTCAGGGCAACCGCGAGTTCCGCATACAACAGTATGAGAAAGCAGAGGCAACTTTCCGTAAGGCATGTGCTGCCAATGCCAATAATCCTGAGGCACAGTACAACTTAGGTTGTGCTCTTCAGGCTCAGCAGAAGGACTCAATGGCTATCGTCTGCTACGAGAAGGCAGCAAAACTGCAGAAAGATCCTCTGCGTCGTGCTCAGGCATATCATAACATGGGCGTTATCTGCCAACAGAAGAAGATGTTTGCTGAGGCCATTGATGCCTATAAACAGGCACTCCGTTGCAATCCAAAGGACGATGAGACACGCTATAATCTCGCCCTCTGCATGAAGCAACTGAAGAATCAGCCTAAGCAAAACAACCAGAACAAGCAGAACAAGGACGACAAGAAGGACAATAAGGATAAAAATAAAGATCAGAATAAGGAACAAGATAAGAATAAGGAAGACGAAAAGAAACAGCAGCAGAATCAGCAGGACCAGATGAGTAAGGAGAATGCTGAGCAGTTGCTCAATGCCGCTATGCAGCAGGAACAGGCTACACAGCAGCGTATGAAGAAGGCGCAGCAGCAGCCTCGCAGAAAGCAACACCAGAAGAACTGGTAGTGTATAGCTATTGTTTGTTGCGTAGAAGTTGAATCCGTGATTCCGTAATTCTGCCTATCCTTCCGCCTAAACAGATGTTTATGAAAAGATTCTACATATTAATGTCATACGTGTTCTGGACGATGGCCGCCATTGCTCAGAACATCTCTGTCAATGCTCCTTCACAGGTAGGTGTGGGTGAGCAGTTCAAACTCATGTACACCATTAATACCCAAGACGTCAAGGGATTCCGTGCAGGCAATATTCCTGAAGGTCTTGACGTACTGATGGGACCATCTACCAGTTCGCAGTCGAGCATACAGATTATAAACGGACATACCAGCAGTTCTTCGTCTATTACCTACACCTACATCGTGTCGGCAGAAAAGGCAGGTACCTACACTATCCCTGCTGCTCACGCCGTGGTAAACGGTAAGGCTGTTGCTTCGCCTGCACATAAGATAAAAGTGAGTGGACAGGCACAAGGCAACAATGCTGGAGGCAATGTGAGAAACAACCCAGGTGCTCAGGTGCGTCAGGCTGGTTCTACCATCTCGGGTAATGACCTCTTCATCCGTGTCTCTGCCAATAAGCAGAGAGTTCACGAGCAGGAACCTGTGCTACTTACATATAAGGTATATACTCAGTTGGAACTGACGCAACTTGAAGGCAAGATGCCTGACCTGAAGGGATTCCACACTCAGGAGATACAGTTGCCACAGCAGAAGTCGTTCCATGTAGAGAACGTAGACGGTCGTCCTTATCGTTGTGTTACATGGAGTCAGTATGTGATGTATCCACAGATGACGGGTAAACTTCAGATTCCTTCTATCACGTTCAAGGGCATCGTGGTTCAGGAGAATCGCAATGTAGATCCGTTTGAGGCATTCTTCAATGGTGGCTCAGGCTATATCGAGGTAAAGAAGGATATCGTTGCTCCAGCCGTTGATATACAGGTGGATCCACTTCCACAGCGTCCTGCCGACTTCTCTGGTGGTGTCGGACAGTTCTCTATCTCTTCGTCGCTTGACAAGCAGACAGTTGCGGCAAACGATCCCGTTACTCTGCGTGTTGTAGTAAGTGGTAATGGTAACCTGAAACTCATCAAGCAGCCAGAGGTTAACTTCCCAAAAGACTTTGATAAGTATTCGCCAAAATCTACCGATAAGACAAAATTAACAGCCAACGGACTTGAGGGCAACATGGTATATGACTTCCTCTTCGTTCCACGCAATCAGGGCGAATACACCATTCCGGCAGTAACATTCACCTACTACGACACTTCGGCTAACGCCTATCGTACAATAAAGACCAACCCTCTGAAACTTGAGGTGACACCAAGCACCGGAGGAAAGAGTAGTGTTACCGACTTCTCTGAGACTGATCATGACATACATGGTCTGAAGATAGATGACAGTCAGACATGCGCTGATGATATCTTCTTCGGCAGTATGGGTTACAATTTCAATATTGCTATAATCCTTCTTGCGTTCTTCGTGCTCATCTGGGTATTCCGTCGTCAGGCTATCGCCAATGCAGACATTGTTGGAACACGTGGACGCAAGGCAAACAAGGTGGCAACAAAGCGACTGAAGAAGGCTGCCAAACTCATGGCACAGCATAAGGAAGCTGAGTTCTATGATGAGGTACTGCGTGCGCTTTGGGGCTATGTGGGCGACAAACTCAATATTCCTGTATCAGAACTCTCGCGTGAGAATATTACCGAGAGATTGCTGTCTCATAATGTTGACAACGGAATTATTACCGTCTTCGTCGATGCTATTGACGAGTGTGAGTACGCACGCTATGCACCGGGCGAGAAAAGAGGTAAGATGAATAATGTTTATGAAAAGGCTATGAATGGTATTACGAATATCGACGACTTCCTGAAAGGTAAGAGCAGCAGCAAGAAAACTGCAACAACAATGCTTGTACTCTTACTTGCCATGTTCTCTGGAACGTCATTTGCTGCACCTGCCGATAATAATATTCCTAATCGCCAGAGTGCTAACCAGGCTTATGACAAAGGTAACTATGAGTTGGCTGTGAAGACTTACGAAATGCTTTCAAAGACAAATCCGTCGGCAGAGAACTTCTATAATCTCGGCAATGCTTATTTCCGAACGGATAATATCCCACAGGCAATCATCGCTTACAACAAAGCTGCGCTGATTTCTCCTTCTGATGCAGACATCCAGCACAATCTGAAGATAGCACGTTCGAAGACCATTGACAAGATGCAACCTCGCCAGACAACGTTCATCGTTGCAGGATGGCATTCGTTGACAAATCTCTTCAACACCAACACCTGGGCATCAATATCCATAGTATCGCTCGTCCTTGTGGTGCTCCTCACGCTGACTTATCTTTTCGCAGAGCCGGTGTTGCTTCGTCAGTTAGGTTTTTATGGAGCCATTCTTCTCTTCGTCATCTTCATTCTTGCCAATGCCTGTGCCTACAGCCAGTATTCGCGCCTTACTGCCAATGATGGCGCTGTGGTGATAAGTGATGTGTGTCATGTGATGAAACTACCAGAGGCAAAGGCGAATGTGGAAATGACCATTCATGAGGGAACGCACATGCAGATTACTGACGAAAGCATCAAGGGTTGGTATGAAGTAGTTCTCGACGATGGCACCGAAGGATGGGTTGAGCAGCGTTGCATAGAACGAATCATCTTGACGGCATCAGGGAATTAATTAAGTTTATAAAATATTGGTGTCCGGTAAAAGCCCCAAAGTGGGCGAAATTCTATAGCGTAGGGTGTAACCCCTACGTTTTAGGCAAATAACAAAATAAAGCCCCAACGTGGGCGACATCCTGTTATATTCACTGAAGTTTATAGGATGTCGCACCCTTGGCGCTCTATTACTAGCTGCACTATTGGTAGCGCTAACGCACTACCCTATAGAATTTCGCCCACTTTGGGGCTTACAGATTACAGTAGTTTGATAATTTGATGGTTATATACGTTTATCGGACACCAATATTTATAAAATTGTTTTCCTCTCTTTTCTGATTTTACATAGAAAAAAAATAAAGATGTCCGATAAAAGTTCACGTTGTGGCTTTTATCGGACATCTTTGTTTACAAGTTAAACTTAACGGCAAGTGTTGGATTGAAAAAGAACGACTTTTCGTTGACTGGATTATAAACGAAATTGTTGCTCAGTTCCCACTCGGTTCCCACAGATATTTTATTGTTTATGTTATACCATAGCTGTGGCTCGGTAAGCAAAACGAGCTGACCATGACCATTGAATTTCTGACCACGCCATAAGTCAATGAATCCACTGAAAGTACACTTGCCTTGAGCAAAGGTTGTACCCCACACACCAGTAAGCTGTACGCTGGAGTATGCTTTGTTGCCATTCTGTCCGAAGAACTGCTTGTAGAGCATCTGAACAGAGTAGGTTGTAGAGAAATCAGCATTATGTCCGTTCCATGCACAACCAAGAAGAGCTGCTGTCTGGAAACTTGTACCGACATTCAGACCTCCGTCATACTCAACGTGAGCAGCAAAGCCTTGCTTACCAATGTTGAATTCACGACTAACCTCGGTGTATGCGCCTGCCATGCCATGCTTGTTGATGTCAAGGTCAACGAAGTAATACCATGAACCTAGTTTATCAGCAGAGAACTGCTCAAATGTAGCAGTAACGTTTTGACGGTCACCCTCTTCGTTAGCGTAAAGACTGCGACCAAAATCATAATGCACCTGAATGTTCTGAGCCTCTGCACCCAATCCTGTTAACATCAGAGCACACATTATAATGAGCTTTTTCATCGTTTGTCTGTTTTTTTTGATTAATATTCCTGTTTGTTTACATTTTTATATCTTGTCTCCGTACATCAAGTCGCCAGCATCGCCCAAACCTGGCACAATATACTTGTGCTCGTTCAATACAGGGTCTATAGCACCGCATACAAGCACGACATCGTCAGACGGGAACACCTTCTGAAGATAGTCCACTCCCTCCTGAGATGCTATTACGCAAGCCATTATGAGACGGCGAGGAGTGCCTTTTGAGAGAAGTGCATCGTATGCCAGTTCCATACTGCCACCAGTGGCAAGCATTGGATCGACAAGTATAAGGGTTTTGCCATCGAGAGATGGAGATGCACAGTATTCAATCTTGATGCCAACATCATTCATCTCGCGATCCTTGTAGTATCGGTAGGCAGAAACAAAGGCATTGCCGGCATCATCGAATATATCGAGGAAACTCTGGTGCAATGGCAATCCTGCACGGAACACTGTGCCGATAACGACCTGGTCGTCGTATGTATTCACCTCGCACTTATCGAGAGGAGTCTGAATATTCTTGGCACTATAAGAGAGGAACTTGCTGATTTCGTAAGCCTCAACATGACCTATGCGTACGATGTTCTGACGGAAACGCATGCGATCGCTCTGAATGTTTACATCACGCAGTTCAGACAGAAAGGTATTAAGTATAGTGTTGTTTGTACTTAGATTGATGACTTTCATTTTAAGTTATGTATGCAAATAAAAATTTATAAATATCCTTCTTTTATGGAGTTTTACTGCTCTTCTTTGATCTCTTTATTCTCCTTTGGCAGTACCAGATTCAGAATAACAGCCAGCAGGAATACTACAGCTACGCAGTTCTCGGCAAAGACGGTGCGGATGATCTGAGGGAATATGTTGAACATCTCGCTTGCCTGAGTGAATCCGAGTCCTACGCTAAGCGAGAGGGCCACGATAATCATGTTACGGTCAGAGAAACCGCACTTCGCCAGCATGCCGAAACCGGCAAACATGATAGAGCCGAACATCATGATGGTGCAACCTCCGAGCACTGCTTGTGGTATTGTTGTAAGGAGTGTTCCGACAACAGGGAAAAGTCCGCCGAGAATCATGATGCATGCACCGGTGGCAATGGTGAAACGGTTGACTACCTTTGAGATAGCCGCCAGTCCGACATTCTGCGAGAAAGATGTGATTGGTGTGCATCCGAAGCAGCTTGCCAGCACACTGACAAATCCATCGCATGCTACCGATGCGCCCATCTCCTTTTTGTGAACACCACGTCCCAATGCGCTGGAGCAGAGTGCCGAGGTGTCGCCGATGGTCTCTGTGGCAGAGACGAGGAACACGCAGACAATGGCAAGGATGGCGTCAAGATGAAATTCTGGAGTGAAAGGCATGACCTGTGGCAGTGCAATGATGCCTACGTTGCTGAGTTCTGAGAAATCTACCATTCCCATGCACAGCGCAACGATGTAACCTACGATAAGTCCTACGAGTACAGACAAGGCGCGGAGGAATCCTTTTGCAAAGACCTGTGTGACAAGGCATGTCAGGAGTGTTACGGTGCCTACAATCCAGTTGTTCAGGCTGCCAAAGTCTGCTGCGCCCTGTCCACCAGCAAAGCTGTTGGCACCGATAGGTAACAGAGAGAAACCGATGGCTGTCACCACGGTGGCAGCAACGACGTGTGGTATGAGCTTTGTCCATTTGTTAGGGAATAATCCTAACAGTCCTTCGACGATACCGCCAATTATCACTGCGCCCATCAGCGTTCCCATGCCTTGGGATGTTGCGATAGCGATGGACAGTGATAGGAAAGTGAAGCTGATGCCCATAACGATAGGCAGTCGCGAGCCGATGCGCCAGATAGGATATAGCTGTATGAGCGTACCGATGCCGGCGATGATCATACAGTTCTGCACGAGGTTGGCACTGAGTTCGGCTGGTAGTCCAACGACGTTTGCCAATATAATAATAGGTGTAATGTTGCTGACGAACATTGCGAGGACGTGCTGCAGTCCGAATGGTACAGCCTGCATTATTGGCACGCGGCCGTCAAGCTGGTAGAGGTTTGAGTTTTCGTTGTTCATAGTTTTTGTCGGTTTTGGTTTCGCAAGCAAAACATGCGAACACTATTTTTTGTTGGAATTTGCGAACACTATTGCTGGTTATTAAGGTTTGCATTCTTTAATTCTGCAGTAGGCTGCTGGCGGAATTTTATTGTCTGCGTCTGCCAGTCCATTGACTCAATGATAGCAAGAGACTCTACACGTACACCTTCAGCGCGCAACTTTGCTCCACCTTGTTGTTGTCCCTTCTCTATTGCGATGCCTATTCCGGCTACCTCGCCACCTGCCTGATGCACCAGGTCGATGAGTGCATGGGCAGCCTGTCCGTCGGCAAGGAAGTCATCAACGATGAGCACCTTGTCTGTGGCATGGAGGTACGGCTTCGATATGAAGACGTTGTTCATCTTCTTGTGAGTGAAGGAATAAGCCTGCGAAACGTATTTATCGTCAGTGCTGTTTGCCGTCTGACTCTTCTTGGCAAACACGACAGGAACATCATACAGATGACCAAGCAATGTGGCAATGGCAATGCCACTGGCCTCGATGGTAAGCACCTTGTTGACCTGTACATCACGAAAGCGGCGCTTGAACTCGTACGCCATCTGCCTCATGATGTCCACGTCTATCTGATGATTCAGAAAACTGTCCACTTTGAGGATATTACCCTCCTTGATAACACCATCCTGCAAAATTTTTTCTTCAAGAAAGTTCATAATTCAATCTATTAATTTCTATTATTGTAAATGTTTTACAAAGTTATACTTTTCTATGTAATTATCCAAATTTTCAAGAACAAAAGAGCATTGTAAGGCGTTAATTCCTTATTTTAATGTAAATATAGGTGATTAACATGTCATTTTTCAACCTGTCACACCTACTTATTAATGAATTATTTTCCTCCCATCGGGGAGGGTGGGGGGACTTCTTTTTTATGTAGTTATGTAGTTTCCAAAACCCTACATACATAGCAAAACTACATAGGTTATGTCATTGTCCATCAGTAGTTTACGACCAAATTATGTAGTTATGTATGTAAGAAACACATTTTTCGCATGATATGTTAGCAAGCAAAATCAGCGCAATTCACTCACTAATTGGTATTGAATTACTTTCAATTTTCGCGAAAATCGGCCGTCATTCAATAGTAATAAAGCTGAATTTTCGCGAAAATTCAAAATTAACTGCTACTGATAACCCATCAGCCGATACCCATTCTTAGCATCATCTATTACGCTCAACATCGTATTTTTCATCAGTCAAGAGGTTATTCACCCCCGGTTGACGGGTGTATTTTCTCGCATGAAGGTGTCGGATGATATCAGCATGTCGATGTATAGTTGGATTCTGCAACGTCCTCGGCAACCATAGTAGGTGCAGTTTCTGTTACCTCGTCATAAGTAGAAGTTGGCACATTAATGATTGGCGCACTAAGGGCAAGGGAAATGCGTGCGATGGTATTGGTTGTGAAATTATGGCGGCCGGTCAACCACTTACTGACCTCCGACTCACGTTTGCCTAAACGCTGAGCCAGTTCACGTTGTGTCATCCCTTTACGTTTCAATACCTCGTCAATGCGAGTGGCGATAGCAAACGAAAGGTCAAACTCCACCTTACGCTCCTCTGGAATGGCAGCAAGGCACTCTCGGAACAAAGAATTCTGTATCATAACTCAAATGTTGTGGTATTTATTCCTCAAATTGCTGTTCTATATTTATACGAGCTTCACGAGCATTCATTATACCCAAGAGAATGGATTCACTATAAGGCTCACTGTTCACCAGGCAATGCATAATGTCTATCAGTAGTTCCTTATCCATACAACCGGCAGCCAGGTCGAGGAACAAATTTACTGCTTTGTGAGCGACATTGATGTCGCCCACATAACGTGACCGAAATTCTTTCAGTTCTTCACCCTTAAGAACATTATAACCATTGTTGCGTATTTCCTCTTCATTTGCTTTGATGATTCTCTCTATCGTACGTTCTTCCACATCATAGTATTCTGCTACCATTTGCTTGGTAACTACATAACGTCCATGAAACTCATAGAACTTCACATCCAGCGCTTCCTGAATCTTAGGAAGAGCCATCGGATTATTCAATATGTTTTGTCTGTCAATAGCAGACGTGGTCAGGTCTTTTGTCATAATTCTAAATGTTTTACGTTGCAAAGTTACCACTTTTCTTTGAAACAACTATACTTTTAAGTGAATTTCTTCATTTATAAGTGAATTCTTGTGCTCTTTTATCAGAAATAGGGTGAAAATAAGCAAAAACTCCACCTCAATCAGTAGTGATGGAGATGGAGCGTTGTGCTGTAAGATGTGATGTGAATTTAGAGTGAGGTTAACACTCAAAGGATTCGTACTGCTCACGAGTGATTGGTGTCTCTGGGTCGATGATTAGGAGTCAATGATGTTTACAAACTTCAGATACTTCCCCAAAGCTGCCGTCATGGAGTTATGCATACGGATGTTTTCTTGCATGAAGATGGTAGATGATTTCAACATGTCGATGTATAGTTGCACATCCTCTGTGGTGGCATAATTGAAGATGGTGTCAAACTCAGAGTCTATCTCTTCACGTACAAATCTCGTTATATCTACATCCAGTTTCTTCATATAGTTCGATACTGTTGAACGGTCAAGATAACCTTCCAACCATCTTTTGAAACGACCTCTTACGGATGTGTCAAGCGGTTCCTTCTTATCAACTATTGTCTTTGGCTCTGACTCTTGATTGCTATTATCTTCATCCCATGTCACCTTTAGTTTCAGTTTAGGCCACAGCTGTGCCAATGACTCAATGTCCTTAACCTTTTGAGTATTGCTCAGCTGAGTCATTACGTAGTAGCCATCGATGAATGACTGTGGAGAGGCATTGTCCGATGAGCGTACGGTCTCCACACGATCGACGATGCAGATGTTCTTGCCATCTACAGTATGCCATGCCTCATGCTTACGCTGATTGTTGATGATGTTGTCGAGACCTATCTTCTGCAATGTCTTTATCCAGGTCTTTACCGCCTTCTTCTCATGTATGATGGTGCCATCGGCAAAGGAAACGGAGAAGCCTACCGACTTTTTCTTTTTTCGCTGAGGTTCTTGCATTTCGTCTGGTTCTGCTTCATCGTTTATTTCCTCGTCTTGTTCTTCATCAGCAGACAATGGCTCTGCCACTACAGCAGGTTCCTGTTCAGGTGCTTCTGGAGTCTCAGATTCTATCGGTATGAAGACCTGTATGCAGTTGCGTGTTGCTGTGATAGCAAGGTTGCCGTTAGGGTCGTAGCTTATGTTGATAGACAGAGGTGTCTTCACCTGAGACAATGTCGGCTTTATCAGCGACATTATCTCAGGCAGCAGTTCCTCACTAATCAGTTTATCTTCAAACTCATTCCACTTTGTTTCATCTCCCTGCCCTTCTGTGAAGAGGTGGGATTTCATTGTATAGAATTCGGTTAGTTTACTCATATTTATTATATTATGAAAGGTAAAACATATATAATATATTATCTTTTATGATTTATGGTTACATTCGCGTAAGTTCTGACAAGCAGACAGTTGAGAACCAGCGATTTGAGATTAACAAGTTCTGCGCAAGTAATAACCTCCAAGTTGACGGATGGATAGAGGAAACTATTAGCGGCACCAAGAACTATGACAAACGTAGACTTGGTGTCTTGCTCAAAACAGTCTCCGCTAACGACATCATCATCTGTTCTGAACTCAGTCGCCTGGGTCGTAATCTCTTTATGATTATGGAGATTCTAAATATCTGCATGAGTAAAGAGTGTCGAGTATGGACAATCAAGGATAACTATCGATTAGGTGATGACATCCAAAGCAAAGTGTTAGCTTTTGCTTTTGGACTATCCGCAGAGATAGAACGTAACCTAATAAGTCAAAGAACTAAAGAAGCTCTGGCTCGTAAGAAAGCAGAGGGCGTTGTACTGGGGCGTCCTAAAGGACAAGCCCCAAAACGCGAACACTACAAACTTGCAAAGAAAGAGGATCTCGTTAAAGCACTTCTTGCTGAAGGTATCTCACAGCGACAGATTGCTAAAATCTGTAAAGTTGACCGCAATACCTTGGCCCGTTTCATTCGTATCTTTCTGCTGTGACGTAACGAGCCTTTTCGTGCAGCATAATAGCAGTATAAATGCGTTCTCTTCTTCGGATAGTTGGGTGATATTGTCGCCTATTGAACAAAGTATCAAACGTAAAATAGAATCCGTTGGTACACCTCTGAGCGAATGGGACATCAACATCTATCGTGGTGTGCTTACCGGTTATAATGAAGCCTTCATTATTAGTACCGAAAAACGTGAGGAAATACTTACAGCTTGCAAAACTGAAGGTGAACGCTCTCGTACGGCTGAATTAATTCGACCAATTTTGCGCGGCAGAGACATCAAGCGATATGGATATGATTGGGATGACTTATGGATAATCAATACTCATAACGGAATACGAGGAGGGAAACCACGAGTAAATATAGATGATTATCCTGCCGTTAAACATCATCTCGATACATATTGGAATCAGTTGAAGAAACGTTCAGACAAGGGAGATACACCTTATAATCTCCGAAACTGCGCGTATTTGGAGGATTTTGATAAGCCAAAAATTATGTGGAAACGTATCGGTTCTATCCTTCGATTTTCTTATGATGAAACAGGTGTAATAGGACTTGATAGCACATGCTTTGCAACAGGCGAATCTTTAGCCTTTATTTGCTGCGTTCTAAATTCGAAAATGGGACACTATTTATTAAAAGATGCTCCGAAGACAGGCACTGGTGACCTACTGATAAGTGTTCAAGCAGTTAATCCTGTACGAATTCCAAAAGACTTAGGCGAACTTGAAGAATTTAAGGAGTTGCTTACCAAACAAATTCAAAAGCCATCAGATGACATTGAGAACAGTATTAATGAGAAAGTGTTCAATCTTTACGATTTAACGGACGAAGAAAAAATCTTTATTAAAGAATATGTCACTCTATTTGAATAAAACCAATAGAGTTCCTTTCTTCTTCAGTAATTCCGTATAGATTAAAGATCTTATCATCAATGAAACGAGCTTTTTCTTCACTGTAGTCAGATTGTATGTCATCTACTAGCGCTTGGAATTCGTTTTCCATTTGTTCATTTACCTTAAGAATAGGTATTTTGTCAAAGAAAATCTTACTCATTTCTCTTGTGCCACCAAGAAGCTCGGGAAAATTATCTCTAAAACAAAATTTGAACAAAGAGGAATTGAGGAATGCTGTTAGATACGCAATTGAAACTCCCGTGATAATAAAGCACTTTTGATTAGTGATAAATTTTTGATTATCGTAAACAAATGGCATATATTTAGTCATGTTTGGATATATCACTTTTGGCTTATCAAAATCCTCCCAATATTTGGCTCCCCAACGTTGCATAGCATACCATTCATAACGGATTCCTGTCTCTGCTTTGTTTCGTGCTGACAGTTCTGCCTTATATTGTAGCATGTGTGCATATACTATAGGATATTGTTCCTCAAATGCTTTATCCGCAATCAAAGAAGCCCCTTGAATTGAATTGTCAAATTGCATTGGGAAATGCCATGGAATATAGATGAGCCAAAGATTAGCCCAATCATATCCATATCGCTTGATGTCTCTGCCGCGCAAAATTGGTCGAATAAGTTCCTCTGTTCGCTTGCGTTCATCAGAAGTATTACAAGCTGCTAATAACTGGTCACGTTTCTCTGTAGAGATAATAAACGCATCGTTGAAACCTGTTTTGATACCATAGTTAATCTGAATATTCCAATCTTTGAGTGGAGTGCCAACACTTTCTATTTTTCGTTTGATACTCTGCTCAATGGGAGATAGGATAACCCAACTATCTGATGTATGGAAGTCGCATATACAGATGTTCTGCTGCACGAAAAGGCTCAAATCTGTAGAGCCTTTTTGATTAAGACCTTTCGCAATACAGCAAAGGGTTTGCCCTTTATTTGTATCTTTCTCAAATAATAGTATGTTTGTATCAACTGTTGCACTCTCAAAAATCTTAACACCAGCAAAATCAATCAGCAATTTTGGGTTTGTGTTGTTGGCAAAGAACTCGCGTGTCTTACCGCCATATCCAGCACGCATCCATTTGTTAGATGTTATGTAACATAAGTGACCGCATTCTTTGATATATTGCCATCCTCTTTCATAGAATAGACAATAAATGTCACCTGTACGGATGAAGGTTTTATAGCCAACTGGCTGATACAATTTGGCAAGTTTCCCGCCATCAGCCTGCAACTGAATATACGGCGGATTACCGATAACAATATCAAACCCATCGGCAACACCAAACATCCATTCAATATCAAGGAATGGAGATACAGTATTCTGGTCGTAAGGATTCCATTCTGTTACCTGGAGAACAGCAGCGTTGAATCCCTGTGGGATAGTCTTGTTCTTCTCGTGCTCAATGTCTCGTTTAGCGTTGCTGATGTAGCTATGAATCTGATTGCGTATTGCTTTGTTCCTATCAATACGGATAACCTCTGGGTCAGAGAATAGATCCTTATGGATAGTTTCCTCTTCCCATTTCTCTTCCTGATACTTTGGCAACAAAGCCTCCTGCTCTTTGATAACACGCTCCAGTTCTGCAATATGTTCGTGATTAGGCTCGCCCACCAACTTGTTGATATATTCATGAATCTGCTCGCGTTTCTTCTCGTCCTCACGAAGCAGTCGCATCTTCTCGCTACGCTTGCGAGTGTAGAAATGGCGACGACGAATAGCCATCAGTTCATCTTTGAGTATGCCTAACATCTCGTTCTGTGTCCAGTCCTCATTGTACTTATGTATGTCAGCATCAATGAGAGAATTGGCAGCAACGAACTTCGATTCAAGGTTTGGCAATGTCTTGATGCCAAAGTTCTCCTCTGGCTTATCTCTGCGGATGTCTTTCTGCTCGCAGATAAGCGTGATGAAGAAACGCAGACGGGTGATGAGCATGGCGATAGGTTGTATGTCAACACCATAGATGCACGACTCAATGATGTAGAGCTTACGGGTATAGTCGGGAGAGTTTAGACCATTATTGAATGTATCCTCTATCTCCAACAGTTTCTTCTTGCGCTCCTCTTCATCAACGATACCGAATGCACGACGACTCTCGTCAACTGCCATGTTGAGCAACACCTCGCGCCACTGAGTGTTGTCTGGGTCAACCTGCTGCAGAATGTGCACCATCTGCTGGAGCATACCCATAGGGAAAGCACCAGAGCCACATGCAGGGTCGAGCACCTTGCATGTGAAGAGCGAATGAAGTATGTCCTTCTTCTCCTTGTCGGTCAGTTCTACAGTTTCTGTTGTAAAGTCAAGAAGCTGGCGATACTGCTGTTCAAGATGTTCACCGACAGTGCGCTTAAGATGAGCCACCAAAGACTCGTTGACCATATATTGCACTATCTCACGCGGAGTATAGAACGAACCACTCTGGTTTCGTGCAGTTTCCTTTGTCTCTGGGTTGTATGCACCAAGAAGATTCTCAAACACCTTACCCAAGAGTTCCGGATCAAGAGCCACCTGAACGTCCTGAGGCGTATTCTCCTCTATAGTGAAAACGTAGCGGTTGAAGATAGACAGAATGCCCTTCTCCGGATGGAAGAACAATACGTTAGGCACTACTGCACGATAGCGGTATGTTCCATCGGCAAACTTGGCAGCATTGCGAGAGAAACCATCGTTGTAGTAACGGCGTGCAACGCCATCGAGCATCTTCGTCTTATCCTGACATTCGAACAATCCACAGTTGAGGAAAGGCACAGTAGAGAACATTTCTATGACTTCCTGTTCGGAGATAGAGAATAGTTCCTCATAGCGGTATAGGTTCTTCACATCCGAGCGTGATGCCTTGGCAAACTCACGCTTCTCGCCATCCTCAATGATGGCACGGTTGAGTGTACCAAAGAAGAGGTTCTGCAGGATTGCCTGGTAATAGTTCGTATCACGTTCGCTCTGAGGATTGAAGTCGTTGAGAATCGACTTCAGATATTCCTCGTTAAAGATGCAGTCAGGCACAAGTCCTTTCTGCTTGATGAACCATACAAACATCAGTCGGGTGATAAGACGGATAACGCGTGTGTCAATATCCTCACGGTCATCACTCTGCGTGTCGGCATTGCCTGGGAACGTAACCTTTGTGTCTGGGTTGACAGCCCACTGATACCACTCAAACAGATCGTTGTAGAACTTCTTGGTGAGCAGTTCGGAGTTGAACACCTGCATCCAATGCTTGTAGAGCTTTTCAAAAGTATCAAAGCTGTTGGAAGCAAGTTGCTCGAGAATCTGCAGATGACCAGCATGGGTATGCTCGCAGTTGATATTACGAAGGATACTCACTTTCCCCAGCTTCTCACCGCTACCCTGTCGCCATACCTGACGATACTCCATACGCTCGCATGTAGCAAGCGAGAGGAGATTACCCTGACGGATGATGAGGATGACAGGGTTGGCTGAGGCTATGCGGTTGAAGGCACGGGTGAGGGCTGAGGCTGCGGTGCGAGAGAGGTTGGCATCGGTCTTTGCATCACAGGCGAAGACGAACATGCCGTCGTACTTGCCTCCATGCTGCATGGTGTCGGCAACGGAGGATAGAGACTCTGCTGCTTTCTCGCCTCGTAGCGAACCGTCGTTTACTATACCTATAAAATATGTATCCTTGATACACTCTAGTGCCTCAGTGAGATACTTCGGCATGGGCGTGTCGTAGAGGTCGGCAACGGATATAGGCTCTGCTGTCTCGCGGTCAAACTCAATGTTCAGTTTGCTCAACAATGCAGATGTTGCATTGAAGAGGTTGTCGGTAGTGAATTGTCGTAATATATGTTCCATAGTTATTCAGATTTTGTGCTTACATACTCCCAAACAATAAGGTCGAAGTTTTCTATCTTGAATTTCTCTTCAAGCAACTGCTGCTTCTTGTCGGCAGGCGTGCTGATGGTCTTACGTTTCAGCTTGTCCTTGATGTTGCGGATGGCTTGCTGCGGTGCCTTGTTGCACATCCACTGCTTCAGCACGTCAGACAGCCGAGTGATGCGTTCTGTATCGTTAGCCGTAATCCATTCAGGCACATAGCGGTCGTTCTGTTTGTTCAGACGAAGGAACTCCAGCACGTCTGCCTTGTTTATCTCGACAAAGTCCGGCGCAGCACCAAGAGGTTGGCAGAGCAGATAAAGCTCGGTATATTGATGTTGCTTCTTGCCTTCGGGTTTCTTAGGATAGCCAACGAGGGCTACGAGACTTTCAGGCACATCGGCAAAACGCTCTGACTGATTGACGAAACCAGAGAAGATGCCATTAGGCATGCGTCCGTAGAAGTCGCGCTGCTGCTCGAAGAAGTCGTAGAGGTCCTGGCGATAGGTCTCGAACGAGAAGTCAACGAGCGACAGTGTTTGTGCCGACTCGATGTCGCTGATGCTGTTCTCTGTGAGCTCGCGCAGCAGGCGGTTGGCATTCTTATCCTGCAGAGGGTTGTCCTCAACCATCTTCATGTACGCCTCGTTGAGTTCTTGTGTCTCACTGCCCACGATGTTCATGATGGACATTCGGTTCTGTATTCTGTCCTCCAAGTGCAGATATTCCTCAAACGACTTTGCAGGCCAGAAGTTGACGCAAGATATTTTGTCGTTTGGCGAACCGATACGGTCTATACGTCCAAAGCGCTGGATGAGGCGAACGGGGTTCCAATGGATGTCAAAGTTTATCTGCATGTCTGCATCCTGGAGATTCTGACCCTCTGAGAGACAGTCGGTGGCAATGAGGATGTCAATGCCGTCGTGTACAAGACCTGCATAAGCGGAACGATAGGTTGGGAGCAGACGGAGCCATAGGTCGTAGGGCACTTCCCTGCGCTGCTTCTCATCATTATAATATACGGCACGGTCGAGCTTCGCATCGTCGTACATTCCACTCCAATCCAGTTCCTTGTAGAGCTTGCTGTAGGG
>JAZUKC010000106.1:0-7394 GCA_045643065.1 Prevotella sp.
TACGTCGGGTCAGATGTTTGCCTACGGCTTCCTTCAGATTCCACCTCACGATGGACACCCTTGCTTTCGGCTGTAGCCTTCCCACTGTCAGGGCGGCTTGGGGACTTGCACCCGTTAGAATACGTTCGTGCTGGGCGAACACTAAAACAAGGCATACGATCATTGAAACCGTATGCCCTGTTATGATTTGATGTCAACCGATATTTGGTACTGAAGATGCGTTAGTAGATGGTGCAAGGATTAAGTTTGCACACCTACTTAGAGACTATCTATCTCAGAAACAGACAATCCTGTCAGTTTGCTGATTACAGATGCCTCCATGCCCATGTTCTTGGCATTTCTTGCTATCTCAACAGCTTTTTTATGTTCGCCCTTTTCAATTCCTTTCTCCAATCCTTCTTCAATAGCATATTCCATCACCGAGAGATTTGTGCGATACTTGTTGAGACTCTTGAAATACTTACGGCGCTCCTCGCTATTCATGTGACTGAGCTCCGAAATGCCGCCCATCTTACTGAAGATAGGTTGCTGTGCCTGGAAAGGTAATGCTTCTGTCATAGACTCCATATTTACGAGGTTATACAACCAATATTCTATTTGTGACTTAGGATATGCCTCAGGTTTATCCTTAAAGTCAACCAGTTCTAGTGTGAAGGCTTTCAGTTTCTCAGAGAAGATCTCGCCAGTCTCATCCACCCTCAACTGAATAGTACGAATTGCCTGAGGTTTCAATCCCTTCATGTGGAAGTTCAGGAAGAACACTCCATAAACAGGATGAAGGTCAAAATTCCAACTAGTGCCTTTCTCGCCTTGCTCAGAAATAGCATGTGACAGGTAGTAGAGAATGCGATTACTGAAATGACTCTGTCCTTTGTTCTGCATCTCAACAATAAACTCACCACCGTCCTGTGTCTTGCAACGCAGATCATAGATTACGCTGCGCATATCCTCACCGTCAGCCTCCATCTCTTTATCAAGGAATACAACATCCTCGATAGGTGAAGTAGGAGTCAGCAAGTCTGTGAGAAAGGCAATCATGATGTCTTTCTCACCAAACACTTTCTTGAATCCATAATCGGTCAATGGATTAAGGTAGCGTCCTTCTATGTTGTTTCCTGCCATAATTATATATTGTATAAGGACATTTTCGATACACACGTTATGAATTACTCGCGCTCTTTGAGCGCAAAGTTACAATTCTTTTCTCAATTTCAATCATTTGGCACCAAGAAAATCTCAAATTATATGCATTTTTAACTATTTCCGTTCATTTTTGAAGCACCTAACCTTCACTTAAAACTGGAATACAATATATGCTTAAACATTATGTATTTGCGATGATAGAAATGCATAATGCATAATTCATAATTTCTTAATCTTTTAATCTTTTAATTTCTTAATCTCTTAATTTCTTAATCTCTCCTCCGTGTCCTCAGTGCCTCCGTGTTAAAATAAAAATCCGTGTAATCCGTGTAATTCGTTGATAAAAAGAAAACACACTGCATAGACCTCAAAAAATCTCCGTGTCCTCTGTGTCCTCCGTGCCTCCGTGTTAAAAAAAAATCCGTGTAATTCGTGTAATTCGTTGAAAAAAAACAATAAAAAAAATCCGCGTAATCCGATGAAAAACAACACCAATTCTTAATTTTCTATAATTATACACACACATTATTAATATTATCATTCTTTTTTTATACATTTGTAACAAAAATAACGAGAGCACACTACAAAAACATAACTAAAACAAAAATACAAAACACATGAGAAGACTATTATCATTCATCCTCTTCCTGTGCGCCACCATAGGCGTGTACGCACAGACAGACTATGGCCTGACAGTAGGAGGAACCGCTGTCAACAGTTCCAACAGGAACGACGTCATGGGAGATGGTACCGTCAGCTATGACCCTACCACACACACACTAAAACTAAAAGACGCATCCATCGACGGATATGCAACAGGATCGGCTATCAAAGCAAATAGCAGAATCGTCATCGACCTCGATGGAAACAGCACACTCTATGCACCTACATGCATGGAGAACAGCTACAGCGCTGCCAGCGAAAGCGACTTCGGAACCACCATCACCAGCTCGTCTGGCAACGGCACACTGAAGATGGTCGGCTCATACGGCATCATGACCACTAACGGCGGCGGACTATATATCCACGACTGCACGGTAAACACCGACTGCATCAGTACGTCCTTCTTCGGCGATACTGAAGGAAAGAACAAGACGCTGAAGATAGAACGTGCTAAGGCCGACCTCAACGGCTCAAGCAACACACCTTGCATCTTCGGCTACGAGAAACTTGTCTTCGATGGCAGCAAGGTCATCGAACCTTCGGGCGCATACTACGAGTACGACGGCTTCGGAGCTATGTACAAAAGCGACGGCACCTTCTGCGTCAATACTCGACGAGGCTACAGACTACGGCATCAGCGGCTCTACCGCCACCGGCGAGGCTTTCTCCGTCAACAGCAAGAACTATGCTGACGTGCTGGGCGACGGAACGCTCTCGTACGACATCGAGCAGAACACCCTCACCATGAACGGCACACACCTATTCGGCTTCGCCGTTATGGACTTCTGCAAACCTGGCCTGCGCATCAATATCGTGGGCAAGGAGACTACCGTAGATGAATACTTCATGCTCAACACCTCTTGCACCCTCGTTGGTAACAACACCAAGAAGGCGATCACCTCGCAGCTCAACGTCAACAGCATTGGCCTGGCTTCAAGCCTCACCATTCAGGATCTGGCAGTAGAGTTCATAGGCAGCAAGCAGGGTTTCCAGTCGCAGAGTGGCACAGCATCGCTGACGCTCAGGAATGCTACCGTCAATGCCAATGGAGCAGCGGGAGTGTTCAAGTATATCCCAAGCCTCGTGCTTGAGGACTGCGAAATTCTTACCCCAAAGGGTGCTTACTACGACCCAGCAAAGAAGTATATCGTAGATGAGAGTGGCAACAGAGTTACTGGTGTCGTTACCATTGGTCAGAAGCCTGTAGTGGAGTATGGAATCAGAATAGATGATGAGACAGTGACAGAAGAGAACTGTGCCGACGTCTTAGGCAATGGAACCATCTCTTACGATGCAGCCAAGAATGCTTTGCGCCTGAACAATGCCAAGATCAAGAACATTGTGTTTGAAAGCAATTGCAAGTCGGGCGTACGTATGGATGTAGAGGGAACAGCCAATGAGTTAGAGACCATCTCATTCAATGTAGCAGGAAGCATCAGCGGCAGCAACACCGACTCCAATGTCAAGTCTGCCATAAAGATAAAGAACACCACATCCTATGCTATCGATATGCAGAAGGGCGGCGATGTGACAATCGAAAACGTCAACCTCGACATCGATGGTGCAGTATGTGTTGGCAACGGCAATAATGTGCTCACTCTGCGCAATGCTACCGTGAGTGTCGTCAACAATACGGCAGGTACCCAGCTTTTCAAAGACCTTGCAAACATCGTCTTCGAGGACTGCTACCGCTATTCGCCTACAGAATCTTATTTTGATGCTGAGCAAAAGACCTACCTTGAGAGAGACATAAATAAAGAAGAGAAAGGTAAGCCACTTACAAAACATATCCTTATCGTTCCTGGTCAGTCTCTTTATGGCAATGGTACTTTCGAAAATCCTTATATTATTGAAGAAAGCAACATGGGCACATTCTTAGCTCCTGTCGGTGATACCGTGTATAGATTTTTCCCTCCCGCTAATAAATGTGTATTCAGTTATTCTACAGAACTGGTTGACGAGAGCGTTAAAGTCTCTTTAGGGGATTATTTTACGGGCTCTGAAAATAGAAAACGTAGCAATAGGTGGTTATATCCCGGTGGTTTGACCCAGGGGGTATATTTGTTTATAGATCACAATCCAAGCATTGAGAATAAAGTAACCATAAGTCTTAGCGAACCAGCAGAAGGAGAGTCGACGGAAAAGGCAATTCCACTGAAGAATGGTGATAAATTCACAATACCTGAAATAGGTAGTAATGCAAGCCTTCCAATTTACTACAAGGTCACCTTGCCAGCTAAACATACTGTGTATGTTAAACATAGACTTCCAGGACAGAGTTGTAATTTCTCTTTTCGTGTTGAAGGTCATGGTGAAGTTGGTGTGGCAGCAAGATATATCGCCAGTTATTACAATAATTCAGATGAGCCTCAAGAAGTTTTTTGCGTATCCACCAGCCATCCTGAATTTCAAGACGCTACAATACAGATTACGGAAGGACTTTATGATATCTTCTTCTATAATGTGAATGACTATACAGAAATACATTGTACAGGAGATAACTACACGGACATTCTCGGTGATGGTACTGCGTCGTATGACCCTACAACAAAAGTGCTTACGCTTAATAACGTAAACATGAAAGATTATGCTTTGTATTTCGATACACAATATAAGGGATACAGAGAAATGTTTGATGGTTTTAAGATAAAACTCGTTGGCAATAATGTATTACACTCTATGGTAGAATGGGATATCCCTTGGACTCTGTACGGTGAAGGTAATCTTACCCTTTACCCTGAAACTGGAAATGGTTTCAGTAGCTGTAAAGTAACTATTGAGGATTGCAATGTTGAAATTATCAACGCAAAATACAGCGGTTTTGCAAGAGACTGTTCAGTTACCATCCGTAATGCAAATGTAAAGATAACCAGTTCAATAGAAAACGTTTGTGTAAAAGCACGTATATTTGAATTAGAAGGCTGTCGTATCGTCTCACCTGAAGGCGCTTACTTCGATAAAGATAAAGAGACAGTCGTTGACAAGGATGGCAACCCTGTAACGGGCGAACTCATCATTGCCAAGACAACGACCCCAGAGAAGGGCACAGGAACCAAGGACGATCCATTCGTGCTCGACGATTTACTCCCTGCTCCAAGCCCTATTCCTGGTCCTGGCACTCCAGGCACAGGCCCTGGCGGTACAGGTACAGGCAAATACACCAATCCTCCTACTATCATCACTCCTCCTGCCGGCACAAGCAACTGCTACACCTTTACGGCTACCGACGACTGCGTGCTTGGACTTGCCGTAAGTGTAGGCAACGAGTTTGAGGGCAAGCTGACCATCAACGGCAACGATGCCGGCAACATCGAAGACCGTGAGGTGCTGCTCCGCAAGGGCAACGTCGTGATGCTCGACATCGTCAATGCCGGCAAGGACGACCTGGTGGCTCTCAACCTCCGCGAAGTTGGCGAGGGCGAGATATGGTACAAGGCCATTCCTCTCAACAAGGGCGACAACGCCATTGCTGAAGTGAAGAAGGACAAGGATCTGGCTATGTGGTACATGGTTACTCTCCCTGATGTTACTTCACTCGACCTCTCTTTCGACACTCAAGGCACCGCAACCGTCTTCGACTCAGACAAAGCTGACAACGAGACTCTCGGCATACAAGTAGAGGCAGACGGCAGCGGCATGAAGTATTCGTATGCAAACACCACCAACAGCTCTGAGGACCTCTACATCAAGGTAGAGAACATGAACGCCGGCTGCACAGCCAACGTGGAATTCGGAGGCGCTGTGCTTGGGTATGGAATTACTATAGACGGTCACGAGGTTAATATAGAGAACCATGCCGATGTCTTAGGCGACGGCACCATATCATACGACCCTACAGCCAACGTGCTTACCTTCAATAATGCAAATGGGAGAATATTTGTGAATGTTAATCGAACGGAAAAGTTTACCAGCTCGCTTGATGGCATCAAGATAAAACTTATTGGTGACAATACGCTTTTTGGACTTACTGTCTGCGGTGATGTAAAATCTTCAATCTGCGGAAACGGAACGCTTTTTATCAATAATACTGCGTCCTTGGCTCGTACTGTTAATTTTTACACAGAGGATGATTTGATAATTGAGGACTGTAGTGTTTCTATGAAAAGTCTCAACGGTTTTGGTTTGAGAGTAGGAACACTGTCGAAGCATGCTAAGCTTACTATCCGAAATGCAAGTCTCAGAATAGACTCACCTCTTGACTGCCTCTATGAAACCTCTGACCTCTTGCTCGAAGGCTGTACCATCCTTTCACCTGTTGGCGCTCACTTCGATGCAGGTAAGTCTGGTATCGTTGGCGACGATGGTGAACTTGTGAAGGGCGAACTCGTCATTGGCAAGCTTGTAACCCCAGAGAAGGGCACAGGAACCAAGGAAGACCCATTCAAGCTCGACGATAAGCTTCCTACTCCTGGCACTGGCGGCGGAGAAGGCGAACCAGGCGAAGAAGGTGGTGGCGGATCTACTCCTATCATCATCATCACTCCTCCAGAAGGCAGCAGCTTCTACACCCTGACAGCAACAGGCGACTGTGTACTGGGACTCTACGCTAACGTAGGCAGCGAGTTCAAGGGCACTCTCAGCATCGACGGCGTTGACGCTGGCAACATCGAAGACCGTGAGATTCTCCTCCATAAGGACAACGTAGCAATGCTCGAAATTGCCAACGCCGGCAAGGACGACATGATAGGCATCTATCTGCGTGCATTAGCCAACGGCGACATCTGGTATATGCCAATAGAGCTGGTAGAAGGCGACAACGCCATTCCTATGGTTGTAGAGGGCAAGAACCTCGCCGTATGGTACAAGGCTCTCATCCCTGCCGACAAGGCCATGACGATTGCCACCGACGCCAAGGGCAGCATACTGACATTCTCTGCCAAGAACGCAGAGACGCAGGCAGCTCCTGTTCCGCTGAAGGACAACGAGACAGGCCTCTCATTCGTGTATGACAACTTCACGGACAAGGACATCGACCGTTACTTCATGGTAACCTCAATGCCTACCGCATGCACCGCAACGGTATCGTTCACCAAGTCTGCCGGCATCACCGACATCACCGCCGACGATCCACTCACCTCTTCCCCACTCTACAACATCAGTGGCCAGCGAGTAAGCACCAGCTACAAGGGCATTGTAATCAGAAAGGGAAGAAAGTCCGTAGCCAAATAACCCTTTCAAACAATATTGACCAATAGTCAATAACCTCAAAAAAAAACATCAATAGACAAAAATAGTCCTTCCCCTTCCCGACTATTCAAATCTATTGATGTTTTTTTATTATTTACCAACGCCCAGTAAATATAAAAACCTGAGTTCGACGAATTTTGTAAAACCCGATATTTGGCTGGAAGCCAATACTTTGAGTAACCCCGTACGCAGTGCGGGGATAGCGCGTATACACAATATCTGCCAGGGAGGCAGTACCTTGATACGTTTACTGTGATGTACGACCAACTGAACGTATCATAGTAGTGCCTTCCAGGCACAAGTTACTTGTTGATTGGATTCCGGACACTTCGTGCCCGGTTACTCAAAGTATTGGCTTCCAGCCAAATACCAACCCTTAATATTCGTCGAACTCACGTTAT
>JAZUKC010000107.1:0-1836 GCA_045643065.1 Prevotella sp.
AGAATTCTTGTGTCTCTGCATCAAATTGGTCACGCTCTGGTGTTCCTTTTGGACCATATTCAACCTCAATGAGTTCATCTAGTGTTGTGCAATTCATTATTGCTTCTTTTATATCTGTTGCCATAAATCGATTTGATCTAATGCCTATACACATCCCCAAACTTCGCTTCTATGAACACCACTTGCAAGGTGTCTTTCTCACGGTAGCCGAGAAATGGGTGGTTATCTCCTGTGGCACGGAGAACGAGTAGTTTCTGGATTTCGTTTGGGATGCCGATTATCTGTGGCTTGATGGCTGAAACGGGTAAAGTCTCTGTTCCCAAACCATGACGAGGAGCTGAATAGATCGCTTGCCAAGTCATGGAAGAGAACTTTTGCAGATGTAGAAGGAAATCTTTGAAGAAACGAACATCCTTTGTGTCTGTCCACGATACATTATGAAGGTGCTCAAATCCAAAAGTGACCTTTGGAGGTTCTTCAACTCTCTGGCGAGAGATGGTTAGTATTTTGGGAGTTTTCTTTATAGTCGCCATGCCCTACACCAATCTTTGTTGAAAGAATACTCGCATAGCCTCTTGAGGAATAACACCTTGCTTCGGAGTGTCTATCCATGGACTTTCACTATGAGTCTGTGTTACCAATCCTGCGGCAGAGAACTGGTTGTACACTTCAAACACTTCGTTGAAAAGGTTTTCTTCCTTCTCAGTTTCAAGTGCTATAGGATCTCCCGTTGGCTCAATCCCTGCACGACCATATGACTTGTAAAGCTCATAAACCTCTGGCACAACAGGACCATACTGCCATGCCACGATGTCCTCATTGAAAAGAGGTGTACCGAAGTATGCCAAATGAAAACCTTGCTGGTAATACAGCAGTTTCTGAAGCTTCATGTTTGAGAGCAGTTCGCTACTCTCGTCCATCCAAGCTCTATGAAGAAGCTTGTTGGCAATGTCTTTTACTGCTAATGCCATAATGTTGTATTTTAGAGGGTTAATGATTGAAAGATGTTTATCTTCTGCGTGCAAAGTTATGAGTTTCTTTTCAAATAACCATCATTTTAATGCAATTATTTTACTTGTAGATGAAAAAAGCCGAACAATACACGCTCAAAATCACTTAAACATCCCACCCTTCGGGAGGGCTTGGGTGGGCTCTCATTTCAACCACTTGTCGAGCCATTCGAAGAATGTGCGCTGCCAGAGGATGCCGTTCTGTGGTTTGAGCACCCAGTGGTTTTCGTCTGGATAGAGGAGAAGCTGCGCTGGAATGCCACGAAGACGTGCTGCGTTGAATGCGCCGAAGCCCTGATTTGCGTTTATGCGGTAGTCCTTCTCGCCATGGATGCAGAGGATAGGAGTGTCCCACTTGTCGACGAACTTATGAGGAGAGTTCTCGTAAGTCTTCTTTGCACGCTCTGTCTGGTCCTTGTTCCAGTAAGCATCATCGTACTCCCAGTTGGAGAACCAAGCTTCCTCCGTGTCTGTGTACATTGACTCAAGATTGAAAGCACCGTCATGAGCAATGAATGCCTTGAAGCGCTTGTCGTGATGGCCTGCGAGATAATAGACAGAGAAACCACCGAAGCTTGCACCAACGCAACCGAGCTTGTCCTTGTCAACATAAGGAAGTTTCTCGCAAGCGTCGTCGATAGCTGTGAGATAGTCCTTCATACAGTTGCCTGTCCAGTCGCCAGATACTGACTCGTTCCATTCAGAGCCGAAACCAGGAAGACCGCGACGGTTAGGAGCAACTACCACATAGCCGTGAGCTGCCATGATCTGGAAGTTCCAACGATAGCTCCAGAACTGTGATACAGGACTCTGTGGACCGCCTTCG
>JAZUKC010000108.1:0-67508 GCA_045643065.1 Prevotella sp.
CGCGCCTAATATTGTTATGCTGCGTTGCAGCGTAAATTGGGGGTATATCGCTAGTTCCTAGGGCGTTGCCCTAGGCTAATGTATATTCGTCCTTCAGACGATTTTGGTCTCATCTGATTTTGTGATTTTGAACACCCTACCTTTCAGGGCGTGCTATTCAACCGTTCTGCTTGAAACAATTTCCGAAAATCACCTTTCGCCGGGAGAATGTGATTTGTAAAGAAAAAGTCACAGATAAGAAACACCTTGCGATTACTATTGAATCACACGATGAAAGGCACTGAAACGGGCGGCGATTCCTATTGATTCGCAGGCCGTTTCGTAGCCTTTTGGAAACCGAATACCTAACACGTTGATAATCAGAGAATAACAAATTAAATATAGTATAGACGTATGAATGTAAAGATTTTTCTAACAGCCCTGACGCTCTCCTTAGGAAACAGCGCCATGGCACAAGACTTTGGCTTTGGCGGTCAGCAGCTGTCAAAGGAGAACATGCACTATTCTGAGAAATTCCTTGACATCAACTATGCCGACGACGGACAGGCGTTCCACACGATGGACGTATATCTGCCAGAAGGCAAAGCACCTGATGGCGGATGGCCTGTAGTGCTCCACATCTATGGAAGCGCATGGTTCAACAACAACGGCAAAGGCATGGCCGACCTCGGTACTATCTGTGCCGCCTACCTCAAGGCAGGATACGCCGTGGTATGTCCAAACCATCGCGCCAGCACCGATGCTCGCTGGCCTGCCCAGTGCCACGATATCAAGGCAGCGATACGCTTCGTTCGCGGCAACGCTGAGCGTTTTCATCTGAGTCCTAAGTTCGTAGCCGTTTCTGGATTCTCAAGCGGCGGTCATCTGGCATCATTCATGGGCGCCACGACAGGTACCAAAGAAGCAAAAATAGGCGATTTAACCGTAGATATTGAAGGTAGCCTTGGCAGTTACAAGAACGCCCTCAGCACCGTCGATGCAGTAGTAGATTGGTCTGGTCCGATAGACCTTCGCCGCATGGATTGTGCCGGACCACGAAGCATGGAAATGGTTCCAGAGGAAGTGCTCTTAGGTGCTCCGCTCGAAGGCAATGACGATTTGTATCGCACATTGAGCCCAATCACGTTCCTTGACAAGAAGGATGCCCCTACCGTTATCTTCCATGGCAAGAAGGATAACGTCGTTCCGTTCTGCCAGGGACATGAGTTCTACAACTCACTGTTAGACAACGGCGTGCAGGTTCGCTTCTATCAGGAAGAAGAAGGAGGCCATGGCTTCAACATGTACACCGAGGAAAACCTGAAGCATGCTATTGACTTCCTTGACAAGGTGCGCAAGGAGAAGAAGGAAAACGATAAGTCGCGCCAGAATCCTATCGTACAAACATGGTTCACAACTGACCCAGCGCCGATGGTAAGTGGCGACCGTATGTACGTCTATACCGGCCATGACGAAGACCATGCAGACTTCTTCTGGATGCAGGAATGGCGCTGTTACAGCACCAACGACATGGTAAACTGGACCGATCATGGCTCGCCAGCAGCCCTGGAGACCTTCTCTTGGGCCGACGATCGCGCCTGGGCACCACAGTGTATAGAGCGAAACGGCAAGTATTACCTCTACATTCCTGCTCACTGTAAGACCTCCGGAACGATGGCAATAGGCGTCTGCGTCAGCGATTCGCCTACAGGTCCGTTCGTCGATCCTATAGGAAAACCACTCGCAGACGGCTCTTGGGACTACATAGACCCTACGGTGCTGATCGACGATGACGGTCAGGCATGGCTCTATTGGGGCAATCCTAAACTCTATTACGCAAAGCTCAACGAGGACATGATAAGCCTTGTGGATGGCGTTCACCAGATGGATATGAGCACATTGCCAGGTTACACCGAGGGACCTTGGATCATGAAGCGTCAGGTTCCGGTGATGAAGAAAGGCAAGGCAACAAAGAAGACGAAGGGACAGTATTATCTTATGTACGCGTGTGGCGGCATTCCTGAGCGCATTTCATACGCCGTGGGCAACTCGCCGCTGGGTCCTTGGGAGTACAAGGGCGACATTATGCCGCTGACAGATACCGGTTCGTTCACCAATCACGCAGGATTGATGGACTTCCGCGGTCACTCTTACTTCTTCTATCACACCGGAAAGCTGCCAGGAGGCGGTGGATTCGGCCGTAGTGTGGCAGTAGAGGAGTTCAAGTATAACGAGGACGGCACCATCCCAACCATACCAATGACCGAGGAAGGCGTACAGGCCATTGCGACATATAACCCATACGCACGCCATTCGGCAGGTACAATGGCGCAGAGCAAAGGACTGAAATCACAGCCATGCGGCGCCGGAAATGTCTATATTTCAGACATTCACAACGGCGACTGGATGATGCTTCGCAACGTGGATTTCGGCAATGCTGCCCTGAATCGTTCCATGAAGCGATTCGCAGTGAGAGCAGCAAGTGCGCTGCGTGGTGGCACAATAGAGCTCCGTGCAGACAACCGCGATGGCGATATCATTGCAACTCTCGACATCCCTGGCACCAACGGATGGGAGAATTTCCAGGAGTTTGCTACTCAGAACGTTACCCTTCCAGAAGGAATCCATGATGTTTTCCTCGTGTTCAAGGGACGTAAAGGCCCAGAGTTGTTCACGCTCGACTGGTGGGAACTTAAGTAAATATGGAAAAATTAAAAAATTAAAGAATGAAAAAAATGAGTTGCCGATGAATAGAAACCTCGATGAAATCGGTGATTTTTAATCCGGAAACAGTTAGAAATGAAACGCAACGTACTATTACTTTTCACATTTCTCCTCTCTCTATTCACTCTCGCCGAGGGCGTAGATTATCGTAACCCTATCCTTAACATGGACGTTCCGGACATGGCATTGTGCCATGCCAACGGCTATTATTATATGGTAAGCACCACGATGCACCTGATGCCGGGCGGCCCGATTATGCGTTCTAAGGACATGAAGACATGGGAAACCGTGTCGTATGTGTTCGACCGCATAGAGGATGGAGAACGATATGACCTGCTGAACGGTAAGACCGTCTATGGTCAGGGACAGTGGGCGTCGAGCATACGCTACCATAAAGGCAAGTTCTACGTGTGGTTTACCGTCAATGGAGCGCCAGGAAAGGGCTTTATTTTCTGTGCAGACAAGGCAGAAGGACCATGGAAACTCATCGCCCGTCCTCCACATCACCATGACGCATCGCTCTTCTTCGATGACGATGGCAAGGTGTATCTCTTCCACGATCATGGTGCAATACAGGAACTTCAGGCAGACCTACAGGACGTAAAGAAAGACGGACTGAGGATAAATCCGCTCTTTGAACGCGACGAAGAGGAGCGAGGCGCACTGCTTGAAGGTTCGCAAGTGTTCAAGCATAAGGGCAAGTATTATCTCTGCATGATATCGATGAAATGGGGCGTTTCTGGCCGTTATCGCCGAGAAGTGTGCTATCGCGCGGACAGTCTGACAGGTGCGTGGGAGAAGAAGGTAATCATCGAGGCACCGTTTGAGGAATATGGCGGAGCAGGACAGGGATGTATCGTGAATGGTAACAGCAACGCTGGCGATCTCGATAATGACGACGATGAGTCTAACTGGTGGGCGCTTATGTTCCAGGATCGTGGTGGCATCGGTCGCGTTCCATGCCTCGTGCCATGTACATGGGTAGATGGCTGGCCAATGTTGGGCGAATATATCGGTGGCGATAAGCTTGACAAGCATTCGTACAAGATACCGCACAACCCTGATGCGCCTGCTCAGGATTACAGCGGAATAGTAGGAAGTGACGAGTTTGATGCACCCCAGCTCACCCGAGAGGGAGAGAACAAGCGACTGTCCCTTTATTGGCAGTGGAACCATAACCCAATAGATGAAGCTTGGGACATAGTCTCCCTCCCTCGGAAGAACCGGGGTGGAGCTTCAGATGGGGCTCTTCGCCTTACCACAGCACGCATCGTTCCAAACCTTTTCCTTGCCCCAAACACACTGACTCAGCGTATGACCGAGCAGTGTACGGGAGAGGTGTGCATAGACATCAGCAAGATGAAAGACGGTGACCGCTGCGGACTTGCTGCCTTCAACGGAGACAGTGGAGTGCTGACCGTGGAGCAGAACGGAAACCAGCGTGTGCTGACTCTTACCGAGCAGAATTCTGTCTTTGTGCAGCCACGTAATATAGGTGATGTAAAAGTGAAAGAACTTGCTACCGTTACGCTCAAAAAGAAGCAGACGAAGGTGTGGCTGAGAGTCAGCGGCGACTTTGTCCATCAGAAGGACGAGGCATCTTTTGCCTATAGTCTCGACGGAAAGAAATGGGTGAATTTCGACGCAAAAGTGAAAACACCGTTCGACTACAGACGCTTCTTTATGGGAACGAAATTCGCTATTTTTAACTTTGCAACCAAGGAAATTGGCGGATATGTGGATGTAGATTACTTCAGATATCATACATCCTTGATACGCTGATACTTACAAAGCAAAATGAAACGCTGTCAGTATTTAAATGGAACATTTGTATATAATGTACGTGATATGTTTGTAACATACGCAATATAAACAGTATCTCAATTTTGTTTAAATTTAAAAATTATTTATTAATTTTGCAATGAATTTTTGTGAGACGTAAACTAAAACCTAAAAAATCATTCAAAAAACAAAACTTTTTTACACCGAACAATCCTTGATAACACTGAAAAGAAAACAACGAAAAACGACCTGAAAACCATCAGGCAAGAGAATTGGAAAAATCAAAAAAACAAAATAATTAAATGCTAAACAATCATGAGTAAAATGACATGGAAAGTTCCAAAGACGCTTCTGCTCGTCCTGTTCATGCTTGCTGCTTCCTTGGCAGGCAAGGCACAGGTGCAAGTATCGGGAGTTGTCGTTGACGGAACGGACGATCCAATCATTGGTGCTACCGTCACTCTGAAAGGCAATGCAAAAGTGGGTACAGTAACCGACATCGATGGTAAGTTTACCCTTAGCGTGCCAAGTAACAAATCAAGACTCGTGGTTTCATACATCGGTATGCAAACTAAGGAAGTCGCTGCGACGAACGGACAGACAATCACCCTCAACGAGGATAGCCACGCTATCGAGGAAGTTGTCGTTGTAGGTTATGGTCAGCAGAAGAAAGCATCTGTTGTAGGTGCTATCACGCAGACAACGGGTAAGGTCCTTGAGCGTGCTGCCGGTGTAGGTAGTGTCGGTGCTGCCCTTACGGGTAACCTCCCTGGTGTTGCTACCATCGCTTCTACAGGTCAGCCTGGCGAGGAGGACCCACGTATCTACATTCGTGGTGCTGCTGCATGGAATCAGGATGCACAGCCACTGATCCTTGTGGATGGTGTAGAACGTGAAATCAAGTCGGTGGATGTTACCTCAGTTGCTACCATCTCCGTTCTTAAGGATGCATCTGCTACTGCCGTCTATGGTGTGAAGGGTGCTAACGGCGTTGTGCTTATCACTACCAAGCGTGGTCAGGAAGGTAAGGCACGTATCGACGTTGGTTTCAATGCTACGCTGAAGGCAGTGTCAAAGCTTCCACGTAAGTACGACTCGTATGATGGCTACATGTGGAGAAACCAGGCTATCGAGCATGAGCTTGCACTTGGTGGAGCTGATTCTTGGGCATACTATCGTCCACAGACCTTCATTGAGAACTTCCGCAATCAGGATACAACCGTAAAACCAAACTTTACCAGCAATGGTGTATATCTTGGCGATTACAGCCAGGCTGAGCGTTATCCTAATGTTGACTGGCAGGAAGAGATGTTCAAGACTACTGCATTGTCGTACAATACAAACCTTAATATCTCTGGAGGTACACGTTACGTTAAGTACTTCGTTGCGTTCGACTTCCAGAACGAGGGCGATATGACAAAGATTTGGGACAACCGTCAGGGATATGAAGGTGGTTATGCCTACAATCGTCTGAACGTACGTTCTAACCTCGACTTTGCTATCACAAAGACAACAGACTTTAAGGTGAGTCTTGCTGGTTCGAGTGCACAGAAGAAGTCTCCACGTTATTATTATAATAATGATGGCATGTTCTTCCAGCAGCAGAACTGGGCAGGTGCATACGGTACACCTCCTAACGTCATGATGGTTCAGTACTCTGATGGATCATGGGGTTACTACGATAAGATTGCAAACATCTCAAACTCTATTCAGAGTGTGTCAACAGCAGGTTACCAGATTGAGACAACAACTCATATCTTCACTGACTTTGCACTCGAGCAGAGACTTGACTTCATCACCAAGGGCCTCCTTGCTCGCGGTACAATCTCATGGGATAACCAGTTCAGTGAGACTGGTCGTGGTATTAACGCTGCTGGTGGTGGACATGTTAATAAATTACTGTATATCATACCAGAAGATGGTACTCTTCATCGTCCTTCAAACAACGTTGTAGATACAAACACAGGCTTCGACTTCTATGAGAACCGTGACTGGTCGCCAAGTGCTGGTACTGTGAATATGGGCAACACAAGACGTTCGACTGAAATGTCTGTCCAGCTCTTCTGGGCTCGTCAGCTTGGTGTTCATAGTGTTTCTGCAATGGGCAACTGGAAGCGCCGTATTGATGCTTATGCTGCTGAGCTTGAGAATCGTCGTGAGGACTGGGTGTTCCGTCTTACATACGACCTCAAGAGCAAGTACTTCGCTGATGTCAACGGTGCATACAACGGTTCACAGAAATTCTCTCCAGAAAATCGTTTCGCTTTCTTCTGGTCGGGTGGTGCTGGCTGGATGATGTCTGAAGAGAAGTTCATGAAGGGCCTTAAGGACAAGGGCATCATTGATTATTTCAAGGTTCGTGCTTCTTTAGGTGAGATCGGTGACGATAGCGCTGGTGCACGTTGGGCATATCTTACTCAGTGGTCAACACTTAACAAGGTTGTAATGGGTATCGACAATACAGAGAGTCCATTTACTGGTTATAGGGAATCAACCGTTGCAGCCCCTGATCTTAAGTGGGCATCGGTTGTAAAGTACAACATTGGTGTTGACTATGCTTTTGCAAAGAGTATGTTTGCCGGTAGCTTCGACTGGTTCTGTGATGACCGTAAGGATGTCTTCATCTCTGGTAGCAACCGTTCGGTACCTTCTTACTACGGTGCTGCTATGACTCCTGATATTAATAAAGGTAAGATTAAGAATGTAGGTTTCGAGGTTGAGCTTCGCTTCAACAAGACATTGGAAAATGGCATGCATTTCTGGGTTAACTCAAACTACACCTACGCAACAAATACTATCAAACTGAAGGACGATCCAAAATTCTTCCCTAACTACCGCAAGGCACAGGGTTATGCACAGGGTCAGTATGTGTCGTTTATCGACCAAGGCTTCATTACCAATTACGACCAGCTCTATAGTTCGCCTGAGCGTGATGCTAATGATGCATCAGTCCTCATCGGCGACCACTACATCGTTGACTTCAACGGTGATGGTAAGGTAGATGAAACCAACGACCAGGCTCCTTTCGGCTACACAGGCAACCCAGAGCATACATACAATGCTACTATCGGTTGGGAATGGAATGGCTGGAGCATTTTTGCTCAGTTGTATGGCGTAACAGGTGTTACACGTGACGTAGGTATCGCTTCATTCAACAACAAGGCTCTTACTGTTTATGATACAGGTCAGTGGTGGAGTCCTGAAGAGGGTGTTGGAGAAATCGTAGTTCCACGTTTCGCAACCCAGGTTTCATACAACGACGGTACACAGTACCTCTATGACGGTTCATACTTACGACTGAAGAATGTGGAACTTGCATATACATGGACAAAGGGTTGGATCAAGAAACTTGGTTTCCAGAGCCTTAAACTCTATGTGAATGGTAACAACCTGTTCCTCCTCACAAAGATGCCTGATGATCGTGAGAGTAACTATGGATATAGCGCTGGTGGTGGTGCTTACCCTACTGTTAGACGTTACAACTTTGGTCTCAAGCTTAATATTTAATCGCGTACATTATATATATTATGAAATATATTGATAACATAAAATCCCTTCTGTGTGGTTCGCTGCTCCTTCTGGCGGGCAGTGCTTCATTCACTTCATGTACAGATTGGCTTGACAAAGACCCAGAGTCTGTCGTAGCAGAAGATGAGGCATTCAAGAACTACCGTAACTTCCAGGGATATGTAGAGGAAATCTATAGTAAGATTCCAAACATCATAAATTCCAACTATTCTTCATCATGGAATTTCGGTGATGACGCTGTTCATAATCCAGAAGGATACGGACACTTTACTCACCAGGTTGACCTTGGTAACTATAGAAACGTTTGGGGAAATACTCAGACCTATATCAACGGTGATCGCCAGAAACTGTGGTCAAATGCTTGGTACTGTATCCGTAAGTGTAACATGGGTATTGAGAATATCAAGTCGCTTGTTGGCTCTGATGAGGAGCGTAACCTCCTTCTCGGACAGATGTATTTCTTCCGTGCATGGTGGCACTTTGAGCTTATCAAGTTCTTCGGTGGTCTTCCATACATTGATGTTGCTTTCAAGACAGAGATACCTGAGCTGCAACGCCTTTCATTCCAGGAGTGTGCTGACCGTTGTATTGAAGATTTTGAAATGGCATACACCCTTCTCCCTATGGACTGGGATGATACTCTTGCTGGTATGCAGACTTCAGGCAAGAACGATTTGCGTGTAAACAAGTTCATGGCACTTTGCTACATCGGCAAGTGTAATCTCTATGCTGGTTCTCCACTCATGAAGGAGTTTGAGAAGACCAAGAACGGTGCTACTGCACAGCTTCTTGGTGCAAGTGCTAATGGCAAGACATACGACTACGATGTAGAGTATTGCAAGAAAGCTGCTGAAGCATTTGGCAAGGCACTTAGCATGGTAGTAGATGAGCGCGTGCCTTACAAACTCGTTGACTTCAGATATTCTAATATCTATGATCATGAGCGTGACGAGAACTACCAGACTTGTTACTCAGACATCTTCTACACTTACAAGGAGAGTTGGAAGATGCCAGGATCTACTGAGGCTATCTTCCGTGGTGTATATCCAGGTGTGAACCTCGCTCGTTGGAGATTCAATGAGTCTTTCGGTCCTAAGGTCGGTAGTCTTGTAGGTACTGAGAATATCATTCATCAGCCAACAGCCAATCTTATTGACCAGTACGGTATGTCAAACGGTGAGCCTATCTACCTTGTAGTAAACGGTAAGCTTGAGCTCAACCCTGACTCAGGATGGGATCCAGAGTATCCGTACAAGAATCGTGACCCACGTTTCTACCATGACATCATCTTTGATGGTATCCGTTATGTCATCAACACAGAGGCTATGAGCACTGATCAGAAGAAGCTGCTTTATACACCTCTTTATACAGGTGGCGCTCTTCGTTCTGTTGATAATGCAAGTTGTACAGGATATTTCATCCAGAAGCTTGCTCCTCACCAGTGTAACGAATTTGACAAGTGGTATGATTGGGATGGTGCTATGGAGTGTTATATTCCTATCATGCGTCTTGCTGACGTATATCTTATGTACGCAGAGGCTCGTGCAGGTATGGCTTCTTCTAAGACAGAACTCAGCGAGAAACCAGAATACTGCCCTGCATTATCTGCTATTGACGCTATCAACGAACTTCGTAAGCGTGTAAGCTCAGACGATTACCCAATGGAAGGTGTTGCTGCAAAGTTCAAGAACGACCGTAACCTCTTCATTGACGAGGTACGTCGTGAGCGTGCAGTAGAGCTCGCATTCGAGGGTTTCCGTTGGAACGACCTTCAGCGTTGGCTCCTCCTCACAGAACCTCCTTACACAGTGAAGTACTCTCATGAGTTCGAACGTCTGCAAGATGATTCATGGTTCGCAACCCACGATCCAAAGGACGCAAGGGTAGGTAACTTCCACAGCGAGGAGATTATCACACGCCGTCTTGAATCAAGACACTACTGGTTGCCACTTCCTGACAAGGATACATATCTCTACGAGGGATTCCCACAGAACCCAGGATGGTAATACGAATTCATAATGCATAGTTCATATTGCATAATTCAAAGTTCATAATTAAGAATTCATAATTTATGAAAACAATAAAAACAAACATACTTCTATTTGCCATGCTTTCGGCAGCGCCTTTGATGGTCAATGCTCAGACCACCAATGAGGCTGATTCTACCGTGGCAAAAAAGAAAGTCCATGTTGCTTTCCGCGACAAGGATGCCGACCATCTTCTCGGAGGTGTTTCCTATGTTGACATGGAAGAACTGCAGAAGAAGGATTACACTATGGGCAGCCTCGAAGATCTGAACGGTCTTGTTGGTGGATGGAACGGCAACAACCTTTGGGGCATGGACAATGAGCGTCTTGACAATAACGACAATGGCAACCTGCCACTCGTTATCATCGACGGTATTAAGCGTCCTTCAAACAATGTGCTCCCATCTGAGATTGAGCAGGTAACATTCCTTAAGGGTGCTCAGGCTGTAGTTCTCTACGGTCCTAAGGCAGCTAAGGGTGCAATCCTTATTACAACAAAGCGTGGTAAGATTGACGGTCTCCAGATTGTAGCCAATGCTAACACTGGTTTCCACGTAGCTAAGGAATTCCCAGAGTATCTCGGCTCAGCAGAGTACATGACTCTCTACAACGAAGCCGTTGCTAACGATGCTGGTATTCCTGCTGGCTCAGCAACTTTTTACTCTCAGCAGGAGATTTACAATCATGCATCTGGTCTGAATCCTTATCGTTATCCAAACATCAACTACTATTCTGACGAGTATATCCGCAAGGCATATAACCGTTCAGAGGGTACACTCGAGATTCAGGGTGGTGGCACACGTGCTCACTTCTACACGAACATCAACTATTACCGCCTTGAGGATCTCCTCAATTTCGGTTTAGCAAAAGACAACTATACTGATCGTTTCAGTGTTCGTGGTAATATCGACCTTGTTGTAAACAAGTACATCAAGGGCTTTGCTAACGCAAGTGCTACATTCTATAATGCAAACAAGAATAAGGGTAACTTCTGGAGCGAGGCTGCAACTATGCGTCCTAACTTTCCAGAGCATGCTGCTCCTCTGATTGACATCAGCTTTGTTGATCCTAACGCAACAAAGGCTCTTGCTACTCTTGGCAAGTCGCTTAACCTCCTTGATGGTAAGTTCTTCCCTGGTGGTACAAAGACAAACCAGACAAATGCTATTGCTGACTGCTACTTCGGTGGTAGAACAACAAGCATCAGCCGTCAGTTCCAGTTTGACGCAGGTATCATCTACGATATGAACAGATTCGTAAAGGGACTCTCGTTCAAGACACAGTTCGCTATCGACTATGCTGCTAACTACAGCCTCTCTTACGACAACAAGTATGCTATCTATATTCCTTCATGGAGTAACTATGCTACTGGTGACGCAATCGTAGGTCTTACACAGGTTAACGATGAGATTGTTACTGGTAAAATGACCATGTCTGATACATCATATCGTCAGACTATCAGCTGGAATGGCCATTTTGACTATGACCGCACATTTGCTGGTGGTCACCATGTGACAGGCCTCTTGGTTGCTAACATGTACACTACAACAAGAAGCGGACAGTACCATCGTTATGCAAATGCAAACCTTGGTCTTCAGGCAGGTTACGACTATAAAGGTCGTTACTATGCTGATGCATCTGTTGCAGGCGTACACTCAGCACGTCTCCCAGAAGGACACCGCGAAGCACTCTCACCTTCTTTCACACTCGGTTGGAACATTGCTAAGGAAAACTTCATGAAGGGCTCAAAGGTTGACGACCTCCTTATTAGCGCTTCTTACAGCGATGTAAATGAAGATGCTGACGTATATCTTGGTTCCAATGAGTATTATATCTATGACGCATCATGGTCAACAGTAGGTGGAGCATACTCTTGGAATGAAGGTCTGCATGCTGATCGTACATACTCTTCATCAGGTAGCAACCCTGTACTCGACTTTATCCATCGCAAGGAACTCTCGTTCACACTCCGTGGTTCGTTCTTCAACAAACTGCTGAGCACAGAACTCACATACTTCAACACAGATATGTCGGGATACATTCTCCAGAATCCTACAATGTTCCCTTCATACCTCCTGAATGGTCTCTCTGGCAGTTCATTCGCTCCTGCTCTTAACAACAACGTTACAAACCGTCAGGGTATTGATTTCAATGTTAAGGTTCAGAAGCAGCTGGGTAAGGTACATGCAGCACTTGGTGTTGTAGGCACATATCTCACAACATCTAATAAAGTTTTCGACGAGAATCCTGCTGAGCCTTATCTGAACAAGCAGGGACGCCCTCTTGATGTAATCTGGGGTTACAAGTGTCTTGGCTTCTATCAGATGGATGATTTTGATATAACAACAACTGATGAAGGTCAGAAAAAGTACAAGCTTAAGAGTGGAATACCATCTTCATCACTTGGTGGTGACATCATGCCTGGTGATTTGAAGTACGAGGATGTCAACGGTGATGGTAAAATCACTAACCTTGACCAGGTTGACTTAGGCAAGGATGGTACCTATGGTTCTCCTCTTACTCTCGGTGTCAACCTTACTCTCAAGTATAAGAACTTCACTCTCTTCATGCTCGGTGACGGTCAGTTCGGTGCTTATGCTTTGAAGAATTGGAGCACCTACTATTACATGTCTGGTGACAACAAGTACTCTGTTAATGCACGCGGTCGCTGGACTCCAGAGACAGCAGACGTTGCTACACATCCACGTCTGACAGCCAAGTCAAACAACAACAATGGTGCTGCTTCTACATTCTGGATGTATAGCACAGACCGTTTCAACCTTCGCAAGGTACAGCTCACATACGACTTCCCACAGGAGATGTGGACTGGCAAGGTTGTAAAGGCTCTCTCTATCTATCTTAATGCAAACGATCTCTTCACTTTCTCTAAGGAGCGCAAGCTCATGGAGACAAACGTGGGCTATGCGCCACAGACTCGTTTCTATAATCTCGGTGTTAAGGTAACTCTCTAATTAAACAAGAAAGAAAATGAAGACAAGAAACATTATATTGATTCTATTCGCTCTCCTTGGTGTTTGCTCTTGCGAAGATATGTTCGAACCTGCAAAGGAGAACACTCGTCAGGAGGATGCCTTCGTTGAGGAATCGAAATATACACATGGTCTGCTGATTTACGCTTACGATCGTTTGCCATACATCACTACGTCTCAGACTGACGTTGCTACCGACGATGCTGTAACAAATAACAAGAACAGCGCTTTTATGAATATGGCCACTGGTACATGGGAGGCTGATGACGCCCATAACCCAATGTCTGTATGGAATGCATGTCGAGACGGCATACAGTATGCAAACAAGTTCCTTACCTTGGTTGAGAAGACAAAATGGACTCCAAGTTCTGAAGAGAAACAGAAGATGTTCATTGACCGCATGAAGGGTGAGGCATTCGGACTCCGTGCTATCTTCTATTACCATCTGCTTCAGGCTCATGGTGGTTATGCTGAGGACGGCAAGCTTTATGGTGTGCCAATCCTTCTTGAACCAGAGGACGCAAGTTCTGATTTCAATAAGCCACGTGATTCTTTTGCTGACTGCGTTCAGCGTATCTTTGCTGACTGTGATTCTGCAAGCGCACTGCTTCCTGATGACTATGCAGATATCTCTAAAGCATCTCTCATGCCTCAGAAGTATATTGAGCTGAAAGCTTCTGTTGACAATTACAACTCTGTATTTGGTCAGAAGGCAAGAAACCTTATATCACGCAAAGTCGTTGAGGCTGTAAAGGGACAGGCAGCACTCCTCGCTTCAAGTCCTGCATTCCGCGAGCAGAGCGGTGTTACTTCTGCTCAGGCTGCTGATATACTTGCACAGGCTATTAAGAAGCAGGGTGTTGAAAGCGACAGTGGCGAACATGGCATTGCACGTTTCGACATGCAGGGTAATATCTGGTATAAGAACAAGACAAAGATTGAGTCACCAACATCTATCTTTGATGAGATTCTCTGGTGCCAGGACCGTAGCAAGGATGCTAATCAGGAAAGAGACAACTTCCCTCCAACACTCTATGGTAACGGACGTATCAATCCTTCTCAGAACCTTGTTGATGCATATCCAATGCGCAATGGTCTTCCTATCACTGATCCTAACTCAGGTTATAACGAAAAGAACCCTTACGCTAACCGTGACCCACGTCTGGCAAATGACATCCTCTACAATGGAAGAACATATCGTAACTCTACTATCATTACAGGTACATATCCTGCAATGAATGGCGATAAGGCTGAGACCGACGATAACATCGGAAAGATCAGTACATCAACCCGCACAGGCTACTATCTTTCAAAGCTTATGCGTGAAGACGTAAGTCCATTAGGCTCTTCTCTCATGGAGCAGCAGCACCTTTATGTTCGCATCCGCTATACTGAGCTTTATCTTGCTTTTGCTGAGGCTGCTAACGAAGCATGGGGTCCAAAGGGCGATCCTAATGGATACGGTTTCTCTGCATACAGCGTGATAGAACTCATCCGTAAGCGTGCAGGCCTGGCAACAAACGAGATTGGTCAGCCTCTTCCTGAAGGTGACGTTTATCTCCAGAGATTTGAAAACGACAAGGATGGTATGAGAAAACTCATCCAGAACGAGCGTCGTATCGAACTCTGTTTCGAGAACAAGCGTTTCTGGGATCTCCGTCGTTGGCTCTTGCCTCTCAACGAGACCGTTATGGGTATGAGAATTGACCGTGATGATAATACCGGCGAACTTACTTACACCCGCATCGAGGTTGAGCAGCGCAAGTATAGCGATTATCAGTATTATGGTCCAATTCCAAGATCAGAAGATCTGAAGTGGAGCAACCTTATGCAGAATAAGGGCTGGAAGTAATTACAAATTGATAATTGATAATTTATAATTATATGAAACTTAAGAAATATATATACGGAATAGCTCTGGGAGCCCTTTCCCTCACATATACTTCATGTTATAATGAAGACAAGGAATTCCCAGACTACGAAGGAGGTACAACAGCCTACTTTGCTTACCAGGATCCTGTTCGTACATTGATTCTTGGCAACGATATCTACGACAACGCTCTCGACAATGCCCATAAGTGTCAGATATGGTCAACGATGGGTGGTGCATACGGTGGTCGTGATGCATACGTTGGAATTAAGGTTGACGAGTCGCTCTGCGACAATCTGTTCTTTATTGACGAAGGTGGTCTTCCTTCTTATCCAGTGCTTCCTTTGCCATCTTCACATTATACGCTTAGCTCAAATGTGATAGCTTACAATGGTGAGCCACGTGGTTATGTTGAGGTACAGTTTACAGATGCCTTCTTCAACGATCCAAAGTCTATTGGCTACTCTTACGTCATTCCTCTCGTGATGACTGACGTACGTGGCATTGACAAGATTCTCACTGGCAAGCCACTTGAGGGCCTTACTCCAGCTCGTCTCAATGCAGACGATTGGGATATACTGCCAAAGGATTATGTCCTCTACTGCGTTAAGTACAAGAACCCATGGGATGCTAAGTACATCCGTCGCGGTGTTGACATTGTCAACGAAGGTGGTGTCATTGCTACCTTTATCCGCAAGGATACAACTCTTGTAAACAGTGATCCAGGTCGTTATCAGCAGAACCTCGTAAATGCAAATGACGAGGTATGTGCTATCTTGACCAAGAATATGACACAGGCCGTATTCCCTATCTCTGTCAAGAGAATCAAGGACGCATCTATTCCTTGCAATCTCATCCTTACGTTCAACGGTGACAAGTGTACCGTCTCTACAGAAGACGATGACGCTGAGTCAACAGGTACTGGTGAGTTCATCACCAAGGGCACAAAGGATCCTAAGTACAGCGATTACCAGTGGGGTAACATGAACGGCGAGCTCGTTCATAGAGACATTCTCCGTCTGAGCTACGACGTAACCCTCAAGGCTGGTAAGAAGATTGGCAACACTGTCCTTGACAAAGACATCAAGCTGTCTGCTACCGATACACTCGTTGTCCAGACACGTGAGTCAAACAAGAAGGAATTCTTTACACCAAAGTATGTTAAACCATAATCGGAGGCTAAGAATATGAATAAGATTTTTAAGAACAGTCTCTATATGTTGGCAGCAGGAGCACTCGTTGCTTCCTGTGCCGACTATAATACAGTTGACGACTTCAAGGCAGATCCAGATCCAACGATTGTTCAGCCATATAGTGATTTAGAAACTGTCAAGTCATACATTGACAGGGAGAAGAATCCTAACATGACAATCGGTACTACACTCTCTGTTTCTGAGTTCAACAAGCAGGAACTTCAGCATGCTGCTGCAATAGCAAACTTTGATGAGGTTGCCTTCGGTACTACACTTATGCCATCAAAGATCATTAGTGAAAAGGGTGTTATGAACTTCCTTGACATGAAGGATCTTCTCGACCACGTAGAGGAAATCGGTGGCCTTGTATATGGTAGCCCTATCGCTGCTAATGCCAACCAGGCAGATGAATGGGTTAAGCGCCTCACTGCTCCTATTGAGATTCCTGTTGACTATGTAGAAGGAAAGGTTGTTGACTACACAAAAATGACTGCAGGCACCAAGGTGGGAAATGCTACAGTTGAGAAGTACGACGGAATGAACGCCCTCACCGTTAAGGGTAACGCAACCGTAAAGATCATTGATGATTTCGATGTCGATCCACTCGCTACCTATACCACAACATTCTGGGCAAGATCAGAAAAACCCGATAATGATGTATCCTACGAAATTGTCTTCTCAGGCAAGAAAGTAGAAGGTACTGCTACAGGTGGTAAGTGGGCTCTGAAGCCAGGCAAGTGGATAAAGATCAGTGTAGAGTCGAAGGCTGCAGAAGGCGTTACCTCTGGTTATCTCTCTATTAAGCCAGCCCCAGGTGCTGCTAACACCATTCACATTCAGAAGGTACAGGTAGGCTACTATCCTGACAACCACCGTGCACAGACCGAGAAGGAATTGTCAGATACTATCAAGTATGCACTCAACACATGGTGCGACCGTCTCATGTATATCAACAATGGCCGCATCAAGTCGTTCGACCTTATTGACGAGCCTATCGACACTAAGAATACACTTGAGAACGGCAAGTACGACATCAAGCACGGCACTTCTGACAATATCTTCTGGCAGGACATCCTTGGCAGCGAGGAATATGCTCCAAAGGTTTCGCAGGTAGCATCAGAGGCATTCGCTAAGTATAATGGCAATGCTGCCGACCTGAAGTTCTTCATCAGCGAGACAGGTCTTGAGGATGAAACGAAGTTTGAGAGTCTTAAGTACTGGATCAGCCTGTGGGATTCGAAGGGTGCAAAGATTGACGGTATCAATGCCAAGGTATCTCTCACATACAGTGAGGATGCAGCACAGCAGAGCGAAAACGTAAAGGCTATCAATACACTTCTGTCTAACCTCGCAACGTCAGGTAAGCTTGTGCGCATCTCTGGTTTCGATATCAAGTACGTCGATGCTGAAGGTGCTAATGTCGGAGCACAGGTCATCACTGACGAACAGCGTCAGAAACTTGCTGACTACTATGCATACATCATCAAGCAGTACATGACAAAGATTCCTGCTGACAAGCAGGCTGGCCTTTGCAAGACAAATATGTTTGATACTACTGCTGATCCTGTAGGTCTTTGGTCAAAGAACAAGACTGGCGACTACGAGCGCAATGCTATCTACAAGGCATGGTGCGATGCACTTAGCGGAAAGTAAGCAAGGTCGTTGTTTAGTTGTTTGGTGGTTTCGTGGTTTGGCTTTAAGCTGTTACCCTTAACCCCAAACAACCAAACAATAAAAACAAACGAGAAACAATTTTTTTATTTTTTTATTTATTAATTAATCTAAATTTTTTCTATTATGAAGAAACTATTTACTCTTATTGCTTTCCTGGCAGTAGTCATGGGAGCAAAAGCTGAGTGGGTGAAGGTCTATAGCATAGACTATTCTTCTAACACTGGTTTCCCATTCTATGTAATGGGTTACGTACCTGAGTGGGTTGACGGAGTCATGACTGACTACGGCTCAATGTTCAAGTATGAGCCTACAGGCTATGAAGTAAAGGACGGTGAGTCTATTGAAGGACAGGTTAGTACTCAGGCTGGCGTTGTTTATGACAAGGTTAGCTTGACTACAGGTGGTTGGCATCAGTACTTCATCGCTGATGGTATTACTACTGAGCTTGATGGTGCTTACACCGTTAAGGCTATGGTTAAGGCTTCTGAAGCATGTACAATCAACGTCAACATGGGTTGGGGTTGGGGTGACGGCCAGCAGGCAAGCGCCCAGGTCTCAATCGGTACAGAGTGGGCAGAAGTAGAATGGGACTACACTGGTATCCAGGGTCAGAGCTGTAACCTCGTTGCTCAGCCTGGTGGTCAGACCGCTAAGATTGAGTGGAAGACAGTTGAGGTATGGCAGAACAAGAAGGAAACTCGTCCTGTAGAGTGGCGTGACCTCCTCCATGATGAGACAGGTGCTTACGTTGACGGTGTTGTCAACCAGCTTGCTAAGCCATTTGATTTGGAAATCAACCGTCCTGTTGATGACACAGAAAATGCTGAGGCAATCTATGCTCTTGTAAAGAAGGCACCTTCAAAGGATGAGAATGGTGAGATTGTTTATTACTTCGAATCACCTGCAGTTGATAAGGCAGCTTATGATGGTCAGAAGAATACAAAGGGTGAGGAAATTACTAATAACTACGCTTGGGCTAACCAGCTCTTCATCACTTCTCCTGAGGCAATCAAGAAGGGTGATGCAATCAGAATCTCTTTCGCTTACAAGGCAGACAAGCCAGCTAACACTAACACTCAGGCTCATGGTCGTCCATCTGCATACCACTACTGGCAGTGCATGGGTGATGTAGCATTCTCAACAGAGTGGCAGACCATCGAGAAGGTTGTAGAGGTATCTGCTGATCAGGCAGGTTCTGAGGGTATGTACTCTCTCGCATTCAACCTCAACCCTGACAATCAGGATGCTAACACATGGTACCTGAAGAACATTAAGATGGAGAAGATGATCCTTGACGAGGGCTTCTTCGTTGCATCTCAGAACACTTCAAAAGGTATCAACTATGACTTTGATATCGCTACAGAGCTCGTTTATGACGAAGCTGAAGGCGCTTTAGTTGCTGTTGTTGGTGAGAAGGGCAAGGAGAATACTTGGATCAACGAGATCATGATTTCTACAAAGCGTGGTCAGGATCAGTCATTCAAGGCTAACACTATTAAGCCTGCTTATGTAAAGAACGACGCAGAGGACTGGGCACCTTATCAGCCATCTACAAACTATAAGATTAAGCTTCCTGCAGCAGGTGTTTGGAGTATTCGTATCATTGAGGATGAGGACGTTCCAGGTACTGGCTATATTTCTTTCGTTAAGCTCGAAGGTGAGGAAGAGAAGGAGCCAGTTGTTATCGTTGCTAACCCAACAGAGGTTATTATCAACGCTGTAGAGCGTGAATATACTGCAGCTGAGGCTCCAGAGGGCTATGAGTTCGCTAAGAATGATGAGGGCAAGGATATCACAGGTCAGCCTTGGGACAACCAGTTCTGTATTATGGCTAACCGTCCAATCATGTCAGGCGAGGAGACAGTTATTTCGTTCGACTATGTAGCTGAAAAGGCTGCTAAGGCTAACACACAGGTAACAAGCGACGTTCCTGGTGGCTACCTCTTCTGGAACTGTATTGGTGACGTTGAGTTCACAACTGAGGAGCAGCACCTTGAGAAGACTTACAAGATTCCATTCGGTGATCAGAACGCTGAGCTTACAACACAGTCTATCACATTCAACATGGCTGTAATCAAGGATGCTAACGTTTACCGCATCAAGAACATCATCTGGAAGACAGCTGACGATTCTGAGTCACTCATCGACATGGAGGGTACAAAGAACTTCTTCGTAAAGACTGGTGCTAACACAGGCTTCTTCGAGGCAGGTACTGACGGTATCGAGGAGATTGTTGTCGATAAGGCTACTTCTAACGCTATTTACAACCTCGCTGGTCAGCGTGTTGCTAACAGCTATAAGGGTGTAGCTATCAAGAACGGTCAGAAGTTCATCGTTAAGTAATTCTCTCTCTTTCATTTTTTTGAAAGAAACATTCCATAAGGGGGGGACGGCATGTTGATGCCGTCCCCCTTTTCCGTTCTGCCTGATGGGCAGCATATATAATATTGGTGTCTGTTAAAAGCCCAAACGTATATTATTGGTGTCTGTTAAAAGCCCCAAAGCGTAGGGTGTTCAAAATTAACATTTGTTACGAGACAAAAATTACACAATATTAATATTGTATAACTACGGCTGAAGGCCGTTTACACATTAGCCTAGGGCAACGCCCTAGGTAATGGTCGTCTCACAATATCACGCCGCATCGCGGCACAACAAAAACGCGCCTAATATTGTTATGCTGCGTTGCAGCGTAAATTGGGGGTATATCGCTAGTTCCTAGGGCGTTGCCCTAGGCTAATGTATATTCGTCCTTCAGACGATTTTGGGCTCATCTGATTTTGTGATTTTGAACACCCTACCCTTCAGGGCGCAACAACTGTACCGCTTATACCCAGGGCGCTGCCCTGGGCTATGTACTTGTTGCCCCTTCAGGGCGTGCGTTTCCAACCGTACAGGTTGAAAGATTTTCAGTCAATTTCTAAAATCCCGCTAAAAACCTAAACTAAAAATCTTACTGATAATTTGAAGTATGGTTTTGCTTAGCCGCGAAGCCTACATTTAACCTTGCAGTTTGCAAAATGACCTTGCAAAACGTAAAATTTTTGGGGTGTTTTTGCAAATATTTACGTTTTGCAAATAGAAACATAAATTTATTTATGTAAATTTGCATGTTTTTTGTATCGTCCATTTTTAATCATTATGACAAAATATCTATTTTACACCGTAATATTTCTGACTGCATGCATGTTTTTCTGCCAATGCAGCGACCACAAAACCGACGCTTCTGACGGTTATGGGAAAGAATACCCACATACCTTTGAAGCCATTTCCATCATCGACAGCTGCATGAGTTTCATGCATAGCGATCCAGCAAAAGCACACCAGATAATTGACTCCGTATGCAACGCTAAACTTATGTCGCCTCAGCGCTGCGACTATTACCATGCCACGGTGGTCTATGAGGGAGAGGAAAATCACGATAGCGCACTTGCCATCTGCAACAGACTTCTTGACGAAGGCAAGTTTGGCGACGACAAGTTCCTGGAGGAGGAACTCTGCGTGCTTGCCTCTAACATCACCATTTCCGTAGGCAGATACCTCGAAACTCTGGAATATGCCAATCGTGGCATAGCCATCTGCCATGGGCAGGAACTCATGAACAACGACGAGGCAACACTGATGGGACGCGTCGGACAGGCTGAGCTATCGCTCGGACGTACCGAAGAGGCAAAGCAGATTTATGCGGAGGCTAACAAACTACTCACTAAAGACAAGAGCTTCGGCGGACTCATCGCTCGCATATCACTCATGCTGAAGAAGTCACAGGTGTATGACGCGACAAAGGATTATGACAGTCTGAAGGTTGTTTGCAACGAGATACTCGACCTCGTGAATCGCTTCGACCGCGACCCATCGTTCGTGGAACCTCGTCCTGAGACCATGGCAACATCTGGTACTGCTACTCGCGGTTTCGCTGATTTCTACGAAAGCCAGATGTATGGCAAGATAGCACGTGCCTATCACAACAAGATAACGCAAGGACTCTCAAAGGATAAGTCTGCCGACCTTGACTCAATGAATCTCTATCTCGACAAATGGGAGCAGACAGAGAGTCACAACAGCCCGATGAACCTTGCCAACCTTCTCCGCGTACTCTATTTCTCCGGTAGGAAAGCGGAGTTCAATGATGCAAAGGAAGCAGTGGCAGGTCTTTTCAAAAACGACAGCATCGTCGAAGGATACGTTGATTACCTCAATCTCCTTGCTGAGGATGCAGCATCAAAGGGCGACCTCCATTCCAGCAACAGCTATCTGCAGAGAGCTCTCGTCATAAGCGACAGCATCCGTCAGCAGGAGACACTTCGCACACTCTCTGAGCAGATGTCCATCAACATGGTGCAGCAACAGCAGCTTGCTCGACAGGAGGCAGAGCACAAGGCTGACAGCTACAAGCTGATCATCGCCATCATCATCATCGTGATAGTGGCAGGTTTCGTCATCGTCATTCTCCGACGCAGGAACAAGGAGAAGGAGGAGATTCTGCAAATGACACAACAGGACCTGAAGGAGACGAAGGAAGAAGTGAACGATTTCATCCAGCAACTGAATGAGTCAAAGTTGGATAAGACGGAAAAGGGCAGACAGGAACTCTTCGAGCGTATAGTGCAGGTGATAAAGGAGAAGGAACTCTACCTAAAGTCTGACATCAGCATCACCATGCTTGCCGAGGAGTTAGGCACCAACCGCACGTTCATCTCCACCTGTATCAACTCTGTCACAGGCAAGTCGTTCCGTGCATGGTTGGCAGAATACAGACTGAACCTCTTCCTCGAACTTCACAAGGAGGACCCAGACATTCCGATAGACATCATTGCGATGCGCTGCGGCTACAAGGATCAATCCACCTTCCGCCGTCAGTTCAAGGCAACCTTCGGCATGCCCCCTTCGGAATATATCAAGCAAGAACAATAAGACGTGTTATTAACTAGGGTGTCCAGTTGTGAGTAAAGATTTTTAGTCTGATTTTCAGTAAAGATTTTGAGCGAAGCGACCACAATATCAATGCCTTATATTATTTTCAGAAAGATTTTTAGTCATGATTTTGAAATCTAAACTGAAAATCATACTGAAAATATAAACTAAAAATGGAACATCTATCCATCCCCCCTGTCTGTTTAACACAGAGGCACAGAGGACACGGAGGTCACAGAGATTTTTGAGTTCTATGCAGCACGTTTCAAATTATTCATTATTAATTATTCATTATTAATTAATACTGCCTCTGTGTTAAAACAAAGTAGTAAAAGAAAACAAAACAACATACAACAATGAAGAAGAAGAATCTTATGCTATCGCTGGCAATCATGCTGGCAAGTAGCGCGATGGCGCAGAGTAAAATGAATGCACTCTCGAAGATAACACTCGAGAGCATGCGTACTGAAAACGTCAGTTACGCAAAGAACAAGATGAAGACAAGCAGCACTGGAGAAGATGCAGTGAGCGCGTTTATCACCGTAAAGAATCCGTCTGCGCTGGAAGAGCTGCGCCAGATGGGCGTGGAGCTGGGTTACAACAACGGCCACGTCACTACAGCTACCGTTCCGATGTCTGTCATCGATGACGTGCTGGCAATGGACGACGTCACGAACTTCGACATTTCTATGACTATGAATAAGTGTACAGACGCCGTACGTCACTTTACCAATGTGTATCAAGTGCATCGAGGTAACGAACTTGATCGCCCATATCAAGGTAAGGGCGTGATTTTCGGCTGTGTTGACGGTTGCATAGATTTCCAGCATGCTGCCTTCAAGGACATGAACGGAAATTCGCGCATACTGAAGGCATATCTGCCTGATGCCAAAAATAAGTTGCCTGGTGCCCAGGAGAATTATCCTGTGACCATAGGTGACTACAGCACAACGCTGAAGGGATATGTGTATGACAGCAACAACCTGTCAGGCCTTACCACAGGCGATAATTCCGATTACCACGGCACGCATGTTGCCAACATAGGTGCAGGAAGCCCTTATGGCAGCAGGTATTTCTACGGCATGGCGCCAGAGGCAAGTCTCATATTCGTGGACGCAGCAGAGATTGGAGAAGCTACTCTCGTTGATGGTGTGGCACTGATCTTCTCTGAAGCAGAGAAGCTTGGCATGCCTGCAGTGGTAAACATCAGTCTGTCAAGCAATATTGGTCCTCATGTTATGACACCTTTTAATGAGTTGTTGAACTCGCTGACTGGTCCGGGACGTATCATCTGCTTCGGTGTAGGCAACGAGGGTGATAAGAATATGTGGCTTCATAAAGCAGCTGGCGAGACTCTGAGGACAAGAGCAATTTCAACGCTCACCAATGATGCAAACATCGCCAATGGCGTAGTTGACATTTGGGGTAAGGACGCTAAACCTTTCACATTCAAGGTTTTTGCACGCGACAAACGCACAAACGAATTGAACGTGCTGTATAACTCTGATACGGACGCTGAGCATAAGATAATACTAAGCTTGAAATACTTAAAGATGGGCACGATAATAGCCGGAAAGGATTTCGACAAGGATGACAAAAACTTCAATGGTGGTTTCCAGTGCCTTGGGGTGAAAATGCGCGACAACTACGAGTTGGTGCTTGAAGTGTCAGGCGAGAGTGAGGCAGACTTATCGAGTAGCAGCGGCTTGATAAACTTCGCTGGCGAGGAAGGTACGGACTATGTTACAGGATCGCCTGACCGTTCATTTAACACGGCGGCATGTTTTGACAATGCGATATCTGTTGGCTCATACAACACAAGAGACGGCTATCTGTGGGTTGGCGATAGCAAGCCTTATAATTGGCCCGATCTATTCCCTGTTGGAGAGGTATCCTTTTTCTCAAGCTACGGCACCGACCGCGAGGGCCGTACCTTCCCTACGCTCATTGCCCCAGGTGCGTGGGTAGTATCGGCAGGAAATTTCTATAGCGACCAATGCAAACTATCGGATTCTCCTGAAGACCTACTTGTGCAATATGACAAGAAGGATGGTCGCATACAGCCTTATATGGCTTGTTTTGGCACATCGATGGCTACACCTGTAGTGTCGGGCATCGTGGCATTGATGCTGGAACAGAACCCAGCACTCACACCTCAGGATGTGAAGAACATCTTCGCCATGACATGCACGAAGGACGAACTGATAATTAATGACGAGAAACGTATAGGCTACGGCAAGGTAGATGCTCTGGCAGCAATGCAGAATTTGACTACGGAGATTATCAAGAAGGCTACAGGTAGCGAACCTGTCATCATGACCGGACAGCATGGTTTCTCTGTGCTTTCGCCAAAGGCTGATGCCAAGGTTGAGGTGTTCAACGCTGCAGGCCAGTGTGTTATGACCACAACGGCAAAGGGCGGCGTTACGCAGTCATACGACATAGACGGTAGTGGCATGTACATCGTGAAGGTAGGCGCTACAGTAAAGAAGGTGACGCTGTAAAACTTGAAAACAAATAAAAAAACTAAAGATATGAAGAAACAATTATTCTTATTATTGATGTTTGCCTGTTCGCTGGTGGCTAAGGCTCAGTTTGCTAATCCTTTCAAGTACGACAACGGAAAGGGCATTACTTATGAGGCACATGTATTTGTGATGACTGATGCCAACCCAGATGTGATTGTCCCTCAGGACACCATTATCGAGGCAAACAAACTCGGATTCACCGCCGTAGGTAGGTACATCTATAAAGAGCAACAGGGAAATGACTATTTTTACGGATATACTTTTAATGGTCAGGTAAAGGACTATTACAAACGAGACATGGGCCCCAATCCAGAGTTCGGAGCCACATTGAATTTTGCTAATGCAGAATCTGAGGGGCAATTAGTTGAAGCATTTACCATAGTTTCCACTGACCTCGGCGGTCATTTCTATTGGGAATGGAAGGACTCCATAGAAGGCTTCACTCAGAATGGACACGTTCAGTTGAACATGCAGCCACTCAGCATTATCACTGGCAAGAACGGCAACAGCGAGGAGAATCTCTACGAATATCGCCAGCTTGACATCTACTCTAAGATAAGAACTGGTTTCCCTTACGACATTGCCAACTATCAGGGCGTAACAAAATATACGGTTTATGCTCCTGACAGTTCTATTGTCTGTACAAAGGATATTGCTCTACGCATGTCGGCAGACAGCATTATGAACGGACAGATTCAGGAGGATTTCGTCTGCAGCGTGGATTCTGCACGAAAGGGTACTTACAGAGTTATCATGGATGCTCCTTTCCTTGAAAAGCCACAAGTATGGCAGATAGAGGTTATTGATCCTTTCGTTAATGCTACTTCACATGATCCTATTGACGCTACATATCGCCTCAGAGAGTCTGACTTCAAGAACGAAGGCAAGGGCAATGGATGGAATTACACTGGTAATAAAACACCAACGTACTTCAACGGAAAGGTTGACAATAATAATGGCACGGCAATGGTGGTTCGCACACAGGGAAATGAAGGAAACGCTTTCAGTCTGTCGCAGACGGTAAACAAGATGCCGCAGGGCTACTACAAGCTCACATGGCCAGTGATCTATCAGCCATGCAATTTAGCAAAGATGGAAGGCAATGAGCCTATCCTTGCAGAGATAGAGGCTAACGGATTCTCTGTAAAGGCAAAGCATATCCTTGCCGGAGCTGATGTAACTGAACCAAAAGGCGGCGAAGAAGGAATGGTTGCCCTCTTTGTGCCAAAGAGCGACAAGGCATTTGCCAGCAGACTGAACTACAAGAAATACCAGAATGAGATTACATTCCAAGTAAAGGAGGACAGCGTAATAAACATCAGTATGCATAAGAGCCACACTAATCTCGATAATGAGATAACGGCCATCGGTGGCGTTACTCTGAAATACTTCGGTGCCGGCCTGCCTTACGGTGGAGTGATATTCGACAAAGACTCTCTCTATGCAGCGGGCGACTCTATCAAGATGACAGTTACCTTGGGCGATGGCTTAGGAAAGAAGGTGCCAAGTGGCAACATCATTGAGGCATACGTCCTGAAGCAGAAGGAAGACGGCAACTATGATGCTGAGAATCCAGTTATCATCAAACAGATGGCTGCTGCAAAGGCAGGTGACTACGACATGTTTGTCGAACTCCCTGAAGGCGATACGCAGTTGCCTAACGGTAATTACATGTTGCTCGTAAGGTCGCTTAAGGAAGAAGGGGACTACCTACTTCTCGACTCAAAGATCTTCGACATTAACAATTCAACAGCCATCAACGAGATCACTGCAGACCCTACTGACAACGCAGCCAAAGGCAATGCAGACAAGAACATCTACAACATCGCCGGAATGAAGCTCTCAAACAGCCGTCAGACTAAGGGTATCTACATAAAAGGCAAGAAGAAGTACGTTCGTGCTCGTAGATAATGGAGGTTAGAGGTTAGAGGTTAGAGTTCACATGTCAATGAATAAGAAAACAAGAACAAAAAAACCAATATAGACCAATGAAGAAATTACTAATTTCACTCCTGATGCTTTGCAGCATATCTTCGGCATGGGCACAACAGAACACCATCAAGGTATCGACGGCAAAGGATCTTTCTGATGCATTGAAAAATAATGCAGACAATAGCAATGCCGTCATTCAACTTACAGCCGATATTGACATGGCCCAGTATGAGGATTTCTCCTCGTTAGATCACTATAACGGGTCGCTTACCGGCTACTACGAGCACACGGAGAATGGCGAAACCGAGACCATCTACCATGTCATCAAGAACCTGAAGACGAACCTGGTTGACGATATGACCGGTGCCAAGGTTTCGGGCATCATTCTCCTCGATGGTAAGCGTGGTGATAAGTTTTATGGTGGACTCAATGCGTGTTTCTTATGCGAAGATGCAAAAAATTGTGAGTTTACAGACATCATCATTGCTAATTGCCATTACAAGGAGAGTAGTTTTGGCGGAGACTGGTATGCCTCTAGGACGGGCTTGCTGACCAATACGATGGATAACTGTAATGTGACCAACGTTGGACTTTTGTACAGTAGTATTCTCACCGACGGCTCTGAAATCGGTGGTATAACAGGTGTGGCCACCAATCAGTGTAAGTTTAAGGACTGTACCGTTGATGCCTATTCAAGCTTCTATACCACCAAGGAACCTAATGCCTACATCGGTGGACTGGTGGGCACCAGCGAGGACTGTACCTTCGTGAATTGCCAGAATCAGGGCGTAGTATCGGCATCACTGATGTCCGATAATCTGGGTGGTATCTCAGGACGCAGTACCAAATGCAGCTTTACAGATTGTTACAACTCAGGCACCGTCACACAGATACCATCAGAGTCATACGGTATCATCTGGGCAGAAACCGAGAGCTATTACGCTTTGCACCTCGCAGCACATGCAACCGCAGGAGGTTACCTTTCTCGCTGGATGGATATAGCGGATAAAAGATTTGGATCTCAAAAAGGTTATAGCATTCAAGCAGATGCGAAATATGGTTGGGGTGGTGTGACGATATCAGTTATTGCTATTGCCATGACAGTCTATCAAATTGCGGAAAAGATTTACAACGCGAACGCTCCAGACGAAGTGGGTGGCATTACCTCTGCATCCTATGCCTGTACCTTCGAACGCTGTACCAACGAAGGATTCATCGTCTGCCGTGATGCCTACTGCGGAGGCATCGTAGGCTATGCTGACACCAAGGGTGGCACGATTACCCATATCAACAACTGTATCAATACAGGTTACATCTATGGAGGAGAGCAGACCGGCGGTATCGTAGGTTACCTGCAGGACAGCCACGCTACCAACTGCTTCAATGCAGGAGCAGTCGACTGTCTGAAGAGCACTAATGGCCCTATCTATGGCGATACCAATGCCAAGGGTGCCACCATCACTACCTGCTTTGCTATGGAGCATGGTGCCAGGTATGGAGGGAATGCTGTCGGTGGTGAGGGTGTCATCGTGAAATTCAGTCCAGAGGACGCTATGAGCGGACGTGCAGCCTACGAGATGAACCGCATTGTGGGCAAAGACGTGTTCCGCCAGACTGTGGGCGAAGACCGCTATCCTAACTTTACGGGCGATGTGGTGAAGGCCAGCGATATTCGTTCTGACGCAGATCTGACTTATTATGTGACTGATGCCAGCACCTTCTGTGCCGCCCTTATGGATCCGTATGGTAAGATCGAGTTACAGAATGACATTGACTTTAAGCAGCGATACTTCTCATTATATCGAGGCTCATTCAAGTTCCACGGCACGATCGACGGTAAGGGTTATACGATCAAGAATATCAAGATTGAGGCTACGGAACAGGATGAAAATTTCGATGAGGACAACGAACGAAGTGCCTTGATCCAGTTCGCAGAAGGTGCTACCTTCAAGAACCTGACCCTCGACAACCTGACCGTCAAGCGTTTTGTCTATACGTCAGGCCTGGTGGGCAACTCAAAGAATTGCACCTACGATCACGTCAAGCTCAAGAACTCTACAATTTATAGCGAGGCCACTTATGTTGGTGGTTTGGTCTATGAATCGGATCATGACACCTTCACCCGCTGTGAGACCGACATGAAGACCAACATCAGCACGCACGGCATCTATGGCAACTGGCTTGTTAACATTGAAAACGCTTATGCAGGTGGCTTGGCGGGTAAAGCCAAGGGCTCAACGTTTACCGACTGTGCCAACTGGGCAGATGTATCAGGTAAAATGGATGTGGTAGGTGGCATCGTGGCCTATGATGAAGGCTCTACCTTCACCCGATGCAGAAACTATGGCTCCATCAGTCATGACAGCTGGGCCATCAAAGACGACGACGAGCTGGGCGGCATCGTTGCCGAAGCCAAGAATTCGGAATTCTACGAGTGTATCAACGCCGGTGTGCTCTACTGTGAAGATGAGAATGGTGGTGGCATCGTAGGCCTCGGCACCAACGTAACCATCATCAACTGTGTCAACACTGAAAGGAACCTGAATTTCAGTAAAAACACCTGTGGTGGCATCATTGGCTATGCTGAGAATAGTATGATAGCCAACTGTGCGTCGTATGCAGACTATCCGTGCATCGGCGAAAGTACGGGCACAAACCTTGCTTCGGGCAACAACTACCGCGTACAGATCAGCAACGACAGAAGCAACCGATGGGAGGCAGCCGTAGACGAAAAGACGATGAAATCGGGCCTCGTGTGCCGCTGGCTCAACAACGGCTATGAGAACCGCAGCGAGGGTAAGATGGTCTGGTATCAGAACCTCAAAGAATTGCCCAAGGACGACGTTCCATACCCAACAAGTGATGGTCATCCGGAGGTGCTGATCACCGATCTGCCTCACGACGTCATCACCTCAGCCGACCAGCTTGTAGCCTTCGCTAAGAAGGTAAACGGTGGCGATAACTACGCCTGTGCAGTGCTCGATGCAGACATCGACCTCTCTACTGTCGGCGGCTGGACACCTATCGGCAACCACAATAACCGCTTCCAAGGTGTCTTCGACGGACAGGGTCATACCATCCATGGCATGAAGGTTAACATCAACAGCGACGACGTAGGCGCAGGTCTCTTCGGTGTGACTCACATGAACGCTGAGATCCGCAACGTGATCATCGCAGACGACTGCGAGGTTAACAACTCTGGTGAGGCAGGTGCTGGTGGCATCCTGGGCCGCTTCCACATCGGATGGGTCTGGGGCAACATGGTCATCGAAAACTGCGGCAGCTACGCCAAGGTCAGCGCCAAGAAGCATGCTGGCGGCATACTGGGCCGTATCTCAGTTGACTCCGGCACCGACTATGGCAAGAACGTCAAGGTGCATGTCAACAACTGCTTCAACATGGGCAACATCTATGCCTCTGAGGGCAATAGCGGCATGCTCATCGGCTATGCACAGAACAGCGGTCGTGTCAACAACTGCTGGAGTGTAGGCAAACTGCTATCAAGCAAAGAGGGTGTAAAACCTTACGACACTCAGCACAACGAGTTCTTCGTTGGCTATTTGGATAAGGCCGACATCTCGGACTGCTATGCCCTGGATCCAGACGTAAGCGTACAGAATGCGACCTCAGGCTTAACGCAGAATGGCGTAACAAACCTTTCGGAAACAGCCGTGGCAAATGGTGAGCTCGTCTATGAATTCAACAAAAATTGCGGTAATATTGTTTTGCAGCAGAATATTGGCACAGACCCATATCCTGTTCCTGGCGACAGAGGACTCTACCACACTCGCAAGGTCAGCAACCAGTATGGTACAGTATGCTTGCCTTTCTCGGTGAAGTCTGACGACAAGATAAGCTACTACAAGCTCAAAGAGGCTACAGGAGATAGTGACATAAAGCTGAAGTTCGAGTATGTTGATGAGGTTCTTGCTGGCATACCAGCCTTGTACCGCGCGACAGAGATAAAAGATGAGGCTTCCGCCGAGTCGCCTGTCGAGATATGCTTCAACTATGCAGACAATTTATACTTAGGTTTTCCTTACGAACCTTGGCAATATCCTGATTGGCATATGCATGGCACGTTTGAAAAGAAAGTGTTTGATGGTGACGATGCAGAGAGCATCTACTATGTTTCTAACGGTGAAGTCCGTAATGCAAAGAAAGCAACCATCGCTCCTTTCCGCGCATACATCCATGATTCCCTCAACGGCAGCGACGGCACAGCTGCCAAGGCCGTGACGTTCTCACTCGAGGAGAAAGATGGCACTACCACTGAGATACGTCTTGTGTACGATAACAAAAACGATATGCTTCGCTACGATAACGGCAAGGCATACACCATCATGGGCACAAAGGCACCTGCTGGATATAAGGGCATTGTTATCCAGAACGGCAAGAAATATGTGAGATAATATTGACTTTCTTATCAACGAATTACACGAATTACACGAAAAAGCAGTCAGTTAACAGTTAACAACGATTGTTATATAAAAAGGTCTTAAAAATAATTCGTTAAATTCGTTGATAAAAAAGCACGTAACTACCCAGGTCCCTTGTCTTTTTAAACACAGAGACACAGAGGACACTGAGTTCACAGAGATTCTTTGAGTTCCATTCGGGGTTAGAACGTGCTGCATAGTACTCTAAAAACTCCGTGTCCTCTGTGCTCTCCGTGTCTCTGTGTTATAATAATAAGTGGGTGCTGAGTAGTTACAAAAGCACTGTTACATTAAAAAAGACATGAAGAAGAATTATATTAAGCCGACAACCAAGACCATCAACCTGCAGACGGAATCGCTGATTTGCGGAAGTCCTGATGCTCCAAAAGAAGTGGACCTGTTCCTTTTCTTGGACGAGAGTGAGGAGGAAGGCTACGCTGATTAGCATTGAAGACGCAGAATTAGCCACAAGTATTTACGACAAAAAATAAAACATTGTTCTAAAAATAAAACTGAATTTATGAAGAAATTACTAATTTCACTCCTGATGCTCTGCAGCATTACTGCAGCATGGGCAGGCGATGGGGATGGCACAAAGGAACATCCTTACACTGGCGAGTGGGATGCCAGCGTGTTGATTCCACAACTTAAGAAAGGCGATCATCTTGCCTACAACTGTGTTATTAACGGTGGCGAGATTAATGTCCTTGATGACTATCTTGACGAGATAGAGGTTATCTCGCAATTGACATCTTGGGCTGTAGGAAGTCTAGTGGCCGAAGACTACAACGACTATATCGAGATCAATAGTCCTGAGAAAAGACAGAAGCAGACGTTCATTATCACCGAAGTCAACGTTCCAGAAAACGATATTTATTTGATAACAGGTCATTATAGCGGATGCTATGACTATCGTGGTAATGGTTCTGAAGATTTTCCATTTATAGGTGAGTGGGCAGCATCAGAATTGAAACCAAAGCTCAAGGCAGGCAGTCGTATTGGCTTAGAATGTGTGATTACAGGTAATGCCATCAGTGTCGAGGACATAAGGCTCAACAAGACAATTTCCGATGCCAAGAGTGTCTGGATTCCCCGAAGTTACATAGGCAATGAGAATGTTGATATTACATACGAACAGTACGGCAAGGACAATTCGTTTGACCGCAGAAAGAATCAGTCATTCATAGTTGCTTATGTGAATCCAGCTGGTACAGACTTGGATATGCAAGGTTATTTCAGCGGATTCTACTCTAATCCCGATGCTGACGGCTTCGTACATGTCGGTAGTGCAGAACAGATGTGGATTATCCTTAGGGGTAACTCCAATGTTAAGGCAAACGACCATGCAAAAATCAAACTTACGCAGAATATCTACCTGAGCGACATAAATAGAGATGATGATACATTCTGCAGCACCTTCTATGGCATTTTTGACGGTGACGGCCATACTATATATGGCGATCACTATGGTGACGACTCAACACGGCGTAGAGGCAGAACTTATCTTGTTACATATTCTGATGGCGCAACATTCAAGAACTTTACAATCAAACAAATTCGTGTTGACAACCGAGATCATGACAATCAGTGTATAATAACCTCACAGGCAAAGAACAACAGTGTCTTTGAGAACATTACTATTGACAATGTTAGTGTATATACCAGCGGAAGCAGTGTGGGTGCTGTGACTGGTAAAGCCGAAAATTGTACCTTCACAAACATTACTGTTAAGAATAGTGATTTTACCGCTAATAAAAGCAATTCAGGAGCTGTAGTAGGCTATGCTGATTATTGTCACTTTGCTAACATTAAGGTAGATCACTGTGAAAGCACTGCGCGTGGTGAAGCTGCAGGTGGTGTTATAGGCAAAACTTGGCAACCTTGCACATTCGATAGTGTGGAAGTTTCGCATACCTTCATCAAAACAGAGGAGTGGTATGCAGGTGGCATAATAGGACATACTGTACAGTCTAAATTTACAAACTGTACAGTTGATGACCAGTCTTGTGTCTTTGCACAAGGAAGTGGTTATTTAGGCGAAGCGGGAGGTATTGCTGGCACCTCCAACAATGATACGTTTAATAATTGCATAAATTCTGCCTTGGTTGCATGTGGTACCCAAAGGGCTGGAGGTATCGTTGGAGCGAGTCTTGCACATACGAAAATTGAAGATTGTCTGAATACAGGTATGATTATCTCCGCGGACATGGAAACAGTAAAAAACAGTCTCCGCGTTAATTACATAAACAAAACGGGTATGACCTGTGTCACCAAAACCTATAAAGGGAAAGAGTATGTGATAAGGAAATACACTGGAGGCTGCAAAGGTGGTACTATGTTTGGTGGTATCATTGGTGATGTTGGCGAAGTTTACGAAGACATGTGGAATTTTGGTATAAGTAGATGTACAAATTTGGGGTCTATATATTCCAAGGGTGATGAATATGAACATGACAACGAGAACGGAAGTGTGGGCGGAATTGTAGGTATGGATAGGTATGTACAGATCGTCGATTGTCTCAGCGATTTTGATTGTAGTAGTGGTGTCAAGGGAATTTGTGGCGTAGTAATAAGTAGAGCATACATTAGTGGTTGTCTGAATGTGACAAAACAGCGAGACTATACTATTCTGGATGCAACATCTTTTTATTGTAGTAAGAACTTTTCTATGACAACAGCTACAGGCTTAACAGGAGTAACAAAAACATCAGAAACCGAATTGAAGAACGGCACCGTTTGCCATCAACAAAGCAAAGCCTGGGAACAGAATATCGGTACTGACCCATATCCTACTCCTACAGGCGACAAGGGATTATATCACACCCGCACTGTCAGCGGCGAGTACGGAACGGTGTGCTTACCATTCTCAGTGAAGTCTGACGACAATATAAAATACTACAAGTTAGACACGAATAAAGACGACGGCCAAGATATAAAGTTGGTATTCAAATATGTGGAAGATGTGATAAAGGAAGACACTCCTCTATTGTACCGCGCAGTTGAGGCAGAAGGTGCTGATGCTGACAATCCAGTTGAGATTTGCTTCAATAGTGCTGGCGATGGTTTCACGTCTTTATCATCAGCAAATCATACTGGTACTCCTTGGTGTATGTGGGGAACATTTGACGGGAAGACGATTGAAGGCACCAGTGCAAAGTACTACTGCGTTTTCTCAGACGGTGAATTCAAGAACATGGCAACGATGACCATTCCTCCATACCAAACATATTTATATTTAAATAGTCAAACCATCGATGAGTTTGCTGGTAAGTCCATCAAGATTGTTCTTGAGGACAAGGATGACATAGCAACAGCAATAAGTTCCCTCCCTACAAGTGAGGGCTGGGCAGGGTCTTCATATTCTGTAACAGGCACCAAGGTAGATAGCAACTACCGTGGCATAGTTATCCAGAATGGTAAGAAATATGTGAGAAAGTAATATTGACTTTCTTATCAACGAATTACACGAATTACACGAAAAAGCAGTCAGTTAACAGTTAACAACGATTGTTATATAAAAAGGTCTTTAAAATAATTCGTTAAATTCGTGTAATTCGTTGATAAATAAGCAAAATTCAGCATTGAATCATTTTTGATGTTATTACAAATTTGAATATATGAGAAAAGACAATTACATGAATATGCTATTCCATGCAGCGCTGCTCTTGCTGATGGGCATAGCAACGCCAGCGTCAGCACAGGATGTGGAAAACAATCCAGATCCAAGTCAGAAGCTGACGAAAGACGCCGACGGCTACTATCTGATTGACTCGGATGCTGAGTTCGAATTATTCCGTCAGATAGTAGCTACCGGCAATCCGTATGCTAACGCAAAACTTACCCACAACGTACAGGCAAAGAAACCTATCGGAGGTGGTGACGAACAGTTCCACTACCGTGGCACATTCGACGGTCAGGGATTCACAATCGATGTGGATAGTCTGGCCAATGACAATGAGAATCACCCTTGGGGCCTGTTCCAATTTACAGAGCCAGGCTGCGTCATCAAGAACCTTATGGTGACGGGTAAGCTGACTTCTGGCCATGAGTATCTGGGAGCGATAGTCGGCGAGGCTGTAGGAACAAGAATTGAGAACTGCATCAGCGATGCAAAACTGAAGAACACATCAAGCACTCTGCCTTATACCGGAGGTTTGATTGGCGGATGCCATGGTGTCAACTTCGTTGAGAACTGTGCTTTCATTGGCGAAATCAATGCACCAGAAAAGGCTTGTGGCCTCATCGGATTTATAGATCATAATGTTGAAATCAAGAGTTGTTATGTAGATGTAAAGTTCGAAAATTATGATCCTGCCAAACACAATTTATACACGGAAGTGAACAATGACGCGAACATATTCTTGAACAATTATTATCACGAGAATGGTTGGATGTCAGCTGGCAAAAACGGAGCAACAGTTGTTTCTGATACCGAACTTAAGGAAGGTAAACTCTGCCATAATCTCAACGTGAATGGCAGGAATGGCGTGGTCTGGTATCAGCATGACATAAAAGATGAAGCAGGCAATGTCGTCAAATCCCTCCCCTATCCTTTCAAAGGTACAGATGGTAAGATGGTTTACAAATCCCCAACATCTACCAGCGACGTCAAACCGCATGTATCACCATGTACAAATACTGAATATACTAATCATATCTGCCAGGAATGTGGCGAGATTGAGCCTGGATGTGTAGTAGAGCCTTTGCAGATAGTAAGATCTGCACTTAACAGCAATAACGAGATAACCATTAACAATCTTAAGTTTAAGATCAACAAAAACTTAGGCACAGCAGAGGTTAGAGGATACTTAGCCACGGCACCAAGAGCTAAGGCTAAAGCTATTCATATACCAGAAACCATCGTCGTTAATGGCGCTAAATATACCATAGATTATATTTATGAGGGCGCATTTGATGGTTCTGATATGGAATACTGCTATATTCCTAAAACTGTTGCCCACATTAGTAACAATGCTTTTGACAACTGCGACGATCTCACTTATCTCCATATTGCCGATGCAGCACCAGAAGAACGTGTACTCTGGATGGGCGAAATGACTAAACCTTTTTATCAGCCTGACGAGCCCCTTTTCGGTGACACCAAATTAAATAAGGTGTATCTGGGCAGAAACATCACATGGAATCCAGAATCAGGCGATGACGCACCATTTGAAGATATGGAATCACTCAACAAGGTCTATTTCGGTCCGCGAGTTACTATCATGGGCAATGCGGGTTATAGTGACCACAACGAAGGATGGAATGACGAAACATGGGCTGGCAGCAACAAAATAACTCATGTATTCTTCATGGGCGACGAGGCATCGCTCAATACCAGTATCGATGTGGAGGACTGCAGGGGCTTGGGCGAAGCTGCAAATTACTATATCAACAGGAATATCAATTATAGCACATTTTTCACCTTCACTTCTGGACCAGTGCCAACCAACGGATGTCTCGACCACTGTAAACACGTCGCTTACGGTCCGTTTGTAAAGAAGATAACGGAGAAATCGTTTGAAGGAGTTGCCGTTGACAACAACACCACCCTTGAGAGCGTTGATTTCACGAACGCTTTCCGCCTTGAGGAAATCGGCCAGCTTGCTTTCGCATATTGCCATAAAGCAGGCTTTGCCCGTAACCCTTTCAAGAATTGCAAGAAACTGCGTAAAATTGGCGCGGAAGCCTTTACCGACTGTGACGGTATCAGAGAACTTACTATCCCAAATAGCGTGACGGAAATATACGGGCAGGCATTTGACGATTGTGACAACATGACCATCCTCGTCTTGAACGATGGAGACGAGAAGATAACATTCTATGGTGGTGCTGCATTCAACAATTGTGACGATCTGACCGCCGTTTACCATGGTCGCAACTTTGAATACGAAGGCAAATCTCCGTATGAAGGATGTAAAAAAGTAAATACATTTGTCATCGGTCCTAAGGTAACGAAGCTGAACTACAATGGCTATAAGGACATGAAGAATCTGGGAGCATTGTCTTTCCTGTATTCCCCTACTCCACTCGTGTTTGAGGATCTTCCTGATGAAGTTTTCTATAACACAAAACCACGTTCCATGTTCATCGACAGGGAACTGAAAAGAAAGAGTGGAGGCAGCGAGACCGAGGATCTTCAGTTTGGAGAAAACTTCAAGAAGTTTGTCAAGGATCTGAGTTTTGGCGATCATATCACCAGCATTCCTGCCAGACGATTTGAAGACTTCTTATTCCTGAGTAACCTTGTAGTCCCTCAAAGCGTAAAGACCATTGGAAACTCAGCATTCAAGGGATGTGAGAGCCTTAATACTGTATCCGTCTTAGGTGATGTCACCATTGGAGCAGAGGCTTTCTCCGGTTCTACTAATATGAGGCATCTATTCCTGATGGGACAGAACATATACCTCGGAGCTAATGCCTTCGCTGGCTGTAATAACATAGAGGAGGTAGCGACTGGTTTTGAGGCTGACCCTATAGTAAATAGTGACTATACATTCGAAAACGCATTTGCTAAAGAGACATACGCCAAGGCACACCTTATGTGCGCTGCCGACACAGAGGTAAAGCAAGTGCCGCTTACTTCCATTCCTTGGAAACTCTTCCAGGAGCGTAAAAGTCTGTACGTTACGAACAACTACGACGAGGGCATTGACAGTCATTTCGGAGATTACGAGCATGCCTCTGTGACATACAAGTTCGACAAAGACAAGTATGAGTACCTGTACGTTCCGTTCGACATCGACTCATACTATTTCGGTGGCGATGCAGAGATTTATAAACTTGATCTGTGGTACAGTATATGCGATCATTTTGACTTAGACGTCGAATACGAGAACGACTATAAGTTCACGGGCATCAATCTTAAGAAGTACGACATTGATCAGGAGAAGGTTCTCACGCCTGGTTACTATCTGATAAAGACAAAGTATCCGGCAGACGTCATGACGGGTTTCCATACATACTTTGATAGCCAGTTGCTTTATATTGACAATGGTAGAAGGTATGCTGCAAACGACTCTAATACAGATACCTATGTTAATCCGGATGGAAGCGATCATTACTCTATTAGCCATAGGAAGAGCTTCGTTGTGGAAGACGGAGTACTGAAGTATATAAACGGCTATTTTAGCCAATATACTCTTAAACCCAATTCTGTCCTAATCACTTATGACAACTATACTGGAGAATCATACGAGCCTGTATATAGCATAAAGGATGACAACAAGAAGGTGCTCCTTACTTCAAAGATTGACATTCCGTTCAGCCAGAAGCTTGACGGCTGCTCTACTTTCTATGCCGCTGACTGCAACTATGTTGCTCCTGAGTGGTGTAAGGTTTATGCCATTACAAGTGCAAAGGATGGTGAGAAGTTAGAGTTGGTAGAGATTACGGACCGCACCATCACAAAGGGACAGGCTGCTCTTCTCTGGACTGCAAACAAAATAGAGGATGAAGAACTTATAGAGCACCTCACATACGCTACTAACGCCAGCACATGTTCTTTCGAGGGCAACCTGCTCAAGGGTGTGGATGAGGAACAGACTGTTAGTCAGCTTGAATGCGAGTCTGCTTACATCCTCGACAAACGCTCCCCTTCACAGGGGGCTGGAGGGTCTGCAGGTTTCTACAAGGCATCGCCAGACCAGATTCTCACAAAGGGCATGGCATACCTTGACGCAGATGGACTTTCGTCAAAACTGCTTGACAAGTCATGCATCTTCCAGTACGACCCCATCGCTACCAACATCAAGCCTGCAGACAAAGCAGAATGCCTACCAGCAGTTTACGACCTCTTAGGTCGCCGACTAAAGGAGGCTGGCTACAAGGGCATCTATATCGTAAATGGTAAAAAGGTAGTAATAAAGTAAATAATCATCCCCCTGTCGTCACGACAGGGCCCCAGCTAAATAGCAAATTGCAAATTATGAAACAGATAATATATTCACTCGCTTTCATGCTGCTTGTTAGCATGCCATCGGCAGCACAAGAGGTTGGTGGCAACAATTCTGGTGGAAATAACCAAACAACTAAACAACCAAACAACCCAGCAACTAAGAAGAAAGCGCCAAACGGAATATCCGATTTTGTTTTTGAAAACTACACCCCCATTACGTTTTCATACCAAAGCATAGATGGCAAGAAGAATCCGATAATGCTCTCTGCAATGGCGTACCTTCCTAGAAAATATAGTACCGTTAGCATAGAACACATTCTTTTGGCCTGTCATCCTACAGTAACCTCAAACTCCGAGGCACCTACAGGCAGTAATCCTCTTGACGGAGAAATCAAGCGTATGTGTGGAGAAGACGGCAACTGGATGGTCATCTGTCCCGATTATTGCGGTTACAAACACAGTTCCTATCGCCAGCATCCATATCTTATACACGATGTTACCGCCCGAAACTGCATTGACGCAGTGATGGAAGCCATTAAGAATGTCAACGAGAAGAAATGGGTAACCTCCGTAATGCAAAGTGATGGTAGTGGAGGTTCTTACTTTGTAGATTATGATTTTGAGTTTACAAGAAATTACTCGACTGACATCGTAGGCTACTCGCAAGGCGGCGCAACGGCATTGGCTTGTACAAAATATCTGGGGAGCAACGGTTGCCCAGACGATGTAAAGAACACTATCAGACTCAGACATACCTGCTGCGGCGATGGTCCTTATTCAATATCAGCAACCCTTAACAAGTATATGGAATGGGGAGACCCTAAGCGTGAGGATGAGGGACTGGATTTGGAATACCCTTGCGTACTGCCTCTTATCATGGCAGCAGCAAAGGATGCATACAACGACGGATGTATGCGTACCGTGGAGGTTGAGGATTACTTCAACCGTGACTTCCTCGAAAAGACAGATGTCCTTAACTTGCTGAGGTCGAAGGCTACAGCAACGGAAGACATCAATGCCAAGATAAAGGAATCATGGAAGGGACGTCTTCGCCCTGTTGATATTTTCTCTCGTGAAATCATAGACGAAAACGGCAATTTCATTACTGAATCAAACCTGTACAAGTGTCTCATGAAGGTATGCCGCCTTGCTGACCTTACACAGGGATGGGAACCAACCACCCCTATCTCCTTTGCCCACCTGCATGCCGACCATGTCGTTCCATACGCTAATTGGGAAGAGGTAAGAAAGGGTATTGGCAAGGAAGGCAAAAACGAATTGATAAGATTCGTAGATATAGAGCAACCTCATAATCCCGAAGGCAGTCCGGTCATAGAATGGATGGGATACTGGATGCAGGACCTCGATGGAACTCCTGATTACAGCACCATGAGTCATACCACCGGAGGAGTAGTGTTCTACATTAATTATCTCTTCGGCAAGTACTTGCGTCCAGAAGCAAGGATGTAAAGAAATGTATAATGTATAATCTCCCTGCCGTCAACGGCAGGGCCCTATCTAAATAGTAACTATAAACATTAATAAAAACAAACAAATTATGAAAAAGTATCTTAACTCACTGCTCTTCATGGCAGTAGCACTCTTCAGTGCAGCAACAATGGTATCATGTGGCGACGATGACACTGACGATCCAGAGCCAATCCCTGTAGCTCAGAACTATGCTAAATATACAGCAAAGCTCTCGGAAGACATCTTCCAGTATTTCGATGTCTCTGTTACCGTAGAGGTCGATGGCAAGAAGGACGTTTACACGTTTGGCGAGGACACTAAGGTCGATAACATGAACATCCGTGAGTTGGACATTTTCTACGATGAAACCAACAAGGCTGGCCGTGTACTTGAAATCCCAGTATTCAAATACGACGTACACCCATTGAGAATCTTCACCGACATCAAGCTCAACGAGGCTGGCAAGCAGAAGATTGCCAACGCCAAGGAAGGCGACAAGATGGACTTCCTCGTACAGCTTGACTTCGGCAAGTGTAACGAAAAGGGAATATTCTTCCCTAACACAGAGGATCATGTAGAGGATCTTATCACTGGCGCAGGCACATACGTCAAGACTCTCGATGGCTACATGGATATAATAAACCAGTATCACAAAAAGAACTTTGACAAGACCTTTAAGTAATAAAGACGAATGGAGAATGGAGAATGGAGAATGGAGAATGCCATTCGGAACCAACTGAGGTAGCAAACTCCTAATTCCTAACTCCTAACTCCTCATTACCCCCCCAAAAAACCTCATGAAACATCTAATTACGCTTATATCAAACAAATTAAAATCCCCCTCCCTCAACGGGAGGGCCGGGGTGAGTCTTCTATTCGCGATGCTTCCATTCACGAGCTATGCACAGTTCAACGACGAATGGATTCAGGACATGAAGGCAGACTTCGCAGGAACTCACAAATACCTTGATGGACACTGTTATGCACCTACCACTAACCTCGTCTATGCACAGGAATATGGATTGCATAACGCTGAACTTACGGAAGACTCTCTTAGGTCTGTGCTGCACGGAGATCTGACCTACACCCTTCCTGCAAGTCACAAGTTTGTCATATTCACGATCTTCAGCAATGTCCCAAACCCTAAGGCAGAGTACGACAAGGAAAGTCCAGAATTGAAGCTATGGTTCAAGAGCAGGATACGCACACCTTACGAGTCAATCATAGATCAAGACTATACCGACGGTGTGAAGATGACCATACTCGAACTTCAATACGCACAGAAACTAAGCGTAAATGATGTCTTTAAAAGCAAGGAGATATATCAGGGTGGTGAATACCAGTTCATAGCAGAGAACAACGCTGGCACCTCGCATGAATCGCATGTCACGGTGCTGTCAGATCCTGTCTGCACATTCCGTATTTCCAACGACAATGATTCGACCTACACTATGCACGGCACTTCAAGCTGTATCATTCAGATAGGTAGTGGCTATCCATTTGCCGACCGAATGAAGCAGTACCAGAATGACGAGATGGTTTTCACTGTTAGAGATGCGCAGGACAAGGTGGTACTTACTGAAATCATTAAGTTGGATGCCAAGTCTTACAGGGATAAGATAGAGTTCTGGAAAAGCGAAGAAAAGAAAATGACTCTTTCATCGCCAAAATACACGTATCGTCTGTCTGGTCCGCTGCTTAAGCAAGACCTCGTCGTCGAAAGAGAGGTGGCACCATTTTACACAAACCTCAAGCAGGCCATCAATGATGCTGAGGCACTGGTTGATTCCATCCGTAACACATCTGACCTTGCAAACCTCGCAGACCATGCCAAGTCTCTGGTCAATGCTATCGAAGCAGCCAAGCCATGCTTGAAGTACAGCGCATACGATCAGGACAAGATAGACGAAGCTACGGACCGTCTCGCTCAGCTCATCAAAGACACTAAAGAGGCGATTGATAAGGTCTCATCCATAGATGCCGTAACTGTCAACGACACAAGCACAACCGTCAAGAGAATCATCGACGGCAAGCTCCGCATCACAACAAACGGACATACCTACGATCCGCAAGGAATCGAGGTGAAGTAGTATTTAGGTTAGAGGTTTTTAGGTTAGAGGTTAGAGGTTCTTAGGAGTTAGGAGTTAGGAATTAGGAGTTAGAGGGTAGCACATTTTTCGTTTGATAGCACTCAAACATTCGTTCGATAGCACTCAAACGTTCATTTGCTTGCACTCAAACGAACATACGTTAGCACTCAAACAACGCTAATCTGATAGTTTTGAGTTGCTCAACACTTACGTTTCGCTCGATAACATCATAGCTTTTAATCGCATAAAGACTATGAATACCCAAACAAAACCTCGCAGTACCCAATCTCTTAATCTCTTAATTTCTTAATATCTTAATTTCTTAATCTCTTAATTTCTTAATTTCTCAATATCTTAATTTCATAATAAAACAAGCATGAAAAAGAAATTATTATTCAGCCTCCTTGCACTATTGTGCTCCGTGGGGGCATGGGCTATCGACAATACCAAAGTCATAGGTGACATTAAGTATAAAGTCGATTTTGGTTCATACACTGCAACGGTGTTGCAATTCAATGTCTCTCCGTCACCTGACGCGATTGAAGAAGTCAGAGTTCCTGAGTATATTCAATTGCCATACTCAAGAGATGAATTAGAGACATTGTACATAAAAGCGGTTGAGTCTGATGCCTTTAAATTAGCTCAGATATCCCGATTGTATCTTCCAAGTAAGATGGGGACACTGCTATGCAATTGCTTCAAATTAGCATATATCGGAAATGTCTATCTTAAGTCGGAACATGCCCCTGCACTCGGAACAGACTTGCCTGATGCAACTCAAGCCGATCCAAAAGAAAGTTTGGGTCTGACTAACAAGCCTCATCTCTTTGTGGTTAATAAAGAAGAATACACGGACGAGGCATGGACCAGCCAGTTTAATAGAATCAGCAGACTCTATGACGGCATAGTTGATGGTGTTGCCGTAGCAAACATTGGTACTGAGGACAATGTTAATACAATCGTTGTAGAGAAAGAGGAGCCATACACAGGCGACGTCGTAATCCCTGACGAGGCTGTCATCAACGGAAAGACATATAGTATCACTGGCATAGACGACGGTGTATTTGAAGATAGTGGCAACCAGATGACCACCCTCACACTTGGTGCAAACCTTAGCGAACTAGGCAATCAGTTCCTCAAGGGTGTATCACTGAACACTCTGATATGCAAGAGCCCTACCCCAGCTCACGTAGAATGGGGCGAGGGTGTTTCCATTAATGAAATCCAGGTGCCATGCGCATACTTATCAGCCTATCGCGAAGCTGAGGGGTGGAGTGATTTTGCCGATAAGATAGTAGGTTATCGAGTGGTTATCGATGGCATCAAATATGAGTACGATTCTGATGATAAGACTGCAAGCATAGTAAAACTGAATGCGACTTCTGCCGAAGAACTCAGCATTTCTAAGACAATGACCTACAATGACGTAGAATATGCTGTTACTTCTATTAAGGCAGGAGCACTCACCGACTGTACCCTCAAACGCATCTTCCTTCCAGAGACAATAAAGTCTGTGGAGGTCAATTGCTTCTCGGGTTCTACAATCGACAATATCTACATTTATAATACAACAGAAGTCACAAAAATCGAAGGCGAGGGTCGTCTTGGTCTCAGAAATTGGCCTAATCTATTTGTTAAAGTGTACCCCTCTTCAATATATAGATGGAAAAATTCTTCATGGTCATCTGTTGCTAAAAGAATCAGCCCTGTCCCTGGTGCCGTTGTTGACGGCATAGCCTATTTTCTATACGGTCCCTATGATGACCTAGGAGAGGAAGGTACAGCAACAGTAGTTCCCAACGAGACACCATACACAGGTGATATAACTATTCCTGACGAGATATGGTCAAATGGCAGGAGATTTCCCGTGACCGAGCTGGGCGAATTAGCATTTGCAGCATTTGCTGATAACCGTTATGATTTGAAGACACTAACGATCAACCAGCAAACTAAGTATATAAGGAACGACTGTTTCAAAGGAGTTTATATGGATACACTGACCATTCTAAATACCACTCCTCCTTATAATATGGATCCACGTCAGATAACTTGGGGATCTGGATTTTATGTCAGCACAATTAAGGTGCCTTACAAGTCTCTGCAAGCCTATCGCACAGATGGCAGCTTTGAGGAATTTGCAAATAAGATTGTCCCTATACCTGTAATCAAAGACGACATAGCATACGAGTTTTACCTTGACAATCTTCAGGCAACAGTCGCTGCTAACAACTACAAAGGCGACGTAACCATTCCTGCTACAGTAGAGCATGATGGCAAGACATTTAACGTAACAGCAATAGCAGAAAAAGCGTTCTATAACTGCAATGAGCTCACAAGCATCTCGCTCCCTAACAGCATCAACACTTTAGGAGAGAGTTGCTTTCAAAACTGTACAAATCTGATTAACGTTAAACTGCCAGACGGACTAAAGGAACTTCCAAGTTACGGCTTCTATAACTGTAATTCACTCAGGTACCTCGAACTGCCAGATGGTCTGGAAAGAGTTGATGACAAATGTTTCTGTATGTGTGCCGACCTCAAGACTCTTATCTTCCCTGAGTCAGTAAACTATTTAGGTCAGATTCTATTCGAAGGTTCTGGCATAGATAGGATGGCTTTTGTCAATCCTGATCCAGCGTTGGACGAATGCATGCTTTTTACGATAAACAATCATTGGTTAATTTTTGGAAAGACTTGTGATGTTTACATGCCAGGAAATCTTATCGAAGACTACAAGACAAAGGATGGTTGGAAAGAATTTAAGAATTTCTACCCCATCGAAGATACACCTGTATGCGCCCACACCAATTGGACTCTAGACTGGGTTTGTAAAGAACACAACAATGTTCCTATTTATGCGAACTTCACTTGCGATTACTGTAGTAAGCCTGTAAAGAACATAGAGGTAACTCTGGGCGAGAAAGAAATTACGCAAGAACCTACATGTACAAAAATAGGACTGTACAATCTGCCAGTAAAAGCCATTGGTCCAGATGGTAAAGAGTATGAAATGACTGTTAAAGACTTGATTATCCCTGCCCTCCACACCTCCAATGCTGGACATTGCGACGTCTGTGGCGAGGAAATTGATGACTATCTCGCATTCAAGGCTGTCAATGGCTATGTAACTGTTGGGTTGAAGTCAAATCACGAGGATAAAGCAATTTACTCTCTTGAATATTCTACCGACCGAATAACTTGGAACCCGATGGACGGCGATGTTACAATCTTTGAAGGTTCTGTTGCATTCTTCCGTTCTGGTTATGATAAAGTGAAGAATGATATGCATCGCAACGTATTCACAATGACCAGCGGCAATGGCGGTCAGATTGAGGCAAGTGGCAACATCATGTCGCTGCTCGACAATACTTGTGCCTCTACAACTGTAGGAGAATCCGGATTCGAGGATCTTTTCAAAGGTTGCACACCGCTTCTCACAGCGCCAAAGCTTCCTGCTACGACAATAGCTGCCTACTGCTATGCCTCAATGTTCGAAGGCTGTACCAACCTCAACAGCGACATTGATCTTCCTGCAGAACTAGTATATGCATGTAGTTATTCAGACATACTCAAAGGGTGTTCCTCATTCGCATCTACTATTATTATCAGAGGTATAAGAAATAAAGATTCGGGAAAGCGAGTTTTTAATAATTGGATAGAAGGTACAGCTGGGGTTACTGTCTATAAAAACTGGGAAAATCTGAGCGGCGTTACACATGCTGCTAAGGAGATAGACGATAGTGACCCCAAAATCACGAAACACGGACTCTTCGTAAAGAAATATACGTTAAAAGATACAGAAACAGAACCATTAGGAAATTACTATTTATGGATCAGCCCAACAGCATTCGAGTTGTATGTTGAGAATCTGACAATAACTCGCTCAATGAGCAACGACGGTTGGTACACCATCTGTCTGCCATTCGACATCAGCCTCAAAGATTCTCCATTCTCTCAGGCTGCAGAATTCAATAAAATAGATGGCAATACCTTCAAGTTCTCGTCTGTCTCGGAGCTCAAGAAGGGCGTAGGATACATCGTGCAGGTAGATCACGACATGTCTGAACTTATCTTCCCAAAAGCAAGGATACCACAAAGTGTGAGCAATGGTCCTGTAGAATCGGATTTCATGGGAACATTCTGGCCAATAAATATAGATAAGTCATCTTATGTCATTGGCTCAGGCAACACAGTGAACCCTATAACAGGAAGCAACCAGCTGAATGGTTTCCGCGCTTACTTCAAGATTGGACCGGAAGGTTCTGATGCCAAGACATTCCGCTTCACCGTTGACGATAACGACGATGACATAGCAACTTCAATCTCTCTCCCTCTACGTGAGAGACAAAGTGGGGCCATCTACAACCTCCAGGGCCAGCGTGTAAACGCTTCGCACCGTGGCATAGTCATCAAGAACGGTAAGAAATATGTGAGATAATATTGACTTTCTTATCAACGAATTACACGAATTAAACGAAAAAGCAGTCAGTTAACAACGATTGGTATATAAAAAGGTCGTAAAAAAAATTCGTGAAATGCGTGTAATTCGTTGATAAAAAAGCACGTAACGACTCAGGTCCTTTGTTCTTTTTAACACAGAGACACAGAGGACACTGAGTTCACAGAGATTCTTTGAGTTCCATTCGGGGTTAGAACGTGCTGCATAGTACTCTAAAAAACTCCGTGTCCTCTGTGCTCTCCGTGTCTCTGTGTTAATCTGAGTAGTTACACACCAAAATTAACAAGAAAAAAAAAACATAAAACGATGAAAGCAATATACAAGACTCCGAAAGTCAGAACTGTACAGATCAACGCCGCAGGTCTGATGGCAGCATCTCCAGATCTCGGCTTCGACAACACTCCTATCGATGCAAGCGAGGCACGTTCAAAGCGCTCGCACTGGATGTGGATTGAGGAAGAGCAGGAGGATGAGGAATAACCTCACAAGTAATTTGAACAAACGTACAAAATCACAATGACAGCAAAATTTACATCCTCCCTCAGAAGAGGCAGGCTGAGGTTTCTACTATGGGCATTGACATTCTTGTTGATGCCCCAGAACCTCATGGCGGATAACAAGGTTACATTCACTGTAACAGGTACGAACGTAATTGGCATAAGCAGTCAAGAGGACTACAAGCATGCCTTGAACGGAGTGACCAACGACAAATGGTGCGGTAGCTTCAACGGTCAAAGTGAAGGTTGCGTGTATGTTGAATTCAATGCCTCTGAACTCATAAAAGTCAGCAGCTATACTCTTTACACAGGTAACGACGTGCAATATAGTAGAAGGAACCGCAATCCTAAGACATGGAAGCTCTATGCAAGAAGAAATATGAGTGACGAGTGGACTGCCATCAGCACAGTGGAAAGCGGCAACTTGCCAACACAGAATAGCGAGCAATCTGCCCCATTCAACATAGAAGAGGAGTATGCAACTACATTCTATAAGTATTTCAGATACGAATTCACTGCTATTGAAAATGCTGAGATATTCGAAATAGGTGAAATCGTCCTGAACTATACTATCTGTCCTCATGATGATGCTGAAGAAGGTAGCATCTGCACCATTTGCGGTGACAAGAAGTTACATCGTCACAACTTCAATGCAGACGACATCTGTACCAAGTGTGGATATAAGAAACCAACTCTCCTGCCATTCGTAGTAATAGCATCCAAAGGTGGTTACGACGCGGAAGGTCCAGACAAAGCTATTGATGGCATCACTACAAACAAATGGTGTGGCGACTGCAGTAATGGCAATCCTTTCATAGTATTGAAGCCTGAATGCAAAGCAAAGCTGGATCATTATAGCCTATATACAGGCAATGACATTACTTACAATGGCTACAACCGCAACCCAAAGGAGTGGAAGCTGTATGCAAAGGAGAATGACGTGGATGCATGGACAGAAATATCACACGTCACTGATGCTCAGTTGCCAACAACGGCATCTACCCAGAGTGATGATTATCCGATAGGAGAAGAATTCCAAGACACTTACTACAAGTTCTTTATGTTTGAGATCATAAAAGTAGGCAGTGGCAAGATCTTCGAGGTTGGCGAACTTTGCTTGATGGGCAATCCATGCCAGCATCAGTACGAAGGAGACAGTGCCATCTGCGACATCTGTCTCGAGATAAAGGAGCATGAGCATATTTACGGCGAAGAAACTATCGTGATAAGTGAACCGACTTGCGTAACAACAGGCACAGAGGCGTACGTTTGCACAAGATGCAAAGGATTAAAAACACAGATGACCCCTTGGCTTGGTCACGACTACAATGATTTCATAGTGACAAAGGCCCAAACTTGCACAGTAACAGGCGAAAAGGAGCATATTTGTAAAAGATGTGGATATACAGATTCTGAGAAAATTGAACCTCTCGGACACACCACCATCAATGACATTTGTACTGTCTGTGGTCACGATGTTCGTACTGACCGCATCATTGAATATACTGCAACGGAGAAGCTTTGCATTATCATGGACGGAATCGAAGGCGAAGAGGGCGAAGTAGCGTTTGATTATACAGACAAATTGCCACCACTTGAGAATCCTATTGGAGGATACATTGACTGTGAAGATTGGGGAGAGTTTCTCTTTGGTGCTCATGTTATTGAGCATGAATATGACGAAGCAACTCATAAGGGACGCATCATCTGTGATGGACCTGTTTGGCAATTTATTGATTGTACAGGATTACACCCTGAACGCTTAACAAGCATCACGCTTCCAAACACGGTGGAATACATAGAGGTCTGGGCATTCGAAAAATGTAACGGTCTTACAAGTGTTACATTGCTCTCGGATGACCCTCAAGAGACATACTATCAATTGAGTTTCTATGGATGCAACAATCTGCAAGAGATTATTGTACCTTATTCTGCTTATGAGGATTATGTAAAAGTCCACGGTGGTAAATATTATTACAAGTACGATGAAGACGACACAAAACACAAGGTTGTTTATAAAGACCTCTTCAAGTCTCTTCTCTCTCTTGACGACACCAAGGACTTCCAGACTCCAACGAGCGAGGTCAAGGCAGATGTAACCCTTCAGCGTTCGTTCGCTAACGATGGATGGTACTCTCTCTGCTTGCCATTCTCTGTAAGCGTGGCAGATTCTCCATTCTCCCAGGTAGCAGAGTTCAACACTCTGGATGGAGATACTTACCGATTCACTACCGTTGATAATATCGAGGCTGGTAAGGCATACATAGTGAAGGTCAACAGCGCCATAGCTAATCCTACCTTCCAGAATGTATTCATCACCACAGAAACTCCAGTAAGCTATAGCGATTTCGTTGGTATCTATAGTCCAACAGAACTTGGCGAAGGCTGCAAGATCATCGGCTCTGGCACAACAGTAAACACTGTGACTCCAGGCATGATGAAGGGCTTCCGTGCGTACTTCAAGAATGCGCCAGAGGCTTCTACTGCCAAGACATTCCGCTTCATCGTTGATGATATAGTAACTTCCATCTCCCTCCCTCTACGGGAGGGCTGGGGTGGGTCTTCCTACAATCTCCAAGGTCAGCGTGTCAACGCTTCGCACCGTGGCATCATCATCAAGAACGGCAGAAAGCTAATCCGCAAGTAGGATGCACAGTTGAATGGAATTACAATAATGCACAAAGGGGGCAGACAACTCTGCCCCCTTTGTGTGTTTTGCCGTAAGGGTGAATATGAAAAAATCAGCAATCCCAAGTACTGTTTTTATCAACGAATGACACGAAAGACACGGAATTTTTTCTATGATATTTTTTCGTGTAATTCTGCTTTCTAAGTGGATTAGAAGTACTCTTTCACAGCAGATGAGGATTGTGTTATGGAGGGGAGAGCACGTTCATTTGGGATTTATTATTGGGGATTCGCAATTTCTGCTTTTATGTCGTTGACGATATAGGTGTCTGACATTAGCTGATATCCGTATTTGGGGTCATGCAACTGATGTCCTACATTGGAGTTGTAGAAGATAAGCATGGCTCGCTTAGAGGAAATGTGAAGTTCCTCAGAAAGTTGCATGATGATGCGAGTTATTTTGCGGTATAATTGATAATCCTTCATTATTATAATTGTATGGATTCTTGGAATGTGAGGTATTCGTCAATTATGAGTTGATTACTGATGCAAACCTGATGCTTAAGTTCTTCTTTAATGAGTTTGCCTAAAGCCATCTCTGCCGGCATAGAACCATCCACGTATGCATCAACCGTAGAGATGACACTATCGTTAGCAATTCCACCTTCTATCCAATCAAGATCAACCCATGGTTGCTTGCCCTTACGACTGGCTGCTATGAAATCTAACCACTCGATGTTATATTTTGGGAACACCAGATGGTGGAAGTCTGTGTTGGCAAGAAAACGCTCAAGGTCGAAGCGATAGATATTTAGTATTGCCTTTTGTCCTTTCTTTCGTCCAGCTTTAGTGTTCGCCCAATTGATGGCCTGCTGCTTATGGTTGGTGAGATAGAAACCAGGTCCGAAATCAAGTTCGGGACGACCTACATGCGTGAGTGGTTCACGAACTTCGATAGTAGTTCCATGATAGAGTATGTGATTATCGTTATTGATCATGTTCGTAGTTGTAGAGGGTTTCGATAATGTCGTCTGCCACATAGTCAGCACTTTGGGTGTGCAGCGTGTCGTAGAACTTGAAGAGGCGACCTTCAATGAGACCTTGCTCATCCAAACGCTTTGTTAGTTCTGCAGGAGAGATGTTCATCTTGCGTGCTGCTGTCTCAATAACTATGACGCAGAACTGCATCACATCACTTTCGTGGGTTCGTGGTGTTCCTTCCATCTTATTGGTGTATGATTTGGGATTTATAATTAGGATTAGTCCACTTGATTTGTTATCATCTGTTAGAATCATGTACAAGGTGTTAAACTTAACAATAGAGCAGTTTCTGCCATATACATAATATCTCAATGTGCAAATTTATAAAAATATTTCCACATAGCCACCCTTTAACCACCAGAAAGCATGATTTTTTATATAAGTTTATGATTTATGCGATTATTGTATCTACTCAACAGCAGCCCGTTTTTAACCTCTCCCCCCCTTAAACCTTGAACCTAAAACCTAAAAACCTTAAACCTTAAACCTTAAACCTTAACCATTAACCATTAAACATTAAAACCTCCACTTCCTCTTTTTACGGTTTGATGACAGTAGGGTGATAATTGCAAAGATGAGACAACCTATGACAAACAACAGGAACGGATGGGCAGAGATGTAAGACATGGCGTTGAAAACAAATCTGCCTAATGAGGTGTGAGCAAAGTGCTGTATGCGTGGCACAACAATGTCGGCCACATAATTGCCTATTTGAGCGTATTCTCCATGGGCATCAGCAAGAGTGTGAAAGGCAATGCAAGAGATGCCAAGCGATAAAGCAATGAGCTTTACCAGACCTTTACACCTGCCTTTGGTGAGCAAAGCAAAGATGCCTAACACGCCAAATCCAGCAAAGCATAACAGTAGTGCGGCGAAGTACGTCATATCGTAATTATTGTTTGGTTGTGTGTTTTTTAATTATAAAAGGGTTAACGGTTAAGGGTTAAGGGTTAAGGGTTAACGGTTAAGGGTTAAGGGTTAACGGACAATTCGGACAGCTCGTTATACCTTAAACCTTAACCGTTAAACACTATACCATTGAATAGACAATGTCCATGATTTGCTTGCCTAACTCGTCAGCCTCATCCATTGTGTGTGCCTCGCTATAGACACGGATGATTGGCTCGGTGTTTGACTTGCGGAGGTGTACCCACTTGTCAGGGAAGTCAAGTTTCACACCGTCAATATCGTTTACAGCAACATCAGGCATCTGTGAGTACTTCTCCTTAACCTGCAGAAGTATTGCGTCAACGTCTGTCTCTGGAGTAAGATCTATGCGGTTCTTAGCAATGAAATACTCTGGGAAAGTAGCACGGAGAGCAGAAGCGCTGATGCCTTTATGAGCCAAAGAAGAAAGGAAAAGTCCGATGCCTGTAAGTGCATCACGACCGTAGTGGCTGTCTGGATAGATAACACCACCATTGCCTTCGCCACCTATCACAGCACCAACAGCCTTCATCTTCGTAGTTACATTCACCTCACCTACAGCAGCTGCTGTGTATGTACCTCCATGAGCCTCAGTTACATCGCGTAGAGCACGGGTAGAAGAGAGGTTGGAAACAGTGTTAAGAGCAGGATGATTGGCATCCTTCTCCATTTCGCCAAGGATATAGTCGGCAACAGAAACGAGAGTGTATTCCTCTCCGAACATTTTTCCATCCTCGCAGATGAAAGCAAGACGATCGACATCTGGGTCAACGACAACACCAAGATTATACTTACCAGTCTTCATCTCGTCCATAATGCCCTGAAGATTCTTCTCCAATGGCTCTGGGTTATGCTGGAAGTCGCCGTTAGGTTCCTGGTTAAGGAATGTATATTCCACCCCAAGTTTGTCAAGAAGCTTTGGGAGGATGATACCACCAACAGAGTTGATAGAGTCAACACATACGCGGAAACCAGCGTTCTTGATTGCCTCTACATCAACGAGCTTAAGGTCAAGGACACTCTGTATGTGACGCTCGTCAAAATCTTCCTCGCTATACTTGCCAAGTCCATCAACATCTGCATAGACAAAAGCCTCGTCAGCAGCAATCTGCAGAACCTCGCCACCATCGGCAGCTGTGAGGAACTCACCATGACGGTTAAGCAGTTTGAGGGCATTCCAATGGCGTGGGTTATGACTTGCAGTGATGATGATACCACCATCTGCACCTGCCATGGTTACAGCGAGTTCGGTTGTTGGTGTCGAAGCAAGGCCGATGTTTACCACATCAAAGCCCATGCCCATGAGTGTGCCACAAACGACATTCTTCACCATTTCGCCAGAGATACGTGCATCTCGTCCTACAACGATTTTGTTTGATGGTGTGTAACCTTCCTCTGCCTCTGTTGACTTACGGATGAATGTTGCGTATGCTGATGTAAACTTAACGATATCAAGTGGATTGAGTGTATCGCCTGCTGGTCCGCCAATAGTACCACGGATACCAGAGATTGACTTTATTAGTGACATTGCGTTTATTTAGAGATTAAGAGATTAAGAAATTAAGAGATTAAGGGATTAAGAAATTATGCATTATGAATTATGAATTATGAATTATGAATTATGCATTAAATCAAATTCCCCTTTGGTATGTTATCTCATAGAAGCACGGATAGGTGTTCATAGAGGCATTCTGCTGACCTTGTGATGAAGGCACGATGAGACGAACCTTTGCAATCTCTTCATCAGGAGAAGACTGACGACCTATCTTTATGAAGCGAAGTGGCACAAGCCATCCGCCTGGCACTGATGTACTGCCATAAGCACTGGTCATAACGCTGTAGGTGTTATCGAAAGTGCCAGTGAAGGAACCAGAGTTGTTCGTCACTGTCATCTTATCGTAAATGAAGTGAGAACCAGTTGTCATGTTTGACAATATGAGAGAATCGGTCAGGAGATTAGCCTCAACGAAACGGCAAAGCACCGTGGTTGTCTCACCCGACTTGATAATCTCACCGCATCCCTTACGGCATATCTGCATATAGACACCTGACGACTCAAAGAGCACATACTCATTCTTCAGCGTATCGGTAACGTAGCCTCTATTCTCAAATTCTGTTTCAGAAATAGGACTGATTGGACGACTGTTGAAGAAGTACTTGCCCATGCCTGTTGATCCAGTCAGAAACTGTGATATTGCTGCATTCTCCTTATCTCTCTTCTCTGCGTAGGTCTCGTAATCATCGCATGCGATGAAGCCTGCTACTACTGAAAGTATGGAGAAAAATAGAAGGAATCTTCTCATCTGTATTGTTGTTTTATTTATATTGTTTGCAAAATTGCTTTGCAAAGTTACTAAATTTTGCGAGTTATAAACTGCAAACGCCAAAGAATAGGGTTTGAATTATAAATTATTAACTCATTTTTTAGGTTTAACGGTTAAGGTTTAAGGTTTAACGGTTAAGGTTTAACGGACCATGCGGAACCTCTAACCACTAACCTAAAACCTCTAACCTCTAACCTCTAACCACTAACCACTAACCACTAACCTAAAACCTAAAACCTCTAACCTCTAACCTAAAAAGTAAACCTAAAAAGTAAACTCATCAATGGCACGCTTTACTGTCTCTACTGCTTGGTCCAACGAACAGTATAGACGTCCGCCTGAGGCATTCAGATGACCACCACCATTGAAATACTGCGCTGCCATCTTGTTGCAAGGGAAGTCGTCAACAGATCTGAGACTTACCCAGACGAGGTTTGGCTTCTCTGTATCTTCACGAAGAGAGACAGACAACTTCATGCCTTTTATCTGCAGCGGCATGTTTACTAAACCTTCAGCATCGCCCTTGATGAAATGATAGGTCTTCATGTCGTGACGAGAGATGGTGAAGTATGAGGCATTACGATGTGGGACAACAACGAAGTTCTGCAGAATGTGCCCCCATAGGCGCATACGATTCTCAGAGAACACCCAGTAAACATTGCGATATATCTTGTCCTTGTTAATGCCCTTTTCAAGCAACTTTGCTATGACATTATACACCTCTGGATTTGCGCTGTTATATGTAAATGCGCCTGTATCGGTCATCATGCCACAGTAGATGCACGTCGCCATCTGCTTTGTCATTGTGTCCAAACCACCTAACTGACTGATAATGTGGAAGACAAGCTCTGACGTAGAGGACATAAGAGGATATGACACCTTCACTTTGGCATCAATGTCAGGATCAAGATGATGGTCTATAAGCACCTTTGGAGCTTTGCTTTCAGCAAGTACCTTTGTCATAGCATCTCCTGTTCTGCTCAGCGTATTGTAATCCAGACACATCACAAGGTCACTGATTTTTATCAGCATCTCTGCTTTCTCTGGATGTTTGTCATAACGCACAACATCTTGAGTTCCAGGGAGCCACATCAAGAAATCTGGGTAAGCATCTGGTATGATGACCGTTGCCTCCTTACCAATGGAACGTAGGTAAGAAGCCATAGCAAGCGACGACCCCATCGCATCTCCATCGGGATTGTGATGGCAAGTTATGATTATACTTTGAGCCCCGTCAATCAATTGGCGGAGCTCAGTGTATTGTTCGTTAGAAAGTAAGTTCACTATTATGAAGAATGTTTAGAACAACTTATTTGGGTATGTGCCGTCGTCAACAAGTGCCTGAATACGAGCTACTGTGTCTGGACGATCCTCTGAATATGTTACGCCAAACCACTTGCTGGTTGTGTCAAGCACTTTGCAAGTTGCTGTGCCCTCAGTAATCAACTTATTGACCATCAGCGGAATGAAGAACTCTGACTTAAGGTTTGACATATTGGCAGGGTCAGAGAGGAACTCCTTGAAATACTCCTCCGAATACTCGAAGTAGTCAGGTGTGAAACCCCACATATTCATACTAACAGGAGCATTGTCATCGACATTAATCCATGCACCATCCTCCTTGTTATCCTCACGATAAGCCACCTTACCATCAACGCGTGCTATCTTTGTACGTTCCACACATGTAGTAAGATTGCCAGCATCGTCCTTTGAACAAATACCACGTGATACTGTTCCATTCTCACTAAGGGTGTTTGCTACACGGAAACCTACCATTGCATACTGACCACGAGAGCCTTCTGGAAGGTCGGCAAGGAACTTACCTATAACCTTGAATGCATCACGGTTGTAGAAGTCATCGCAGTTGATAACGCAGAATGGTTCCTTGATAACATCCTTACCCATCAGCACAGCATGGTTTGTGCCCCATGGCTTCTGCCTATCAGCAGGGACTGTAAAGCCTTCTGGCAATGCATCAATAGATTGGAAACAGAGTTCGCACTTTACCTTGCCTTCATACTTTGCAAGAATCTGAGTACGGAACTGCTCTTCGAAGTCCTTTCGGATAACCCATACGATTTTGCCGAATCCTGCTTCTATTGCGTCATAAATACTGTAGTCCATGATTGTCTCGCCATTAGGGCCAAGACCATCGAGCTGCTTCAGACCACCATAACGGCTGCCCATACCTGCAGCAAGAAGAAAAAGTGTTGGTTTCATATTGTTAAAGTTTTTTTGTATATTACTTTCTTTTTGGGTTTTAGGTTAGAGGTTTTAGGTTAGAGGTTAGGAGTTAGGAGTTAGGAGTTAGGAGTTAGGGGTTAGTGCAAAACTTTCAACTGAACCAACTACTCTACACTCTACACACTAAACACTAAACTCTAAACACTATACTCTATACTCTATACTCTATACTCTAAGCTCTAAACTCTAAACTCTAAGCTAATCATCTAACTTGATGTTTCTTCAGCGTCTCCAATGAAGAGTATGTGCTTTGAGCACCTTCTGGAACAACGATGATGAGTTTCTTTGGATTGTCGTTGATTTTCTCCATCGATGGAGGCGTAGCAGAACGGAATGTCATTTCTGTCATTGCATCACAATGGTAGAAGGCTTTCTTGCCAATTGTAACAACAGATGACGGAATCTCTACGTTGAGAAGCTTCTCGCAATAGTAGAATGCTTCTTCCTCTATTGTCTTGAGTGCCTTAGGCAACACTATGCTGCGCATTCCCTTACAAGCACGGAAGGCATTCTGACCTATGTAGGTAATGTTCTCTGGCACAACGTAATCCACTATTGCCTTGCATCCACGGAATGCATTCTTAGGAATCAGTGTGATGCGACTTGGGATATTGATAGAAGCGAGACCACTACATTCTTCGAATGCACTCTCTGGCAAAGACACTAAAGACTCTGGGAGGGTGACTGATACGATGTTTCTATTGTAGCTGAATGCGCTGCCAGAGAATGCTACTACTCCCTCTGGCATGACATAGCGTCCACCACGACCATGAGGGAAGTCGAGTATCTCTGTTCCTTCCACATTGAACAGTACTCCATCCCTTGAAGAGTAAAGGTTGCTGCCTGGTTCTACATCATAGTTCTTCAGCACATTGGTCTTGAAGGCATTGATAGGACATTCCCTAACGTCAGCACCTATGATAGCAGTTTCTATCTTTGTATCGGCAAAGGCATAGCTGCCAATGATTTCTACCGACCTTGGGAGTTCTACATAGTTGATACCAGAAAAACGGAAAGCAGATCTTCCTATCACTCTCAATCCAGAAGGGAAACTAACGGCATCAAGGCTCTTACAACTCTCGAATGCATTATCGCCTATCTCCTTCAGATAGTCAGGGAGTATGATAGTACGCAGATAAGCGCAGTCGCTGAATGCTCGTGAAGGAATGATGTCAACAACCTTCTTGCCATTATAGTAGTCTGTTCTGCTGAGGTCGATATCGATATAAGCAGTAACTTCCTTATTTCTGTCGTCCAGCATCTTGCTTCGCTTACCAAGTTCTGCAAGCAGACGATAGTCAGCATCGTTGAGTGTTCCCTCTATGACAATTCGTGTAACGTAGCGACGGTCTTCTGGTGAAAGTTTACGTACAAGTTCTCCTTCATGACGTAATCCTATATACAAAGTCTCACGTCCACCAGCACGCCATCTACGTTCTGAGAAGCGTTCTGGCCCCAACTCCTTCATTGTAGTTGTTCTGTCAGTGTTCCTTGCTTTGTTAAATGTCTGTGCATTAGCAACGATGTTCATTGCTAACATAAATACAGTTAAAACATACAGTCTAATGTTCATATTCCTTATTTATATTATAAAGTTGTGTGCAAAGTTACTAAGTTTTTCTAACATACACTAATCTTTTCACGTTTTTTATATCTATGATAGGGTTAGGGGTTAGAGGTTAGGGGTTAGTAACTACCCAGCACCCCCTTATTATTAACACAGAGACACGGAGAGCACAGAGGACACGGAGTTTTTTAGAGTACTATGCAGCACGTTCTAACCCCGAATGGAACTCAAAGAATCTCTGTGAACTCTGTGTCCTCAGTGTCTCTGTGTTAACCTGAGCAGTTACAGGTGTTAGGGGGGTATTCTGGTTGTTTTATTCCCAAAACGCTTATCGCTGACGCCTCTGTATTACCTCACGTGGTTGAATTCGAAGAATCACTCTCCTTAAACCTTATTTAATATACACTCTATACCCTATACCCTATACTCTATACTCTCAAAAAAGCCTCACCTCCGCTATTACCTGCGCATTAACAGCAGCATTCAGTTTATCCTTTAGCTCTGTGCGCATCATGTTGAGGTCAGCACGTAGAGAGGGATTGGTTATCTTTACCATCAGAGTCTGATTCTTTATGAACTTCTGACCTGTATAGGCAGCAATGGTAGGACCTACTACAGTATCCCAAGCATCCATGAGACGCTTCTGAAGCAGAGGAGTCTCAAGACCTTGAGTTCTGAGTAGTTCAAGCACTATGTCGTTGACTGGTTTTACTTTACGTCGAAACATTTCCTTCGTTTACGTGGAATATCTTATGATCTAATGACGAATGAGAGAGTATCTCATCGAGATGGTCACGGTTAGTATCTGTAATGAATATCTGTCCGAAGCGGTCGCTCGATACAAGCTTTACTATCTGCTCAACCCTTGAAGCATCAAGTTTGTCAAAGATATCATCAAGCAACAGCAATGGAGTTGTATTGTTTGCCGTATGACGTAGGAAGTCAAACTGGGCAAGCTTTAGAGAGATGACATAAGTCTTCATCTGCCCCTGACTGCCTTCACGGCGAAGAGGATAACCATCAATGGTCATCTCAAGGTCGTCCCTATGCACACCATGAAGTGAATAGCCCACTGCCCTATCCTTTATGCGGTCACGCTGTATGACTTCAAGCAACGGACCACGCTGACAATGAGACTCATACTCTATTCCGACTGTCTCATGACAACCAGATATCTCACTGTAGATAGATTGGAACACAGGAGCAAGGCGTTCTACGAAATCCTTACGCATCATGTACAACCTCTCTCCTTCCCTTGCCATCTCCTCTTCCCAAAGTTCAAGGAGCGAAAGGTCAGGTTCTGCTTCCATCTTCAGCAAGGCATTACGCTGCTGTGTGGCATTGTTACACCTTGTCAGCACATCCATATACTCTGGCTGATATTGCGAGATAACCATATCCATCATTCTTCGCCTTGCCTCCCCTCCCCCATCAATAAGAGTAGTATCGCTTGGCGAAATGAGCACCAGAGGTATTAGGCCGATATGCTGCGAGAGGCGTTTATACTCCTTCTTGTTACGTTTGAAGTGTTTCCTTGCCCCACGCTTCATGCCACAATAGACAGACTCCTCTCCACCCTGATGGTCATCATATATAGCATCAAGGACAAAGAAGTCTTCGTCATGGTGTATTATCTGAGAATCAAGAGCAGAAGTATGGCTTTTGCAGAATGACATATAGAAGATGGCATCCAGTATATTTGTCTTACCCATACCGTTGCTGCCAATCAGACAATTGATGTTCGGCGAGAGCTGCATCGTTGCCTCCCTTATGTTCTTATAATTGATTACAGACAGCTGTTTTAGTATCATTTTACATTATTTTGACGCAAAGTTAGCGTTTTTCAGCGTAAAAAACGAAAAAAAATCATAATAAATTTCTATATGTGAGAAAAATCTTGTAATTTTGCACGCAATTGTGCACACAACTAAACCGTTGCGGCATAAAACTAAGGGAAAAAACAAAAAGATAATAAAAAACAAAAGATAAAAATGGCAAATACAAAAGTTGTTCAGGAGACACCAGCTGAGGAGTCTCGCACAAAAATGGAAGCATTCGTGCTTAAGTACAAGAAAATCATCGTTGCTGCAGTCGTAGCTATCGTTGTTATCGCAGGTGGTGCTATCTGCCTCAATCAGTTCTACCTTCAGCCACGTCAGGACGAAGCAAGCACTGCTATCGCTAAGGGACAGGATCTCTTCATGCAGCAGCAGTTTGACAAGGCTCTGAATGGTGATGGTGCTGGTTACATCGGTTTCCTTAAGGTTATCGACCAGTATGGTTCTACTGATGCTGGCAACCTCGCTAACCTCTATGCTGGACTTTGCTATGCTCAGCTCAACAAGTGGGCAGAGGCTGAGAAGTATCTCAACAGCTACTCTCCTTCTGACGACGCAATGATTTCTCCTGCTGCTGTTGCAGCTCTTGGTCACGCGTACGCTAATCTTAATAAGGTGGACGATGCTATCAAGTGTCTGAAGAAAGCTGCTGACATGGCTGACTCAAGAATGGAGTCTGGACGTAACAACTCACTCGCTCCTCAGTTCCTTCTCAGCGCTGCACAGCTTCTTGAGAATCAGAACAAGAAGGCTGAAGCTCTTGAAATCTACAAGAACATTAAGGCAAACTACGTTAACAGCCCTGTTGCTGCCTCTATTGACAAGTACATAGAGCGCGTTTCTGAATAAACCGATGGCAACAAGAAATTTCTCTGACTACGACCGCTCGAAAGTGCCTAATGCTGAAAACATGTGCTTCGGCATAGTGGTATCTGAGCGTAATCCTGAAGTTACGATGTCGTTGCTTGAGGCTACAGTCAACACTCTTGAGAGCTACGATGCTCTTCCAGAGAACATCCACGTAAAGAAGGTTCCTGGAACTTTCGAACTTGTCTATGGTGCCCACCAGATGACTCTCAACGATGGCTATGATGCTGTCATCGCTCTTGGAGCAGTAGTACGTGGAGAGACTCACAACTTCGACCTCCTCTGCCAGGGTGTTACCAATGGCTTTGCACAACTCAACGTTACAAGTGCTGTACCTGTCATATTCGGTGTACTTGCCACTGACACATTTGAGCAAGCTCTCGAAAGAGCTGGTGGCAAACTTGGTAATAAAGGTGAGGAATGTGCTGTAGCCGCAATAAAGATGGCAAAGTTCTAACTCTCTCTCTGCAACAGCATTAAGGATATGGTAGTAAAAGAAGTTTTAGATAAATATTCATTTGACGTCATCTTCGCAGAACTATGCGAGATGATGCCTGTATTGAGTCGTAAGCGTGCTGACATACAGCAAGCTTACGATTTTCTTATGGCTCAAAGTCCAGTAGCTTCAAAGAAGAAGGTTACATACCAGCTTATTGATGCACAGGACAGTGACGACTGTTTTGTAGGAGCACAGGACAGATGCTTTGAGGCTCAGTGGAACGTTATATTAGGCAAGGAAATAGAGATTGACGATGACGTTGAGATATCAACACTCGAAATAGCTGTCAACTGCTTCTTCTGCATTCTGCTGATAGGTTTCGTACCACGCCGCTTCACAGAACTGCGTGAAGAGTTGCTGGAACTTTTGAGTTAGAGGTTGGAGGTTTTTAGGATAGAGGTTAGAGGTTTTAGGTTAGGAGTTAGGAATTAGGAGTTAGGAGTTAGGAATTAGGAATTAGAGGTTCCGCATGGTCCGTTAAACCTTAACCCTTAAACATTAACCGTTAACCGTTAACCCTTAAACATTAACCGTTACACCTTAACCGTTAACCGTTAAACCTTAACCGTTAAACCTAAAACCTAAAACCTAAAAACCTAAAACCTAAAACAAAAACCAAAATCTATGAAAATAAAACGTACTATATATCTCCTAACCGCCCTTCTTGCCCTTGCCACTATCTCATGCAAGGAAAAAGAAGAAAAGAAGGACATCATTGTACCCGCTCCTGTTGAGAAAGTGAAGAAAGGCACTCAACAGATGAGCGAGACTAAGTATGAGTCTGAAGAACAGTGGTTAGGGAAGACATACAAGATCATCATCATAAGAACTCCTGATAAGTCTCTGCCTCAGGTGAACGATGAGAATGGTAATGCTTATTACGACAACACCATAACGCTGAGAATAGTGCGTGAGGATGGTACCGACTTTGTCAATAAGACCTACCGCAAGTCAGACTTCGCTCAGCATGTAGAGAGTTCTGACTACATAAAGAACGGTGCTCTCCTCGGCATCGTCTTTGACGAGATAAAGGACAACAAGCTGACATTTGCTGCAAGCATTGGTTCGCCAGATGTCACCAGCGATGAGTTTGTCCCTCTTATTCTGACGATAAACAACATGGGTGAGACTTCCATTAAGGCTGACACACAGATGGACAGAGATTCTGGCACTGAAGCAGACTCCAACGGCATCACAGGTGACGAGGAAGCATAGAAAAGCCCCTCCCACCCTCCCCGAGGGGAGGAGAATAATGCAACAATAACAATCGTTATAAAAGAAGGCTCCTAATCCCCAAGGGAGTCTTTTTTTTGTTTATTCAAACTAGGCTACATGATTTTCATTGTCCGAATTTCCTAAAAGTTGTTCCAAATATTTGCATATCTCAAATATTCTTTATAACTTTGTACTCAAATTGATGTATATACCGCAGTTTAATTGATGTGATGGTTAATGAATGTTAAAGGAAGTATTTGGATTAAACTTTTTCTCATTATCATCGTCATATAGATAACAAGGTAAATAATAAATCTGTTAAGCATACATTTTTCTCTCTCTTCTATTAATGTGAAGGTGCTCATAAGTAGTGATATTTGTGAGCACCGTTTTTTTTGTGTATCAACGAATTACACGGATTTCACAAAAAAAACAAGTTGATAAAGATCTTTCCGTGTCCTTTCGTGTCTTTTCGTTGTTAATTATCTGGTCAACGGATTACACGGATTACACGAATTCTTTTGCCTACAGCTTAACTGTCAGAATACACAACAAAAATCCTCTCCCCTAAAAAGGGAGAGGACTTGTTGTTTTTTTATTGGCAATGAAAAGAGATTAACCCTTGACTACGTCGTTCTTAGCGGTCTCCTGGAAGGTGACACCCTCAAGCAGCGCCTGAGTACGTCTGCCTGTAGCCATATTGACCTTGAACGCAGGCATGAAGTTGACGCGTGCACCAACGATGTTTGAGTTGACAGAGAACTCGCCTACAGAATCAGCACCAGTGCTCTGGATGCCAATCTTGAAGATACCAAGACCCTCAAGCTTGACTGCGTAGCTCTCCTGGAGCTTGTCGGTCATCACCTCAACCAGTTCGTCGAGCACCGCCTTAACATCAGAGCGTTTCATCGAACAGTTGCGCTGGATGATCTCAGCAATTTCTCCGGTACCAACAGTACCAACGGTGATAGCACGAGCAAACCACTTGTTGTTTGCCTTGTCAGTGCGCTGGTCCTTGAACGTGCGCACAATCTTGTGAAGTTTAAATAAAACTGACATTGTGTTTGTGTTTAAAAAAGTGAATAATTAAAAGTGTTTGTGTTGTTGGAAACTGCAGGATTTCTCCCTTATTTCCACATACAAAGGTACTAAATTTTTCCGACATACGCAACTTTTTAACCAACTATTTATCAGCACATTTGTATAAATATTGTTAAAGCATTACTTAACACCATCTCAATAACCGGGGGGAATAGACCTAAAAGCGAAGCGACCTGAAACCTAACAACCAATGCAAGTTGAGCGAACCTTGAGTTAATCTCTTAATTTTTTAATTTTTTAATTTTTAAATCTTTTAATATCCCCTCCCCTCGCCACTCAATCAAAGTAACCTCATCACTCAATCAAAGTAAGCCCCTCATTCAATCAAAGTAAGCGGCTCACTCAATCAAAGTAGCATCGTCAATCAATGGGTGTCAAACCCTCGGTTGGCAGAGGAAGTAGAGGAAATAAAAAGTAAGTAAGTAAATCCTTTCCCTATATAGGGGGATTTACTTACTTACATAAATATTTACTACCTCACGTTAGAAAGTGTCCGGAATTGGCTCAAGACTGATGAGGTCATCGTCACTCTTAAAGAGCCTGTCACATTCTACGAGTTCAATGATGTGGTTCTTGCACGTGTTCAGCGCCTTGATACCAGTAGCACCCTGGTACAGTTTTTTCAGCTTTGTGAGTGAAACGATACCGTTGTGCTGCAGGATGATGTCAGACAATATACCGAAGTGCTTGTCCTGTATCTCCTTTTTCTCCAAAGCCTTCTGCTCAGCCTTTGTTGCTTTTGCTTTCTGGACAATGAGTTCGAGAGTGTCATCAGCGCAAACAATGTTGTCGTTGGCATCAAACATGAACGACCAGTCGTTTACAGGCTTACGACGAGTGTCAGCACTGCTGACGGTGAAGATGCCTGTCTTCTTATCTTTAGAGCACTGGAGGGTTGTAGTAGCTTTCTGTGACAGACGTGTACCGAGATGTCCACGCATGTTCTTATCTTCCTCACGCTTGTTCTCGTGGAGTACAACAACGAGAGCGATGTTGAAATGTGAACAGAGAGTACCAAGCCAGTCCATTACGTTTTTAGACTCTACTACCTCATTGAAGTCCTGAATCAGGTCAACAACGCCGTCTATAAATACCAACTTTGGTTTCTCAGCGATAATCTGCGATACGATGATGCGCTTGAGTTCATCAATATCGAACACTTCACGCAGGGTGTATGGCATAAGCCAGTCGTAGTGGTTGTTGAAATCTGTGCCAGACAGTTGACAGGTGCGCTGACAGAGCAATGATGTATCGGCAGGATGCTGCTCAGTGTCAAAGTAAATAGTCTTGACAGGGCTGTCGGCCACACGCTTCACTCTATGCCAGCCGCCACTGATGTTGGCAGCATTCAGTATGGCGATGGTCTGCGATTTGCCTTCCTTCTGCTTGCCCTTAATGGCAGACAGTTCTCCGTCAGCAAAGAATCCTACACCATCAACCTCGAAGACACACTCCTTCTCGGCATACTGTTGGGTGACGTCAAGCAGATACTTACTGCGGTAGTCGGTTGCCAATGCCTCAAGCTGTTTGAGTGTCTCTTCGGTGAAATCTACGCTAATCTCAGAGGCATCAACCTTCAGCGACATAGTGCCATGCTGGTCAGTATAGCTGTATGCTGACTGTACTGTGCGTAGAATCTCCTCTGAACAGAAATCAGACTCCTCAAAGGCATCCACCGCATAATCCTCAACCTCGCTCTGCTGAACGCCGTATGCGTTGCAAAGAGATGCAAAGCGAAGCACATAATCGTTGCGACCACCTTCCTCAAACACGATATTCTCATTTGCCAGTCGTTTAGCGATAATGCCGCTTACGTCTGCCATGGAAGCCTGATACTTGCCTTTGGCATTATTATGCTTAGCCTTGGCTTTAGGCTCCTGACGAGGGGTATAACCGGATAAATCGACGTTATAAGGAACAGCATCAGCATTGAAGAATGAAGCCTCGTCGGCACAGAGACCTAAGATGTGCTCAGGGTTATTGCACTTCGCGTCAATCTTCTCGCCAAGCAAATTCTCTATATACTGGCGGCACTGCTCCCAGACATAGTCAAAGGCATCAGTGTGCTTGCCGTCCCAATGCTCATTAAGCCATCCATCACAATCGATGAGCATCATGCCATGAAGACCCTGACGAGAGCTTGAAGGTTGTGCGAAGACCATGTGAGCGTTCTGCTTCAGTTTCTCAATCAGCTCGAGAGTACGCTCAGTTGAGATATGATCGCAATCGAAGCCCATGATAGGCAGGAAGTGCTTGATATGCTGACGCGTCTTGCCGCCCTCGCAGAAGACATTTGCCATAATGTCTGGAGTCAGGTGCTTCACTTTTTTAGCCACTATCTGTGCATTAATATGATTCACCGCCCCAGCGTTTTCGTCGTTTAGGATAGCACGGTTTTTACGGATTGTATCTGTCTTCTGACGCAGGTCATCAGACTCAATGATATCCATCACTTCACGCAGTTTTATGCGGATAGGCTCGTTGTCATAGAATGATGTATAGATGACAACTGGCATATTTAATATAAGGTCACGCTGACCTTGTGTTAACTCGTTTCTCATTGTTTATTTATATTTTAGGGATTAATAAATGTAAGAAACAAGTTTGTAAGGCACCGACTTACAGAGTACAAACTTGATGAAAACCTCCAGTCTTGGTGCGTCAGCAGGTTAGCTACTTCCTGCCCTTTTCTTTTCATCCCAAAGTATAAAGGATTGCGCATATCCTGAGATTACTGCGGATGATTTGTCCGGGGGTTAGAGGTGGTCCTCTTGGGTTGTGAATTGAATTTGACATAATGTTAACAATTATAATTAATAATACAACCGTGGGGGAATTTAACGCCTTGATTGATTTCTATGATTCATCGTTAGGCTTTTATCCTTGGTTTGCAACGCAAAGTTACTAAGAAATAATGGTTTATGCAAATTTGCGACATTCTGTAATGTACTGTGTAACAGCGCATTATAAAACAACATAGCTACTTCTAAATGTATTCTAAATGCTAATCAAATACATTCTTAATTATTGATTCTGTAACGTTGTAATCCAAAATCAGGATGAAGTACATTTTGAATCTCAAATTCATACAAATATGAAAATTGTATTGAAAGCTCTATTTCTGATACAATCGAGTAGGAGGAAAATAACGTAGGTTGTTTTCCTCCTACTGTTATTTTCCGACCTCTCACACCACCGTACGTGCCGTTCGGCATACGGCGGTTCTTTAATTGCGATGCAATTTTGCGTAGATGCCTTGTAGCGAGG